>JBATEC010000097.1:0-18616 GCA_049663825.1 Methanothrix sp. | reverse complement strand
AAGTTCAACTGCCCCGCGAAGCAAGCTGGCTTAATCGATCATATCTGGAGCTTGCATGAATTATTGACATTTCCATATCACATAATTAAAACCTATTAAAGATTCACGACCAAATGTTGCTTGACGGAGATATTGTTAATTGTAGACAATTAGATGTGCATAGCGTCATGTTTTCTTCTGCTTGCTATCAGCTTGAGGGCTTTTTTCATCTCGTATTTCGCATTTTCCACCACAGAACGCCGAATCTCCATGCGGTACATGAGCACAACGAAGACAGTGAAGGTCGTGAGTAATGCGAATACTATCGCTAATACTGTAACCGTCCCGAAATTATTGGTGATCAGGAAGGGCGAGGATATCAGGGCGGAAAATCCAAATACGGTGGTAAGGCCGGAGGCAATGAGTGCAGAACCTATGCGCTTTGATGCAATTTTTAGCGCCTCAAGGGGTTCTCCGATTTTCGCCAGCTCCTCGTAGAAGCGCTCCATCATCAATATTGCGTATTCCGATCCTACACCTAAAATGAGGGCGCCAAGGCATGCCGTGAGGGGGGTATATTTCATGTCTGCCAGGTACATTACTCCGCCCATCCAGCCTATTACTACCAGCATAGGCAGTACCGGCAACAGCGCTTTTATAAAATCCCGGTATATCAGCAACAACACTATAAATATCAGCACCAACCCCAGCAGAGTCATCTCCGTTCTGCCTTGGGTCAATGCGGTAATGACGGTGGTCATTACCACAGAGTCGCCAGTCTCCCGCACGGACACTCCAGGAGGAGGTTGATGCCAGACGATGTCTTTATCTATCTCTTTTATGAGCCGGTCGGTGCCCGTTGCGCCCAGGTTGGTCAGCTCCTTGCCCACATTCAATTTGATTAGGGCGGTGTCATGACCATCAAGATTCTTAACTCGCGTCTGTTCAGGAAGAGCATCTATCAGCCTTCTGATCTCCGTTTTGTCTTGTGGTATCTCGCCCCCATTGGCCCGTTTAACTAGGGCGGCTATGCTTTCATAACCATAGACCTGATCGCGGGAATTTTGCAGATAAATGCAAAACTCATCCATCCATCGCAGAGTATCCGGATCGGAAATGTCATCGGCCTGAACTATGAGATCCACCGTATCCGTACCTCCAAAGATATCGCTCATATGCCGAAAGTCGATGAGCGGAGGCAAGTCCTGTGGCACATAATTCTTGAAGTCGGTATCCACCTCGACCTGAGTATCAGCATATATGCCGACCAACGAGAGGAATAATGCAGCCGCAAGCACCAGATGCCATCTTTGAATGCAGATATCGGAGATATTCTCTATGATGTTTCCTATAGCCGTATCTTTGGGCACACTGGCAGCGACGTCCCTCTTCATCATTGCTCTCTTGGATGAGCCTCTCTTCTCGATAATGTAAAGCAAAGTGATGCCCACGAAAAGGGCGGACAGATAGCAAAGGAAGAGTCCCACAAGGCATAGCAGCCCGAAATCTCTGGTCATGGGCACGGATGATGTAAGCAATGAGACAAACCCCATGGCAGTAATAATCAGAGCGATCATGACCGGCATGGAGACATGGCCTACCGTCTGTATCACTGCCTGCATTGGCGAGCCGCCTTTGACAAATTCTTCGTCGATCCGGTTGTGAAACTGGATGGCATAGTCTATTCCGATGCCTATCAGCACCGGAAAGGCTGACATGGATACCATGGTAAACGGTATTCGCAAGAATCCCATAGCCCCGAAGGTCCATATTATGCCCAGGAAGACGACGGGGATGGGGAGAAGCGACCATTTCACATGGTTAAAGGAGATCAGCAGTGCCACTATCATGAGAAGACCAGCCAGGGCCAGAATAGGGCCGTTGCTCTTGGCCATCTCCTCGGTTATTGATTGCATGAGCGCCGGCTTTCCGGTGACGGTAACGAGTACATCAGGCGGAAATTCTGCCATCTTTACCTGACCGGACGTCTCTTTGTAAATCTCTCTAAGTTGTGCTTCCTTCAAAGAAACCGGCAGCTCGATGGAGAGCATGGTATGCTTCTTATCGGGCATCATGGCATTTACTGCAGGAAGATTTATCGGATAAGAGAGAATTTCGTCGATTCTCTCCTGGGTAGGAATAATTCTGATACCGCTTTCGCTCTTCTCTGTGTCTATCACTATATCGGCGATGCTTGTCACTGCCAGTACATCCGAAGCTATGCGCATCTTTTGCGAGAGTTTGTCCATCGCCCTCAAAATTTCCGGTTTTGTGACATCGTCCGCTTCAATGAGCACAGCTATCGACTCGGTGGCAAACTTCTCCACATAGAGATGGTCGAAAAGCTGGTAGAGTGGTGATTCTTTGCCCACCATGCTCTCGGTGGTCATTCCTTGCATCTCGATTTGCTGGGCATAGTGCAGGGATGCGAGTGTTAGAAGCAGTGCGGCTGCCATGATTATGATGGGATTGTCTGCGATCCATTGGCCGAGCCTTTCTGTGCTTTTCATTCGCGTTTACCTCAGTTCCGTTCGAAAATTACCAAACGTCCGGAACTTGAGAAAAGTACTTAAAATTTGTGGTCTTCTTTAAATTGATGGATCGAGATGAATTGGATATCTTGAAGAGACATATGGTTGATGCCTGCGTCAAAGTGGCAAACAGCTACGGCTGGTGCGATGCGGTGGGCGTTTTGCGTGGCACACTTTTTCTGGCAGACAGACCGGTTTCCATGGACGAACTGGTGGCAGAGACCGGCTACAGCAAATCCACTGTCAGCGCCAATATGAGCATGCTGGAAAGGCGTGGTCTGGCCAAGAGGGTCGTCATACCCGGTGACAAGAGATATTTCTATATTCCTGTTACCGATCCTGACTCTCTCAAGATGGAAATGATACTCAATATGAGGCAAGAGATGCAGGTCATAATTGCCGCTATGAACCGGACCGAGGAGGATCTCAGGGCCTGTGAGCATGTGTCAGAGGCGGCATTGGTGGGGATTGGCAAAGCTAGGCGCTTCTATATGCAAACGGACATGCTCTTGGATCTGATGTCCCGGTACAACACGGAGGAATTGATCGCGCTGTTGCAGCGGGGTTCTCACGAAATGAATAGCCATTAATTGGTCACCCAATATATTGATTAAGAGTAACGATATCTATCCGTTTAGACGCACAGGCAGTGATAACCGTTGGGCGAAGAGATGCTTACAAGCAGCGATCCTGAAACGAAGATCGAGCAGATGATGACAAAAGTGATAGAGGCAGTTCCCACGGCCATTGTGCTTACAGATCTCAACGGAAATATCGAGTATGTTAACGCCAGCCTTCTGAAAAAATCCGGGTTTCGCGACATCTCGGAGATAAAAGGACGGTCTGTATTCGATTTTACGAATGCTGAGGGCAAAGTCAGGCTGCAAGAAGAGGTCATACCTGCACTTCAGTCCGTTGGGCAGTGGCAGGGGGAGCTTTTTTTAAAGAGGTCGGATGGCCAATCCTACATGGCGGAGATGATATGTGAACTTGTCAAAGACGATTGCGGCAAACCCACCTATCTATTGGCCAACTTTTACAACATCACCGACCGAAAGCGTGCGGAAGAAGCACTGCTTCTGGACGATTCCAGGCTGGAGGCTTTGCAGCGGTTAAACCTGATGGATGAGGCATCCATTAAAGAGATCACCGACTTCGCCTTGGAGGCTGGGGTCAAGCTGACCGGCTCTAAGCTCGGCTACCTGGCTTTCGTTGATGACGAAGAAGAGACGCTATTTATGCACTCCTGGTCCAAATGGGCCATGCAGATGTGCGACATTGAACATAAAAAAGTAGTCTATCATCTACAGGAAACAGGTCTCTGGGGCGAGGCTATTCGGCAGAGGAAAGCGGTGATAACCAATGATTATGCCTCCTGCCCTAAGAAAAAAGGCATTCCTGAAGGCCATGTAAATGTTGTCCGCCACATGAATGTGCCCATCATGGACAAGGGCAAGATAGTCATTGTGGCGGGCCTCGGCAACAAGGAAGCGGAGTACGATGACTCCGATGTGCGCCAGCTCACACTGCTCATGAGCGGCATGTGGAAGATCATCCAGCGACGAAAGGCTGAGGGGGCTCTTCGGGAGAGCCAGAGGGCGCTCTCCACGCTGATGAGCAACTTGCCCGGCATGGCCTATCGCTGCAAAAACGATCGGCAGTGGACCATGGAATTCGTAAGCGAGGGCTGCCTGGATCTTACAGGCTATCGATCGGAAGAACTGCTTTTGAATACTGCTATCTCCTACGCCGATTTGATTCATCCCGAGGACCAAAAATACGTTTGGGATGAGATTCAAGAGGCAGTTTCTAATAGAAGGCATTTCCGGTTGATTTACCGGATAAGATCACGCTATGGCATCAAATGGGTCTGGGAGCAGGGTCTGGGAATATTTCTGCCGGATGGGCAGCTGCTCGCCCTGGAGGGATTCGTCAATGACATCACTGAGCGGAAACTGGCGGAAGAGGCTCTGAAAAAGACGCAGGAAGGGCTGGAAAAGAGTGTGTCGGAGAGGACGGCTTGGCTTCTCCGGGCAAATGCGGCGCTGCAAGAGGAGATGGTCAAGCATAAAGAAACGGAGATCGAGCTTCGTTCTGCGCAGCAGGCGGCAGATTCGGCTTGCCGGGCGAAAAGCGAGTTTTTGGCCAATATGAGCCACGAGATACGCACCCCCATGAATGCTGTCATCGGCCTCGCCGGGCTCTTGCTGGAAACCCGCCTCACCGAAGAGCAGCGTGATTTCGTCGAGACCATTCACAGCAGCGGTGATGCGTTGCTTGCCATTATCAACGATATCCTGGATTACTCCAAGATTGATGAAAGCAAGATGAAGCTGGAGCATTTGCCCTTCATTTTACGCGACTGCATAGAGTCCTCGCTGGACATGGTGGCGACAAAGGCTGCAGAGAAAGGACTGGATATGACTTATGCCATTGACGAGAGGATCGCTTCAACCATCCTGGGGGACTCGGTTAGGCTGCGCCAGGTCCTGGCCAACTTGCTCAGCAATGCGGTAAAATTTACCGAAAAAGGCAGCATAGCCATTCATGTTCAGCCGGGTGAAAATGATGATGAAATCCACTTTTCGGTTTTCGATACGGGAATTGGCATCAGCTCGGTTGACCTGAAAAAGCTATTTCTCTCCTTCAGCCAGGTCGATGCCTCCACCTCCCGAAAATATGGTGGGACAGGCCTGGGCCTGGCCATAAGCAAGAGGCTGGTAGAGCTGATGGGCGGAAGGATCTGGGTGCAAAGCAAGCTCTGCGAAGGCTCAACTTTCCACTTCCTGATTTTTGCCCCGCCATTTTCAGGTGAGGCTGCCAAGCAGCATCTGGCCGGCAAGAAGATAATGGCTCTGCTAAGCAGCGAGGGCTGCCTGAAGGAGCTGCTGGATTATGCCCGCACCTGGGGGATGCTTGTATATCCAGTTGTCTCTGCCTTTGAGGCGCGAGAACTGGTAGAGAGCCGTTTTGATGCCGCGATTTTGGATCTGGATGTTCCGGGTGCCGAAGAGCTGGCCGATGAGATAGGAGAGCGTCTTCCCACCATTACACTCACAACGCCCGGCCAACATCGTGCAGGCAAAAAAACACTAATAAAGCCATTTTCGCCCGCCAGCATTCTCTTTGCATTGCAGGAGGCTTTAATGCCTCCACATCGTAAGAAAGTGCGCACCAGTAGCAACGAAGAGATGCACCAGGATCTGGCGATATTGCTGGCGGAAGATAACCTTGTCAACCAGAAGGTTGCGCGTCTTATGCTAAAGAAGCTGGGCTACAGAGCAGATTTGGCCTCCAATGGCCGGGAGGTCTTGCAGGCTGTTTTAAAAAAGACCTATGATGTGATCCTCATGGACGTGCAGATGCCGGAGATGGACGGCCTGGAGGCCACCCGTGCCATTTTCGATCTTAATTTAAAAAATAGGCCGAAGATCCTGGCTATGACTGCTTATGCGCTAGAAGGGGACAAAGAGAGATGTTTGCTTGCCGGAATGGACGGTTACATCTCCAAGCCGGTGCAGCTTGAGGAGCTGAGAAGTACCCTGCTTTGCCTGAAAAATTTCCCCCTCGGTGATGATAAGACCGGCTAAGACCGCTTAATAATCACATCCTCTAAAGGCCTTCTCGGGCTGGGACGCATAGGCTTTGCCATTCCCAGGCTGAAGATAAGCTGGGGGTGGCCGCGGTTGATATGCACCTTCAGCTCCTCTCGCAAGTCGGCAAGGCCTATCGGCTGGCTGAAGAAGGATGCTCTCACATCATAAACTGTGGCCCGGAGCAGCAGGTTTTCCAGGGCGAAGCCGCACATCGTCCAGGTCAGCTTATCATCCTGATCTGTGGTAAGCACGGCAAGGGTGGAGCAGTCGTGTATGAGGCCCGAGTCCCGGTAGATGACCGGTAGGGAGAGGTCGAACTCCTTGAAAGCGGCAGGAAATCCCAGAGACAATACATCCGGCACACCGAACGTATAGAGGGGCATGCCGTCAGGCTCGGTCGTCCAGTTGCTGCGCAGCCACTTGCCGAGATTCTGGCGAAACTCCTTCTTGGCCAGTTGAGTCTGATGGGCGCGGGAGACCAGATCAGCCATCTTGTCTTTGGAATCCTTATCGGACAGGTAGGTGAGATAAAGGCCGGGGAGATTTATGTTCCTCTCGAGTTCCGTTAAAATGGACTGTTCGATTGTCGCATTTTCATATCGGTCTTTGGTGGTGTGCCTTCTTTGCATCTGAGAGAAAATATCCTTTTGCCCGTCCACGGGCCTTCGGCCAGCGGGCAAGAGCTGCACCTCGGCCACCAGGTCGTTCTCCAGCCCGCCTGGAAAGTAGCTCACGCTCGGAGCAAATCCGAAATGTGCTCCGGCGACGGCCAGGTTGGCTATGGCGCAGCCCACGCTCATGTAGAGGGTGCGGTTGCTTGGATCAACAAAAGGCAAGGCACGGCTTAAATCGGCGAAGACGGAAATGCCGCATTCATGAATTGCGAACTTCCAGGGCTGGGTGTTGGGGCCGGAGGGGGCTAAAATTGCATAACGCAAAAGGAACTTGAGCTGCTCCTCCTGGGGGCCATCTGCGGGGTAGTCGGTCTCTTTAACATCCCATGCCTCATAGTTTTTAGCGGTCAATTGTCATCATCTCCAAAAAGTTTCTAAATAACTAAAGCCGTTATTGGCATATATCTCTTCGCCAGGCATCAAATTCTTTTATTCATGCAGCATATTGCACATCAGCTATTTGGAGGTGGGCAAGAATTGAAAAGCACTGTTTATTTTGCCGGGGTCAGGGCGAGAAGCTTTCAAGATAACAAGCAAAACAGGATCATGAGGCTCTTTGATGCAGCGGGCTTGAATGAAGTAGTACAAAAAGGCGACCTTACCGCGATCAAGATCCACTTCGGGGAGAGGGGATGCGACTCTTATGTAAATCCGGTCCTGGTCCGGCCCATAGCAGAAAAGATCCGGGCTCTCGGCGCAAAGCCGTTTCTTACAGATACAAATACTCTTTACGGGGGAAGTCGGGCCAATGCAGTCGATCATCTGCAAATTGCAGCCGAGCACGGCTTTTGCCCGACCGTGGCCGGAGCGCCGGTTGTCATCGCCGATGGCCTGCAAGGCGACAATTTCCGGGAGGTTACAATCGATAGGAAGCATTTTCGTCGGGTCAAGATCGCCGGAGAGATCGCTTCTGCCCATAGCATGATCGTAGTATCCCACTTCAAAGCCCACCTTCCGGCCGGCTTTGGGGGCGCTATAAAAAATCTGGGCATGGGCTGCGCACCCGCTTTAGGAAAGGCGGAGCAGCATTCGGCCAAGCCTATATTCAATGCGAAGCTATGCAGCGGCTGCCGCTCCTGCATGGACGGCTGCCCCAAGCGTGCCATAACTGTGGAAAAGAGGATCTCCGCCGTAGACTACAATCTATGCACAGGCTGCGGCAAGTGCCTGCGCGTTTGCCCAACTCACGCCCTGGACTTCGACTGGTTTGTAGAGGTGCCGCCCTTCATGGAGAGGATGACTGAGTATGCCTTTGGAGCGATAAAGGGAAAGGAAAGCCGGGTCGGATTCTTCAACATCCTGCTCAATATCACCCCTGACTGCGACTGCGTGCCCTGGAGCGATGCACCCTTCGTGCCGGATATCGGCATCTTGGCCTCGAAGGACCCGGTGGCCATAGATCAGGCCAGCTACGATTTGGTAAACAGGCAGATGGGACTGGCAAACACGCTCCTGCAAAAGAATCAGGAGCCTGGAGCGGATAAGTTCCTGGGCGTCTGGGAGAGCACGCTTGGAAATATCCAGGTGGATTACGGGGAGACGATTGGTCTGGGTAATAAAGAGTACCGGCTGATTGAGGTGTGAATACTGTTGTAAAATAAATAGGAGGAATATGAGCATGAAAGTTGTGGCATTTAACGGCAGCCCTCATAAGGATGGCAATACCGCCACTTTGCTTGCCGTTGTTCTCAAAGAGCTGGAAGGAATGGGCATGGAGACGGAGATGGTGCATTTGAAAGGCCCCCTTTCCGGATGCATCGCTTGCAGCAAGTGCCATGAGAAAAAGGACGGGCGCTGCGCTCTGGATAAGGATATGGTAAACAAATGCATCGAGAAGATGAGCAGGGCGGACGGGATCATTCTGGGCTCGCCCACCTACTTTGCCGATCTCACGCCGGAGCTAAAAGCCCTCATCGATAGGTCCGGATTTGTAGGAAAGGCCAACGGGGATATGTTCAAGCGAAAGGTGGGCGCCGCGGTGGTGGCCGTGCGCCGGGCGGGAGCCATTCACGTCTTCGACTCCATAAACCACTTCTTCCTCATCAACCAGATGATAATCGCCGGCTCAAGCTACTGGAATATCGGCCTGGGCCTGGCGGAAAAGGATGTGGAAACGGATGCGGAGGGAATACAGATCATGAAAACTCTGGGGCAGAACATGGGCTGGCTTATGAAGAAGATCAAAGAGCAGAACTGATATCAGATCAACCGGCAGAAATGGCGGTGAAACGGCGGCAACAGGATGCGAATATTTAACATCCTTAGACCACAATGGGCATCAATGCTCCCGGATTATCAGACATTGGTTGCATCAAACTTCATCCTGCAATTGATTCTTGCCGCCGCCTTCGGTTTTGCCGTATTCCTAGCTAAAAAGAAGAATTTCCAGAGGCACTGCCTCGTTCTCCGCCTGGCGGTCACTGCCCAGATTCTGGCCATCCTGATGCTGATGTCTCCGGCCATGGTCCGGGTCCTGGAGCCGGGCCGGCCCAATGTTCTCTTTCAGATTGAGGTCCTGGTGCACCACGGCCTGGGCCTGGCAGTGGTGCTGCTTTGGATTTACATCAACCTGGTTTATCTGGGGCGTTTAAAGTCCCGGATCGCTCCCAAAATGATCATGCAGGCAGCGGCAGGCCTTTGGGTGGCGTCCCTTATTTTGGGATTTTACATCTACCTGAAACTGTATTATTGAGCTATAGCCGCAGTGATCTCATCCATCGTGCGCAGTGGCGAGACGCAAGGACCGACACAAAAAATGGCTTGTTTCTCTCCCACGCGCAGGCCTACTCCAGCCACTCGTAGCCGGGGCTTTTGATTTTATTGAAATTGCGGATGAGTTCTGCAGCATCCTTTCGGCTGAAGTTTGCTTCCATCATCCGGGAACAAACAAAGCGCAGGGCAATTTTCTGCAATTTGATCTCTGTGCTGTCACCCTGTTTAGAGGCCAGCCCGAAGGCCTCGAAGAGATGCTCCTTCTCGTTTAGATGGGCACTTTTGCCCCATTTTCCGAACATCTCCGCGGCGTGGTCCAGAAGATCCTGGTCAAACGTCTCAGGGAACACTATGCCTTCGAACTGCTGCAAGAATTCGTCTTTTCTCAAATTAATCGACCCCTCTTCATCAAATTATCCTATGGGATTTATCTCTTTCCTATAAATCGTGAAGGAAATAAAATCGCATGAGCAAGAACGCCAAGAGTAATAACATATGCGTCCTTAAATGCCATAAAAGAAAAAATATTAATAATAAAAATTAAAGATATACAGCAGTTCCCGCCTCCACGTTAATGATCTTCAGAACGCCTCTTTGGAAATACATGCTCTTTGGGTAATTGAATTGACCATCGTATACCCTTATGTTGTGGTTCTGGTTGCCGATCACATTGAAGCTGAATTTCCCATCAGGGGCATCGCCGCCGGTGCCTTCCGTGCCGATTAAGACCTCATCTAAAAAGACCTGATATCCCCTCATTCCCTGGGACTGAATGGTAACCGGAGTGTCTCCGCCAACTGCAGTCTGTGTTGGATAAGATGTGCCGTATGTCTGGTACTGGGTCGATGCGCTGGTGGTGGTCTGGAACAGGCCGCTTGTAGTGGTCTGACCTGCATTGGGCTGATTGTAGGCAGGCGGCATATCGCTGGTGGGCTGCATTTGGCCTGCGGTCGTTGTCTGCTGAGCCGTTGGTGCCTGGCTGATCACATCTACAACGATTGAGTTACTGGGCTGGTTGTTGAGCACAAAGAGCAGAACGTGCCTGCCCACTTTATCCGCCCGGAAATTCAAGCTGTTGTAGCCGGTGTAGAAATTAACCCGCTTGCTGGTTATATTCAGAGAATCCGTCTGAACGATTTCGTAGTAATCGGCCTGTCCGCCTGCCGGAGCAAAGGCGATGAACTGCATGCCGGTTCCTGCAGGGACGATGGCGTACGCGGACCAATCCAGGCCCTTCTGAATCCACAGCTCATTGCCCCTTGCGGCGGCTATGGTCGACTGGTACTGGGTGTATGTGACTTCCCGGCCGCTGCCGAAATAGATCTTTGAGGGCATCTTATGTGTGACGTCAATTTTCACAGGGTTAAAGCCGATCACGGGCACGCTGGTATTGATGTAAAACTCGGACAAGAAGGAAGAAGCACTGCTGGTGTTCTCAAACTCCGGGCCGAACCACGAGCTGCTCAATTCAGTGCCCATGCCGCTGATGCCGAACAAGCTGTTCACATAGTCTTCGCTAAAAGCTCCACCGGCCACATCAATGGACTGCTGCAGGGAAAAGCCCTGTTCTCCTGCCGCACCTGCTGCTCCTGCACCTAAAATCAGGGACAGAAGACATAAGCATAAGTAATTAAATCTCAATTATTACACCTCACTGGTTGCTGCTTTGGTGATATATTATTTAGCTTTAGGTATCTCCTGAGTCTCATCTGAACTTCATGGAAACCCGGCTTAATCCAGGATATCAGGTTAACTGCGGTCGTTAGAGGCCGCTACTTGGCGCAAAAAAGTGTCGCGCGGATTTTGGATTCAAAAAATTTGCGACAATGTCATTTTTTTAGTAAGTTACCTCCAGGCTCCATTTGTTCAGCTTGCCCGTATCTCTGCTTGCCAAATCCCTGATCCTGAGGATCCATTTTCCTTTCATGGATTGTCCGAGAATGGTGACTAAAGAGGCCTTTGATTTGGAATCATAACTCTTCAGCAGATTCTTCTTGCCGATGCCGGTGCGATTGTGCAGAATGGCTCTTTTGCCGCCCGGAGATATGAGTTCGACTCTCAGGTTGGAGATGTTGTTGTGGCTTATATCCACTTCCACCACCAGCCTCTTCACCTTGCCCACCTGGTCGAGCAAAATGGCATTGACAAGGCCAGCAGGACTATTGTCAGGGATTATCTCACAGGATATAGATGATCCTTTAGCCACATGATCTGTCTTTTCTTGCCCCATCACAAATGTTACGACACGGCCAGGCTCTCCTATATTTGATATCACCAGGCCCGAGTCAGAGCCATCCCATAAAACCGAGGTGGGCCTTGTATCGTGGCTGAGGGCAATTCCCACCATCCGGCCGAAGAGGTCCTTTTCGTCACCCATGCTGCGGTTGGTTTCCAGATCCAAGCTGCCGTCCGCCTGCAAGAGCCCACACTGGTAATGCTTGGACGCAGATCCGCCCTGCCATTCATTTGAGCCCGAAGTGTCGCAGTGGTAGATGGCCAGGCCGCTGGCGGGAATGGAGGCGTCAAGATCTATCCCGGAGCGGTTCTCCACCAGGAAATACTCGTTAATCTTGCCGGTCTCATAAATCATGGCTGTACCGTAATCCCCATGATCTGCCCGATACTGGCCGGGCTGGTTAAGGCGAACCTTTTTATCGCACCATCCCACCAGGTTTCGGAGGAAGGCACATACCGGCGCAGGAGTTCTTCCATCATCGTTATGGTTTCCGGCACTCATGAGGCAGAAGTAGCCGAGGCCTGCGCTCTTCTCGAAGTCACCGTCTCGATTGCCGTAATCGTAGAGGTCCGGCCAGCGGCAGAGCATGTGGCCGCTTTCATGGCAAAAGGTTCCAATAGAGAGGTCCTCCTTGCTTCTGCCCATGCTGGAGAGCATATAAAAATAGGTCTTCATGTTTTTGTACTGAAGGTCGATGAAGTAGTTATGCGGCCACAGCTCTCCCAAATATTGGGTCTGGCCTGCGTAAAGAAAGCTCATGGCATCGACTGTTCCCACTCCACGCGAGTCGAACTTCTCCAGCGCGAGACCGCCTTTGACAGCGAGGTCGAGGGCCTCCTTGACGAGCAGGTTTTCCGTGTAGTATTGACGATTGCGGCTCAAGGTTACGGGCCCCACTACCTCGTTGGTGTAGTCCAGCTTGCCGCTGGACATGAGACGGAAATACTCTCGCACTGAGCAGAAGTTGCCGTTCTCATGGTAGCCCTGGCCATTGAGAAGGGCGTCAACATCCGCGGCTGTGACGGTGCTCTTCACGTCATTGAACTGGACCAGCACCGTCAGGCCTTTTATCTCGCCCTCGCTCACCCGCCTTCCTTCTAAAAGTCCCTTCTCAGACCCGAAGGTCCGAAGATTAAGGCTGGGCTTGAAGGCGGATGGTGTGGGATTCATCTTGACATATCTCGCCTGAAACTTGCGATTTCTAACCTCTTCTGATTCTTTGAAGTGGCGGCGGACACCATCGGGCGGGCTAAGGGATGAATCCACTCCACTGGAGACGTACTCGCCCGATATCAGGAGGGCATAGCAGTACAGTCCATGGTCCTGGTCATAGACCACGGAATAACCGTCCATATTCTCATACCGAGAATAAAACTCATCGCCGTATACTCGAAGCTGCACTTCAGGGCCCTTCTCTTGGGGGAAGGTCAGAAACTCTCCAAATATCGAACTCATGGCGGATCAACCTCGCGGGTGCGCGCAGCAATGTGGTGCTCAGGCTAAATTGTTATCTGCTAACTATTTAACTTGTAGGATTGCGAAGGACGAAGCGGAGTCCTTTGCCCCTGTTTCTGCCTACCAATAACCATTTAATCTTGTAACACAATTATCGATAAATGCTTAAAACGTATCGCTATAGGCTCAAACCTACAAAATCTCAGGTCCGTATCCTCGAAAGGCAACTTGAGCTTTGCAGGCAGGTCTATAACGATACCTTAGCATATCGGAAGAATGCTTGGGAGAATGAGCAACGACAAGTCAAGCGTTTTGAGACTCAAGATAGATTGCCTCAATTGAAGGTAGATCGCCCTGAGTTCAAAGAAGTCCATTCTCTGACTCTTCAGAACGTGGTTTTGAGAGTAGAACTTGCCTTCAAAGCATTCTTCCGAAGAGTCAAAGCCGGAGAGAACCCCGGATATCCTAGATTCAAAGGAAAAGGTCGCTATGACAGCATAACATATCCTCAATCTGGTTTCGAGTTGGATTCTGGAAAGCTTCATCTGTCTAAGATCGGTAATATCAAGGTCAAACTCCATAGACCCATCGAAGGCAAAATCAAGACATGCACAGTACGAAGGATGCCTACAGGGAAATGGTTTGCGTGCTTCTCGGTTGAGATGGGCGAGGTAATACTACCTTCCTGGAAAGACGGTTCTGTTGTTGGCATAGATGTAGGTTTAGAGAGCTTCGCAACCTTCTCAAATGGTGAGAAGATCGCTAACCCTAGATTCTTCAGAGACGAAGAAAAGGAGCTTGCTAGAGTCCAAAGAAAGCTCTCTAAAGAGCCGAAGGGCACGCCTGAACGGAAGAAAGCCATCCGAGTGGTTGAGCGAGTCCATGAAAGGATCGCCAACAGACGAAATGACTTTGCAAATCAGGTTAGCCGTCAATTGGTAGACCGATATGGAGTAATCGTCTTTGAGGAAAGTCCATCTCCGATGTAGCTTGGAAAATACTAGTAAAATCAACTGAGAGCAAAGCAGCATATGCTGGCTCAAAAGTTATTCTAGTAGATCCAAGGCAAACATCTCAGATGTGTTCTCGGTGTGGATTGATAGTCAAAAAGGATCTCTCTGAAAGAGTCCATAGCTGCTCGGAATGTGGCTTGTCTATGGATAGAGATCATAATGCAGCAATCAACATTCTGAGATTGGGAATGCAATCTCTTCGCAAAAGCGATAGAAGCCCCGCTCTTTAGGAAGGGGAGCGTTCACTTATTTTCTATTGTAAAAAAGGTTTTTCAGGAATGCTTACTTGCGCCCTATACCCTTCTCCATGGCCTCTTTCGCCAGCCTGATGGCACATAGCTCCGAGCACATGGTGCAGGTGTCCGTCTCCACGCCACGCCTGTGACGGATCGACTTTGCTTTGGAAGGATTTATGGCCGCCTGAAACTGCCCTTCCCAGTTCAGTTCGGCGCGGGCGTGTGCCATCTGCAGATCCCAGGCGCGGGCCTTCTCCCGCACGCCTGGACGGGTGAGGTCCGCGGCATGGGCCGCTACCCTTGTGACGTAGGTGCCCTCGATCACATCCTCAATGGTTGGCAGGTCCAGGTGCTCGGAGGGCGTAGTGGCGCAGAGAAAGTCCGCGCCCGCCATGCCTGCAATCACTCCGCCCATGGCGGCGGTGATGTGGTCGTAGCCTGGCGCAATGTCTGTGACCAGCGGGCCCAACAAATAGAGGGGCGCGCCGTCCGTCAAATGCTTCATGGCCTTGACGCTGGTTTCTATCTCATCGGCAGGCACGTGTCCAGGCCCTTCCACCATAGCCTGCACTCCGGCGGCGCGAGCTCTCTTCACCAGCTCGCCCAGCATGATGAACTCCATGTACTTGGCCCGATCGGAGGCATCCTCAATGCAGCCAGGCCTCAGGCCATCGCCCAAAGAGAGTGTCAAGTCGTACTCTTTGGCGATCTCCAGGAGATAGTCGTACTCAGAGTAGTAGGGATTGTCCTCGCCCGTCTCGCTGATGTACTTCATGGTCAGAGAACCGCCGCGGCTGACCACATTCATGATGCGCGGATCGTTGGCCAGTCGCTCCAGTGAATTCTTGTTGACGCCTACATGCACTGTGACGAAGTCCACGCCGTCTTTGGCATGTTTTTCCAGGGCGTTGAACATGCCCTGACTTGTCAGGTCCTTCTTGACGGCGGCATTGTAGAGGGGAACGCTGCCCACGGGAATGCGGACTGCATCCAAAATCATCCGCCGCACTGCGTCCAGATCCCCGCCTGTGGACAGGTCCATCACCGCGTCTGCGCCCGCGGCCACGGCCGCCAGCGCTTTTTCCACCTCGCTTTGCGGAGAGTCAAGGTTTTGCGATGTGCCCACATTCACATTCACCTTGGTGGTGAGCAGCTCGCCCACACCGATGGGCTGCATCCTCACGCGGCGGATGTTTCTGGGTATGACGACCCGTCCTGCTGCCACCAGGGCGGCCAGCTTTGCCGGCTCTATTCCCTCGCGCTTGGCCACGGCCTCTATCTCAGGGGGCACGCGGCCTCTCTTAGCCTCTTGCATCAACGTCATTAATACCAACTAATATATTGTAAGAGCTAGGGTGCTTATCTCATGGTTGAAGTGCATAAGGTTAGCGGTGCAGCATTCGATGGCAATGTCTACCTGATCATGGACAAAAAGCCCATTTTGGTGGATGCAGGCATGATGGCCGGCCCGACCCTCAAAAATATCAAAAAATTTATCGATCCTACCAAGATCGAGATGATCGTACTCACTCACTGCCATCATGACCACTCAGGCGCGGCTCCGGCGCTCAAGGAGGCAACCGGAGCGCGGCTCCTCTTAAGCGAAAGGGAGGTGGGCGCGGTGGGCGACGACCTGGCATCCGTCGCCTATCTCTTCGGCCAGCAGGCTCCAGTTTATGAGGTGGATGAGACGCTCAAGGAGGGCATGGTTCTGGATATAGGCGAATGGAAGCTACGGGTATTGGAAACGCCCGGCCACTCCCTGGGCAGCCTCTGCCTCTATGAAGAGAATGCAAAGGTGCTCTTCTCCGGAGACACCGTATTTCCAGACGGGAACATCGGCCGGACGGATATGTACGGAGGCGACACGCCTGAGCTGGTCAGATCCATTGAACGGCTGACCAAATTGGATGTACAGACTATGTATCCCGGACACATGGAGATCACCTCTCGCGACGTGAACCGCCAGATACAGATGAGCCTGAGATTCGCGAAGAGCATTTAGAAAGAAGTGAAAAGGACAGGCAAGACCGCCGGGATGTCGTCAAGCTCCTGTATTTTGGCAGCAGTCGAGGCGGCGGTGGATTGTGCGGCGGAGACAGGCCAGTAGATCGCAAGTCAGAAGATCTATGCTCATCAAGATCCTGCACTCATGCGGCACCTGGCCAGGGCCTTTTGCCATGAAGAGCTAATGCAGCGGGAAAAAGCCAGCAGGGACCTTTTCTGGCTCAAGAAACCTGGAAGGGGGCCGGTCTAAAATTGGAGACAGTTCTGGAAATGGGTGGGTACAAAATGGATAATAGCTTACTATAATTTTTGCAGAACTCATCGATCTCTGAAATATAAAACGGAGACCGGCAAAACATCCTACAATTGTCCTGCAAAGCATGCAGGACTCATAGATCGCGTATGGACAATAGAGCAACTTCTTACGTTTCCAGATCATGAAATACCAACTGGTTAGTGACTCACGACCAATTTCCATGGTGACAATTGCTGATCGCATAAAGTATATCAAAGAATGCCGTGTAACAGAAGCGTGGAACTCATAGGCAGCAAGGCAATGAACTCAGGAAGGTCAGAATCGAGCAAACGGCCAAGATGATTATGGACAGGGATCTTGAAGATATTAATGTAAATAATGAAATTAAAATCTTATTAAGCTGCTCAGGGGCGCATATAGAGACGAAAAGAGCAGAAAAGATAAATGACCTGCTACATGAGGGCATAAATTGGGATATTCTTTTGGATATTGCCAAACAGGAAAAGATGTTGCCGCTTCTTTACAGAAACCTCACATTGATATCGCCAGAGAAAGTTCCTGCCGCCGTTATGACGCGCCTTCGAAATGCATACCTTTTAAACTCCAGCAGAAACTTGTTGCTTACACGAGAGCTGCTATTCATTATTGAGAATTTTAATACAAAATGCATACCGATCATGCCCTTCAAGGGACCCGTTCTGGCAGAGCAAGTCTACGGCGATATAGCCCTTAGATCCTTTGTAGATCTCGACCTCCTGATCCCTGAGCGCGAATATGCCAGAGCTGAAGAACTCCTCCAATCCCTAGGGTACTTAAATGATTTAAAATTGACTCCAGCACAGAATGCAGCATTTTTGAAAACCGAGCATCATCATCATTTTGGCAACAACAAAACAGGCACGTCTGTAGAACTCCATTGGAGAATATCCACAAGCCTATTCTCCTTACAACCTGACCTGTCTGGGGCCTGGAATCGAGCCGGAATCAGGACTATACTTGGCAAAAAGGTGCCAAGCTTTTCGCCGGAAGATACGCTTTTGGTCTTGTGCGAACATGGAGCAAGACACCAATGGTCACAGCTTTCGTGGATATATGATATTGCAGGAATCGTCGAGACAAAGAAGATAAATCTGCCTTGCCTCATAGAACAAGCCCGACAAATTGGAAAAGAGCGTCCACTTTTACTGGGACTGCTTCTAGCCGGTGATCTTTTGGATACGGATCTCTCGGACGAGATTTATTGGATGGCGAACGGCGATAAGGCAGTAAAGGCAAACGCAAAACAAGTGAAAACGGATTTATTTACAAGAGCCTCCTTTGGAAGAAGTAACGGGCATAATGCACCAGAACGTATGAACGAATTAGATTTTTATTCTAATTTATTGAGCAGGCACCAATTACTCAGTACTCTTCTTCGAGCTTTTACTCCCAGAACGAAAGACGTGAATATAGCCTTGTTGCCAGACGCTTTGTTTCCTCTTTACTATATTGTTAGGCCACTTCGGCTGATAAAGGCCCACAAGAAAAGAATTAGAAAATTGTTGTTCAAGTGAGTTATGGAAGAGGTTAAGTTCAATGAGGTCCGAGTGGCATCAGATGGCAGGATCAAGAGACCTTTTTGCGATAGTCGTCTTCGTTGTGATTTCTGCGATATTTATTATCGTTCCTCCTCTGAATGAGACGCCACTAAGGGCAGTTTTGGGATTTATACTGGTCCTATTTGTGCCGGGATATGTATTTGTTACCGCACTTTTTCCTGGAAGTGACGAACTAAATGGAATAGAGCGATTGGCATTGAGCATTGGACTTAGCATCTGCATAGCGGTCTTCATCGGCATCGCATTGAATTATAGTATGTGTTTAGCTCATCATAATCAGCATCTAGAAGCACATTTACGCGCCTCCAGCACAACAAAATCAT
>JBATEC010000096.1:0-18251 GCA_049663825.1 Methanothrix sp. | reverse complement strand
ATCAAGGCAGGAAGAAATGGATGCAAAGAACACCTGCTATGGCAGAAAGACTGACTGATCATATATGGACTATCAAGGAGCTAATGGCATTCAGGATACCAATTCAATTATATGCGTACACGACCATGCGTCCATGCCCGAGCATGTCGTCTTGAGACGACTGGTTGCCAAGGTTGATGCAAGAGAAGTGCTCAATGAGGTCACGGAGCAACGAGTCAGAGAGCCTTTCTTTGTTCGTCCACTGAGCATCACCGAAAATACCATAAAGAGCGTTGGGATTTGCCTTTTCTATGCTTCGCATCGCTTTCTGGAGCGCCTGCCCAACATTGGAGGTTACTGACCGAACATCAGTCCAGCGAGCACTCTCCGGTATCTTGAACCTGTAGTTCTGAGAGAACTGAGCAAATTCTACATCTCCGCCGGACTCCTTCAAGGCCGCATGGTACTCCTCGTCATAAGTGTCCGATAGGCTCTTTAAGAAGAGTAGCGGGAAGACGTAGGTCTTAAAATCCGCAGCATCCACCGGTCCTCTAAGGATGTTGGCCGCTTCCCAAAGATGTGATTCAAGTTCAGAGAGCGTGAACCGTTTGACACAATCGCTTTGAGCGGTCATCGTCATCCTTCCTGCCGGTAGGCTATGACCGGGTTCCTACTGATGTCAATGGCTCCGTTATTAAGCGCCACCGATGCCGTTGAACTCCCTCCTGATTGCATGGAACAATACGAGATGGGATATAAATCTTTACGAAGAAAAATGAGGGGGGAGGCGGTCATGCACATCGTATCCCGGCTATTTTATGGGAGCGGCTGTGTGGAAAATTCCCACGCGGGACTGGCTCTATATGTCCTGATTCAAGAGGCTCGTCGTTTAATGAAACTCTATAGTCTTCTCGGGCTTCTTCTCCATTACCTCTTGCAGATTCTTTCGGAAATCCTTGTTGGCAGGCTGCAGAGCAGTTGCCTTCTCAAAGCAGCTTTGCGCCTCCTCTGTGGAATTCTGCTCCATTAAGACCGATCCTTTGGTGTTCCAGGCATCAGCGTTCTTGGAATTGAGCTTTATCGCCTTGTCCAGTAGAGGAAGAGACTCATTATAGCTGCCCTGCGATGCCAAGATAAAACCTTGCCTGTACCAGGCCCTATCAAGTGACGGGTTTAAGGCTGCAGCCTGACTGTAGGCCTCCAATGCCTCTGCATATCTTTGCATTTCCTCCAAGATCATGCCTTTATTAAACATGTAATTGGCATTATTGGGGTTGATCTGCATCGCTGTCTCCAGAGAATTTAAGGCCTCCTCATGCTGCCTCATGCCACCGGAAAGGATCAGGGCCCGGTCGTTGTAGGCCTGGGCATTGGAGCCGTCCAGGAGGATGAGCTGGTCAAAGCTATCTACAGCTTCACTGTATCTATTCATAACTCTGAGAAGATTGGCTTTGAAGCTCCAGGCCCAGGTATCGCTGGAGTTCATATCCAGGTATTCATCGATGTCCTGCAAGGCCAGTGAGTAGGACCCGTTGTTGTAATCGCTCTGGGTCTGAGCAAGCCAATAATTGGCATCCTGGCTCACGGCGGGCGGAATGGCTACCAGGAAAAAGGCCAGGAAAAGGAAAGCTATGGACTTCATGCTTCCTAATGTATTCTAGGAAGTGGATATAGCTTGCGGTCGATTGCTTACGGCATGTATCATGCCAAGTACTAATTCAAATCTTAATTAAAATAAGTGCAAAGATCGCCCTAGAGGACGACCTTCTCCGCCTCCTCTGCGGTATAGCCTTTATGAACCACGGTGCATAGCCTCTTGACCAGGAGCGTTGGGTTTTTCGCCTGGAAGACGTTTCTGCCGAAGGCGACGCCGGCGCCGCCGACCTTTATCGCGTCATAGACCATCTGCAAGAGGTCCATCTCAGTGTCCATCTTGGGTCCTCCGGCGATAACTACCGGCACGCTGCAGCCCTCTACAACCTCTTTGAAGGTATCAGGAGAGCCGGTGTAGTTGGTCTTGACAATATCCGCCCCCAGCTCGGAACCGATTCGGGCGGCAAGCTTGACATACTCCACATTGTGTTCGGATTTGACCTTCGGTCCGCGGGGATACATCATGGCAATGAGAGGCATCCCCCATAGATCGCAGGTTCGGGCTACTCGGCCCAGGTCATGCAGCATTTCCGCTTCATCTTCCGCGCCCACATTGACGTGAATGCTTACCGCATCCGCGCCCACTCTAATGGCATCCTCCACCTCAGTCACAAGAACCTTGTGATTGGGATCGGGACCAAGGGAACTGGATGCTGAAAGATGAATGATCAATCCGATATCGCGTCCATATCCCCGGTGGCCGTGCAGCGGCAGGCCCATGTGTCCTAAAACAGCATTGGCGCCGCCTTCAGCTACCTTGTCCACCGTGGCTGGCATGTTCGTGAGGCCGGCGATGGGGCCTACGGAGATGCCATGATCCATGGGTACAATGACCGTTCTGCGCGTTTTGCGATCCAAAATGCGCTCCAGTCTTATCGCCTTTCCGATCTTGCTCATGACTGGTAGCTCATGCGAATACTAAAATTAAAGATGATGGTCAAGGAGAGCATTTGCCCTGCCTGCCACATTCCATGTCTATCTGGATACCTCTACTGCAATTTGCGGCTTTTTCGACTGCCATTCTTGCTCCTCTGGCCCATCTTTATAGTCCAGATACAGCAATGTGGCCAGGCCGTAGATGTATGGCAGAGAGAGCAGGCTCGCCAGGGCGCCGATGAAAGGAATAGTCGGAAGCACTGCGCCAATGGCCATGGAGACGAGGACTACTATCAGGGCGTCGGATAAATTGGCCTCGACAAAACGGTAGCTTGCTTTCAGCGCCTCTACGCCGGACTTGCCGTCAATCATAACGGTTTGGGCGACGAAGTAGAAGGCAAAGCTCAGGATCAGTCCGGGTATAAAGAAAAGCACATATCCGAAAGCTACAATTATGCCGGCCAAGAGAGAGGAAAGCACTAGCGGCTCCATCTTTTCTTTAGTGACCTGCCAGGCATGAGATAGATCCGCCTTGTTGCCGGAGGATGCCTCCCTGATCATCTCTATCGTCACTCCTTCTGCCAAAAGGAAGAGTACTATCATCAGTATTATGAACAGGAAAAGTCCTGCCAGGACGGAGAGAGCGACAAACCCCCCATCTCCAAAGACCGCTATCATCCCGACGTAGCCCGCGAAGATCACCATGCCTAAGACAAGCGCGGCTATGGGAATGAGAGAAGGCACAATCATTATGGGATTGTCCCTGTAGATCTCGAAGGCACGGGAGAATAACTTGCCTAGAGCTCTTTTTTTCGGCTTTTCGGCTTTTGCCTCTTCCATGATTGGGGCAAGAACATTGGGCTTTGGATCTGATTGAGGGGCTGGCTGATCTGAATTGGAATTCACAGAGGTCACCTTTCAATAATTTTCATGCACCATGTTCTAGGTTCGAATCTATATAACATTTTGCAGAATCAAAGGCAAAATACCCCATCACCAAAAAACCATCTTGCCAAGCGAACTTTTAATATCTTTGGGCGGCATCTCTACTTAGGGGATTACATGAAGTGGTTCGTGATAATATTCGGCATTATGATCACTGCACTCCTCTCTGCCATGGCAGTGGGCACGAATCCCACTCTGACCATTGTGGGTGAGGGAACAGTGACAGTTCCTGCAGATACTGCGACCATCTCCGTCTCTGTGGAGAGCGACATTAATAATATGACGGCAGCCCAGGCGGCGGTTCAGGAGAAGATGGGAAAAGTAATCGATGCGCTGAAGGCGGCGGGCGTCAAAGATGAGGAGATTTTGCCGGGTCAGTCCAGCGGAGTTTCCAGCTTTCAGTCCACCAGCAAGGTCTGCAAGAGAGTGAACAATAGCACGGTATGTGATAATAACACGGCTTCGGCCTCTTCCTTAGAGCGATCGACTGTCGTCCGTCTCAAGAGCATAGATGAGTCCAGGATAAACCGTGTGCTGGATGCGGCCCGCTCTGCCGGAGCAAAAGCTTATGTGGCAGGATACTGCCTGAGCGATTCCAGCAAGGCAGCAGCAGAGGCTCGCCAGAAAGCGGTGGCCAATGCCAAAGAGAATGCGGCCGGAATGGCAGCTTCTGAAGGGATGCGTCTAGGAAAGGTGCTGGATATTTCAGATTACGGCTATCCTGCTGCCCTTAACGATTACTATGGCAGCTCGGCACAACTCGGCACGGTGGATGTCACTTCCTACGTAATAGTAACATATGAGTTTGAAATATGAGGGGATTATTGTGAAAAACATACGCATAGTGTTTCTGGGAGTAATGCTCTTGGTTCTTGTCAGCTTGTCAGCTACTGCCGTAGAGAACAATATGTCCAAGCTGATAGTGCAGGGCGAGGGCAAAACGAGTGCTGCTCCGGACAGGGCGACGGTCGTGCTGGGCGTGCAGACGCGAGACGCCAGCGCTGCCAGTGCTGCGGCGGAAAATGCCCGGCTGATGAACGAGACCATAACCGCATTGCTGGCGGCAGGAGTTGCCGAGAGCGAAATTCAGACCAGCGGCTACAGCCTGGGCACAGAGCCTCAGGATGAAACCGTCACGGCAGAGAAGACGCAAAAAGCCCCTGAGTTTGTAGCCTCGAACACGGTAACTGCAATCCTGAACAATACGACAGAAGTGGGAAGAATACTGGACACGGCTGTCGCAGCAGGATCAAACAGCATCCAGGAGGTTTCCTTCGACCTGCAAAATCCCGGGCCGCAAAAAGACCTGGCACTGACTTTGGCCATAGAGGATGCCAAAAGGAAAGCGGAAATTGCCGCCAAGGCGGCGGGCGTGAAGCTGGGGCGGGTGCTGGAGATTTCCGAAGGCTACGGATATGTTGGTGAGGCATCCCGGAGCGCCGCGTTTGACGTTGCTTCGCCCATTCTGCCAGGCAAGATGGAGATCACAGCCAGCGTGACCATGACCTACGAGATATCCTGAAGCTTGTACCTGCTTCAATCTTTTTTGCCTGGCTTTTGTCACCTATTGAGAGGCTCTCCTGTCTCTTTTTCTCAGTTGAACCGGCTTCTCAAGCCGCGAATGTAATCAGCAATACATCGGCTCAGGCGGGCTGGAGACGCGATTGGCCTGCATCTCCCCAAAGATCTCCTGGAACTTCCAGACCACATAAAGCTCGCATTTGAAGTTCTCCCGGACTGCCTCCATCAGCTTGTTCTTTGTCAGGCCGTCATAATAGATCTCTCGCGTAAAACGAATGCTCTGCAGATCGCCACCACCCGGCTCCATCTCAAAGCTGGAATCCTGGAATAGAAGATCATAGCGCATCTGCCAGAGCAGACGATCCCGGTCCTTGGGAGGCATGGCGGCCAGAGCCAACAGGTGCGAATCGGCCAGCCTGATCCGGCTGAACACTACTATCATGTCCTCATGACTTTTAGGCTGAATGACGGATAAATGCCTGCCGGACTTTGCGGGAAACTCTGCGGCCAACTGAAAGTAAAGACTCTCCTGCGGGACCTCTTCTTTGAATAGCCCTTCCTGTACCAGCCATGTCCTTATCTTTTCCTGGGCGTCAATGACCTCTCGGGGTATCATCGCTTATCTCATCTACTCCAGCACCACATGCAGCGGGAACTGGTGAGTGCCAAGCTTTCCATCGTAGTTCGCGGCGGTGATCTTCAAGACACCGGGCACATGGCAGGCGGCATTGATGCCTGCCTTCATGGCTGCGGAAATGGCCTCTTTGCTTACGCCGTTTATTACTATCTCAAAGACGGCGGAAACATCCTCGGCTAAAGTGCAGACCCCTTCCGAGCGTAGCGAGGTGCAGAAGGCTGTGTTGGAGGAGGCTTTCAGGAACTTGTACTTAGAGCCCACCTTGGAGCCGCTGGCCACAACGCCTCCCGGAAATGGTGTTACTGTGCCCTTCATTTTGCCGATGGCGTTTACTGCCGCCTCGGCTGCCAGCAAGCCTGCCGCCTGGTTTTGGGCGAGGATCAGGAAATTGCCGCCAGCAATTCCGTCCACTGCTCCAAAATTCTGCTCGACGATGAAGTCTCCTGACATGAGAGGAATCTTCCAGACGCTCCTTCCGTACATCTCTGCTTGCTTTTGGTAGCCGTCGCCGAAGAAGCTGAGCTTCTTGCCGGTATCAAACTGCTTCTCGGCGCCCGTCATGCCGGAAAAAGCTGCTGCAGTAGGCGCCGTCAGCACGCACTGGCCTATTCGAAAGAGCAGTGAGTTCTCCAGGTTCTTGTAGCCCATATTGCATATCAGGATATTGACCCCCGGCCTGCCGTCAGGCGTCTCGTCTCCTCCGACAATGCATTCGATGCCCGCCTCTGCCGAGCATCCTATCACGGACGTGCCGAATCCCGTGGCTTCACGCGCCGCTTCCAGAGCCCAGCGCTCCGTTACTGCTGTGACTACCACCCTTGCCATCTTTATGGGAAAGCCTTCGGCAAAGGTATCCTCTATCTGCACACCATTGATCTCCATAACATCCCTCATCTAAATATCACTATTTCGGATTGTAAACCGCCAGATCAAATCCGCTCTTATCGGGCAGGGCAAAAGCTGCTGCCGCGCAGACCGGCCTCTCCAGGGACAGATCAAACGCCATGCGGGCAATCTCGCCAGCACTGCTGCCCCCCAGGGCAGCGGCCTCAAAGTCGGTCTTCTCATAAGTCGCGACCAGAAAGGCCTTGGCCCCCTCTAGACGAAACTCCCTGACCCGAAGCTCATCCCTCTTGGCAATGCCCATCCATGCCCGATCTCCCCGCACCGCGCCTGCTATTCGCGGGGTGTCAAGCTCATCCCTCTCATAGCCGTAAGCCGCCAGACTCAGGGCCATGGCATCCATTGGCCGCTGACCATCCTGGATCCTCTCGATAATCATGTCGGTATGAGTGCCATTGGTTACAACGGCAACGTCGCCTGCGACGCGAATGCAGTTGTAGGCGATGTAAGGGTTTTTGGCCAGGTCGGCAGAGTCAATGGGCGAGACCATGATGCTTGGGCCTCGCACCTCTGCCCTGCGATTGGGAAAAGAGCGGGAGGAGACTCTGTAGGCGGCAAAGCTCCTTCCCTGATTGCGGCCTACTACGACTATTCGGCCCACATACATGTTCAGTCAACCAGCTTGTACTTGGCGATATTCGCATCCGCCATCGCCTGGATTTGGTCCAGCATATCTGCACATTCCGCCTTCTTGAAGAGGTGCTTGAAGCGGCCCTGCAGCTTGAGGTACTCCTGTACCGGTTTGGGCCTGCGCACCTTCTTGACACCTGTCAGCTCTCCGTTCTCATATTCCTTGAGCGGCCACAGACCGGTCTCGACAGCCAGGCGTGCCAGCTCGATCATGGTTCCTGCGTCAAATGTCCAGCCGGTGATGCAGGGTGCATTGACCTGAATATAGGACGGTCCGTTTGCCTGCAAGGCCTTCTTGACCTTCCGTCTCAGGTCCACAGGATAGGCGACTGAAGCCGTTGCCACGTAGGGAATATTATGGGCCAGGGCTATGGCCGGCATATCTTTCTTGGGCCGGGGATTGCCCTGGCTCTGTCTGCCTGAAGGCGTGGTAGTGGTATGCGCCGAGAAGGGCGTAGAGCCGCTGCGCTGCACGCCGGTGTTCATGTAGGCCTCATTGTCGTAGCAGACATAGAGAATCTTATGGCCGCGCTCGAACATACCAGAGTTTGAGCCCATGCCGATATCAAAGGTGCTCCCATCTCCGCCGATGACGATCAAGTTGGTGTCCAACCCCTTGCGCTTGAGCATAACCTCCACTCCGGAGGCCACAGCCGATGCATTCTCGAATAAGGAGTGAATCCAGGGAACACACCAGGCGCTCTCCGGGAAAGGAGTGGTTGTAACCTCCAGGCAGCCCGTGGGCGAGACCACAATGGTATTGGGTCCCGCCGCATCCAAGACCAGCTTAATGGTGGTGGGCATGGCGCATCCTGCGCAGGCCCTGTGCCCTGGTGCCAGCAAAGATTTATCCATTTTCTTTTGCCTCCTAAAGGATCTCCGTCCTCAGATCTAGGAATTGAAACTCGGTCTCTATCGATTTTCGGGCAGCTTCTGCCTTGGCCACGATCTTTCTTATATCCTTGATAGTGATATCGCGACCTCCCAGACCCGCGGTGAAGCCGATGATGGGCGTTCTGATATTGCTGTTGTATAATGAAGCCTTCAGATCTGTTACGAGACCCGCTTCGCCACCGATAGCGACGTCTTTCTCAATAACAGCAATAACGCTTGCATCTTTCAGAGCTTTTCGCAGAGCTTGTACCGGGAAGGGCCGATAGCTTCGCACCTTGAGCAGGCCGACCTTCTTGCCCTCGGATCGCATGGCATCAATGGCATCTTTGATGGTTCCTATGACTGAGCCCAATGTGACTATTACTATCTCGGCGTCCTCGACAAAGTAGCTGTCCAAAAGCCCACCGTAGTACCTTCCAAAGGTCTCCTCAAATTCGCGAGCAACCTTTTCGATCTTGTCCAGAGCCTTTAGCTGGGCCTCGAACTGCTGGTAGCGAAACTCAGTGTAGGTAGATGGGTCCGCGAAAGCTCCGAAGGTCTTGGGATGGGCCGGATCCAGGATATCTGCAGGCTTGTAGTCAGGCAGAAACTCCCTGGCCTTTTCCTTGTCCAAAAGCTCCACCGGCTCGTAAACGTGGGTTAAGATGAACCCATCCATACAGACCATGATGGGTGTGCGAATCTGTGCATCCTCGGCAATCTTGTAGGCCTGCAGAGTGGCGTCCACCGCCTCCTGCACATCTTCCACATAGATTTGCAGCCATCCTACATCGCGAGCGCCAATGGCATCCTGCTGATCGTTCCAGATGTTGAGAGGCGCGCCTATGGCCCGGTTGGCCACATTCATAACAACAGGAATCCTCATGCCGGAAACGTTGTACAGGACCTCATACATCAGAGCCAGGCCCTGGCTTGTGGTCGAGGAGTAGGTTCTGGCACCGCACGCGCTGGAGCCGATCAAAACCGACAGGGCCGAGAACTCGGAATCCACCGTCAAAAATTCGCTGTCAAGCTCACCATCAGCCACCATTTGGGAGAGGTTCTCCACGATATGGGTCTGAGGCGTTATGGGATAGGCCGAGATCACGTCCGGCCGGCAGCACATGACTGCATGGGCCACCGCATAAGAGCCCTCCACCACTTTCATATTAGCAGTCTTCTCGCTCATCACTTCTCCTCCAAGACCATTGTAACCGCCATGCGCGGGCACTCATTAGCGCACACGCTGCAGCCTTTGCAGTAGTCCAGGTCCGGGACAAATAGCCCTTCTTCCTGGTGGATGCAGCCCTCGGGGCAATAAATCTCACAGAGGCTGCATTTTATGCATTTCTCATGATCGAATATGGGCACGAAAGTACGCCAGGCACCGGTCTTTGTTATGCGGGTGCTGCACGCTTCCACTAAACTCCCAGCTTTAATTGCCATTAAGATACCCTCTCGAAGGCGGCTTTAATGGCGAGCAGGTTCTTTTTGCCAAGCTCTCCTTTGAAGCGTTCAGAAATAGCTTTGTTCAGGCTCTCCAGCCCCACCTCTTTGCTCGCTCCGCAAAATGCTCCCAGCATGGTGGTGTTGACGATAGGCCGCTTTAGGATCTCCATTGCGATCTTGGTAGCGTCGATAGTGATAACCTCTGCATCAGTTTTAAGCTTGAGCGCCTCACGGGGCCGATCGGTGTTTATTATTATCTTCCCGGTCGGTTTAAGTCCTCCTGCCACATCAACCACATCTAGCAAGGTTACATCCTGCACAATGACGTAATCCGGCTCATATACCTGGCTTCTGATGCGGATGGGCTTGTCGGCAATTCTGGCAAAGGCCATTACCGGCGCACCTCTCCGTTCTACTCCGAAGGCCGGAAATGCCTGAGAGAACCTCTTGTCCTCAAAAGCCGCAACGGCTATGATTTCGGCCGCCGTGACTGATCCCTGACCGCCACGACCATGTAAGCGTATTTCTTTCAAGGGCTGACCTCCAATTATTCGCGGGCTGATCTACTCTTCTCCGCGGAAAAGTGATGAGTAAATATATCTCTTTCGGAGCCGCGGCAAGTTCTTATGTAAGATGCTCTTCTTATACTCCGATAGTTCATGCCGCCCGGGCACTAGCTCCCGCGGTTGAAGGATAGCCTATGGATACCAGGAATGAAATACTCTTTGCGGTCCGGGAAGCCAAGAGAAACCTTGGGGGGGCAGCAGACTTTCGCGTCGCAGATGCTCTGGTCATCTTAGAGGGCATTGCGCCGTTCCTGAATAAAGAAGTTGTCATAGGGATGAAGTGCAAAAGCTGCGACAATTATTCGTCGGCAACATTTCCTTTGTGCCGGGACTTCTGGGCGGTAGACGATAGCGAATACTGCCATGCCAAGGATGCGTCCTTAAAAAACCTCACCACGTCCAAGCTGGCTGGCTGCCCCCAATACTCCGGTCAGGCTTCCCAGGATCTGATCTCACTAGGCACAGCCATAATGGAAGAGGATCTTCGGCCTGCTTTTCAGGAGCGAAAGCTCTATGATCGAAGCAAATTCGCCAGCTACAGCGTGGCCTTTCGGCTGCAATCCTCTCCGGGAAAAGTCTGCATCGAATTGGGACACAGAACCGATGAAGGTTTTGCCTGCAGCGACATAAAGCTCTATATCTTAAGAAGGCTAGATCCCGGTTTTGGGGCCGTGGCATCCCTGAAGATAGCTGAGGCTATGAAGGGCAGTTCTATCATGGTAGTACAGTCCAGTCTGCAGACCAGAAGACAACTGGACATCGACTACGTGCTGGAATGGATAGCTAAAAAGCGAAAGATGGATATAGTCTATCTCTAGCTTTATTTCTAGATGATAATTGATGATTAAAGGATGTTTTAGACAATGGCGCAACCGTTAGTGCCAGATACCAGTGTGGTGATTGATGGCAGAGTCTCTGCCAAGATCAAAGCCGGTGAGATGCAGGGCCGCAGAATCGTTGTACCTGAAGCAGTGGTCGCCGAGCTGGAAGCTCAGGCCAACCACGGGCGAGAGATTGGTCTTCGAGGATTAGAGGAGTTAAGGAAGCTCTCTGAGCTGGCCAAGGCGGGCAAGATCGAGCTGGAATATGTGGGCATCAGGCCTAATTTAGACCAGATCAAGCTGGCAGGAGGAGGAGAGATAGATGCTATGATTCGGGATGTAGCCCTGGAACTTGGCGCATCCTTCCTTACCAGCGATCAGGTTCAGTTCCGAGTGGCGGAGGCCATGGGCTTGGACGTGGAGTACGTCCGCCCGCAGCGCGAGGCTATCAAACCCTTATCCCTGGATAAATACTTCACAGAAGATACCCTCTCAGTGCATCTCAAAGAAGGTGCCATCCCCATGGCCAAACGCGGCCGGGTAGGAGACTTTTCCCTGGTTCGAATAGGAGAGAGGACGCTATCGGAAAGGGAGCTAAGGGACCTCTCTCGCGAGATCTTCGAAAGGGCCAAGGCGGATCCGGAAGGCTTTATAGAGATGGAGAAGATCGGAGCCACTATAATTCAGATCGGGCCTATGAGAATCGCCATAGCCAAGCCCCCGTTCTCCGACGGCCTGGAGATAACCGCCGTTCGGCCTGTGGCGAAGGTGAGCTTTGACTCTTACCGGCATAGCAACATGCTAAAAGAGAGGCTGAAGTTGGGTCAGAGGGGCATTCTCATCGCCGGTCCGCCTGGATCGGGGAAGTCTACATTTGCCGCCGGAGTTGCTGAGTATCTCTTAGCCTGCAACTATGTGGTCAAGACCCTTGAGTCGCCTCGCGATCTGCAGGTTCCTCCAGAGATTACACAGTACGGGCCGCTGGAAGGCAGCATGGAAGCCTCAGCTGATATTTTGCTCTTGGTCAGACCGGACTACACCATCTACGATGAGGTCCGAAAGACGCGCGACTTCCAGGTCTTCGCGGATATGCGTATGGCTGGCGTGGGCATGATAGGTGTGGTGCATGCAAACAAGCCCATCGATGCCCTGCAGCGTCTTCTCGGTCGCGTGGACATGGGCATGATTCCCCAAGTGGTGGACACGGTGGTCTTCATCGAGAAAGGCGAGGTCACTCATGTCCTGGATGTGGAGTTCGTTGTCAAGGTTCCTTCCGGCATGGTTGAAGCGGACTTGGCCCGGCCTGTGATTGTGGTCAAAGACTTTGAGACGGGCCAGGCGGAGTACGAGCTATACTCCTACGGCGAGCAGATCGTGGTCATGCCAGTGTCCAAAGAGAGCCGCAAGCCTTCTCCATCCTGGAGACTGGCCAGTCGCGAGATTGAGAAGGAGATCTCGCATCATGTGCGAGGACCTTTCCAGGTGGAGATGCTCACCGACTCAACTGCTGTCATCCACGTTCCTGAGGACGAGGCGGCGAGAGTGATAGGCAAGGCCGGCAAGAACATCGATCAGATCGAGAAAAACCTGGGACTACATATCGACGTGCGCACTCAAGAGGCGCCTGTCCTGGCAGCGCCCACGGTCGAGGAGACGGCTAAGCATCTCATCATCTGGCTTGAGGGCATGGCCGGAGAGTCGGTGGATGTCCTGGTAGGCGAGGAGCCGGTCTTCACTGCCACCGTAGGCCGGAGGGGAGATATCCGGGTGGCCAAGTCCTCGGAGATGGCCAAACGCATCATCAAGCGCATGAAGACGGGAGAGATGATCGAGGTGCAAAGGGCAAGCTCTGATTGAGCCTGCCATTGATCCAATGATCTTCGCTTTGCGTTTTTTTCTTTTTTAACAAAAATGCCATCTTAATCAATACTTGATTTTTTCCCACTAAAGCGCCAGGTTTATGTCACTTAGTTCGAGGACAGTGGTCGACTATATTTATCCAACTATCGGAGATGCTTAAAATGAAATATACTAATATCAAATATCTGACAGGCATTTTAATTCTCATTTTCCTGGCAGCTTTAGCAGTGGCTCAGGGGGATCCGCTGGGTACCTCCAACGAGGCCGAGCAGGATATAAAAAATACCATGGGTGAAGACATCTTCAGCCCGGGCCAGCAAGACCAGTTAGGCAATGCTACGCCGGTGATAACTGGAAAGAATCTGCCCGGCTCTATTACAAACTCGCAGCCATCTCAGCCCAAGGCGAGGCTCCTCAGCCCCACCAGTACCTGGAGCCTGAATCTGCTGGACAACCTGGAGCGAGCTGTCGTTCTGCAGATGTACCAGTCGAATGATATCGTTTTCGGTAAGGGGACTATTACTGTAGGAAGCAGCATTCAAAATGTAGGAGCAACCGGGACATTCGCCGGAAATAAGCTGAATATGGATATTCTCTCAGACGATCTAACTCTCTTCCGCCTTTCTCTGACCATGAACGGCAAGTCCCTGTCCGGCGACTATCATGGCTACAGCGTCAGCTATGTTCCATGGAAGGGAATCGCCATGGGAAAGATTAATTAGCTTAAATTTTTATATTAGAAATACCGTTGTTTGTCGTATAACCATTAAGCTTATCAACTGATAAAAATCATGGTAACGCGAATGGCGGCTGAATCAAATCATATGCCAGGTCTTTCCGACCGAAACGCATCCATTCATGAGGACTAAAAAACCCATTCCTAAGAAGGTCGATATGTCATGAGATTTAAAATTCTAATATTATCATCATTGCTTTTCATTGCCTTCCTGGCTGTAACGGCTCTTTGTGTCAATTGGGATAACCCTAGCTATGACACAGATGAGATGATAAGCGCAGGAGAAGTCGAAACTATTACTCCACCGGCTGGACAGGCTGCAACTCCCAAGTTGTCCCGAGCTCAGCAAGAAAATAAAAGTTCACTGGACTGGACCATGCCCAGCACACTAAGTGGCGGCGGTGACAGCGCCAAGAATTCCAGGACACTGGCCGAGGAGGCCAGCGAAGAGACCGCAGCCAGTACTGCGACAGAACAGGCAGTACCCGCCGCGAACACATCTGCTGCCCTAGATACAGAGCTGCCGCCAGTTCAGACGGAAGCAGTCTCTGCGGGCGGAAACTGGTATTTTACCCTGAACGACAGCGTAGTGAGGGATCTGGCCCTGGTCCTCTTCCAGAACGGAAATGAGGTATTTGGAGCCGGCAAGATCAAAGAAGGCAACAACACCCAGGATGTGACCGCATCAGGCGCTGTTGCAGATGCAACACTGGAGCTGAATCTGGTCAGTGCGAATCCCATTGCCCAATACAAGCTCAATCTCGATCTGGGCGAGGACTTTGCCACAGGAGAGTACCAGGCATTTTCCGCCAGCGGTGAATCCTGGACGGGAAGCGCCGAGGGACAGAAGACGGCTTAAGTGAAGTGTAAATCAAGTGCCGGGAAACCGGCGCTTGTATACAAAATTTTTTATTGTTATTCTTTGTGGCTGGAAAATCGTAAGGCACGAGAAAGAGATGGCACGGGCGCACCGAAAGCGATATGAGAAGAGAAGCCCGAGCAGAAGAGGATTATGTCCAAGCTCTCTCCCCTCATGGAGCAGTATTACCGGGAAAAGTTGCAGTACCCGGATGCATTACTGCTATTCCGGGTAGGCGACTTTTACGAGACCTTTGCCGAGGATGCCGTAGTCGTCGCCCGTGACCTGAACATCACTCTTACCTCCCGCCAAAAGGACGATGAGGGCAACAAGATTCCTCTGGCGGGTGTGCCCTACCACGCCCTGGAGGTCTACCTGGCCAGGCTCATCCGGGCCGGTCATAAGGTGGCCATCTGCGATCAGGTGGAGGACCCCAAGCTGGCCCGAGGCCTGGTAAAAAGGGAGATCACTCGCGTGGTGACGCCTGGCACAATTATTGAGCCCGCCATGCTCGACGAAGCCAGCAACAATTTCCTCGCCTCAGTGGCAGCAGATGGGAGCAGGATGGGCCTGGCTTTTGTGGACGTCTCCACTGGAGAGTTCCTGACAACGGAGATTGCTGGGGAAAGGCTCTCCTCGGAGCTGGCCAAGTTTCGGCCGGCCGAGTGCATTGCGTCCTTTCCCATCAATTGGGCGGGCAGCAGCCTGCAGATCCTTGAGGAGGCTGCTTTCTCAGAGGAGAGCACATCCGCCGCCCTGGAGAGACGCTTTGGTCCAGGCTGGAGAGAGCAGCAGCGCCTTGCGGAAAAGCCTCTGGCCGCCCGCGCCTGTGGAGCCATTCTCACCTATCTGCACTCCGCTCACTTCGATGCACTGGGACACCTGCATGACATTCGCTTCTACTCCGGCACAGAGTTCATGGTTCTAGATGAAGTCACCCTGCGTAATTTAGAGATCTTGAGGAACATCCGGGACCGCTCAAGGCGGGGAACGCTGCTGGAGTTTCTGGCCAGGACAAAGACGCCCATGGGCGCACGCACCCTGGCCCGCTGGATCCAGATGCCATTGCTTTCAAAGGAAGCGATTACCAGAAGGCATTCCGCCGTAGAAGAGCTGAACAATAATTCCGTGCTGCGGGAAAGCCTGACCGAGGTGCTGAAGGGCATGTGTGATCTGGAGAGGCTGATGAGCCGGGTTTCCTGCGGCTCCGCCAGTCCCAAAGAGCTGGTGGTACTGAAAAACACGCTGGGAAGGCTGCCCGGGCTGCAAGAGATCCTGGAAAATGCCTTCTCTCCCTACCTGGTCGAGCTTCAAGGACAGCTTTGCCCATGTGAAGATATTGTCTCTCTCCTGGAGAGATCGATAGTTGAAGATCCGCCCACTCACCTGCGAGACGGAGGCGTGATCAAAGACGGCTTTGACGCAGAGATCGACCAGATCCACTCCATTTTGCGGGACGGCCGGGGCTGGATTGCCCGACTGGAAGGCTCGGAAAGAGAGAAGACCGGCATCAAATCCCTCAAGATCTCCTACAACAACGTTTTCGGCTATTATCTGGAGATCTCCCGGGCGAACCTGCATCTTGTGCCGCAGGATTACATCCGCAAGCAAACCCTTGCAAACGCGGAGCGTTTCATCACACCAGAGCTAAAAGAGATGGAATCCAAAGTACTTTCTGCCCAGGAAAGGTCCATATCTCTCGAGCAGGAGATCTTTGCCGGCCTCCTCGACAAAGTAGCAGCACAGGCCCGCACCGTTCAGGAGAGAGCCGCGGCCCTGGCCGAGACGGATGTACTTGTGGCTCTTGCCAATGTTGCTGCGGAAAGCGGACTGGTGAGGCCGCAGTTCAATGACGAGGGCAAGCTGTTCCTTCGCGCCGCAAAGCACCCTGTCCTGGATAAGGCCATGCGAGGCGGCTTTGTGCCCAACGATGTTATCTTGGATAACGATCATAACCGGTTTATCATTCTCACCGGCCCCAACATGGCAGGAAAATCCACCTTCATGCGCCAAATCGCGCTCTGCGCCATTCTGGCCCAGGCAGGCTCCTTTGTGCCGGCGGCTTATGCCTCGCTCTCTGTGGTGGACCGAATATTCACCCGCGTGGGAGCTTACGATGATCTATCTGCCGGCCAGAGCACCTTCATGGTGGAGATGACGGAGCTGGCGACCATCCTGGGCGCGGCCAGCAAGGACAGCCTGGTGCTGCTCGACGAGGTGGGACGCGGCACCAGCACCTTTGACGGTCTCTCCTTAGCCTGGGCCATTACGGAGTATCTGCACAGCAGCATCAAATGCAAATGCGTCTTTGCCACCCACTACCATCAACTGACGCAACTGGAAGGCATCCTGCCGGGAGTGAAAAACTACAGCATCGCCGTAAAAGAGGAGAAGGGAAACATCACCTTCCTGCGGACCGTGGTGCCGGGAGCTACAGACAAGAGCTACGGCGTGCATGTGGCCCGCCTGGCTGGAGTGCCTGATGCTGTGACGAAGCGGGCGGACCAGATTCTAAAGGAGATCGAGAAAGAGGCGGTGATAGAGCCTCTGGCAGGCTCGAAAAGAGGCAAAAAGTCATCGAAGTTCACTCAGTTGATATTCTTTGACCAGCCGGGCGGAGAACCGATCATGCAGGAAAAGCAGATACTTACCGACCCTGTTGCGGAGGAGATCGGACGATTGGATCTTGATTCCATGACCCCTCGCGAGGCACACAATAGGCTGGCAGAATACCAGAAGATGCTCCTGGAAAGAGATGCAGATGCCAAAGATTAGACTAGACCGGGAAAACATAAATAAGATAGCATCCGGTGAGGTTATCGAGCGGCCTGCCTGTAGAAGTCACGATTAAGATAAAGAAAGGATCGATTGGAGATGATCATGTGGATGTAACGCCAGTTAGCAAATCCTTAATTAGTTTTATACAACCAATAGATGATGGTGAGATAGTTCTGCCTGATTTTCAGCGTCCCTTTGTTTGGATGAGGGACGACATAAAGGATTTTTTAGTTTCTATCTTGAAAGGTTATTTCATAGGAAGTTTTCTGTTTATTGATGTTGATAGTGAAAACACGCCCTTTGCAATTCGACCAATTGAAGGGGTCAAGAAAACCCCTGAGGAGCTTAGACCCAAATACATGATTCTCGATGGTCAACAACGTCTGACTTCTCTGTATTATGTATTTGCTTGCCCAGACATTCCGCTAAAATTTACAAAGAAATCGTATAAATTCTTCCTTGACCTAAATGCTTTGATTAATGATGATGTTGATAATGCTGTATCGAGCAAACGTTGTGATCAATGTACTGACTATGATAATATCGACGACCAATTTGAAAAACGAATAATTCCTTTCTCGATAATAAATGATTGGGAGAAATGGATAGAAGAATACATAGAGAAAATTGCCCGTAGCGGGAAAAATGAGGATCTCAAAAACTTCGTGTTATCGACTCTGCCTAAATGGAACAAATATATTAATACTTTAAGAAATGCGAAAATAACAATCATACAGGTCCCAAAGGTCCATAGTGACGATAATAAAGGAATATCTGAAGTTTGTGCTATCTTTGAAAAAATGAATAGCACTGGTGTTAGGCTCACGGTATTTGATCTATTAGCGGCCAGGCTTTTCAAGTTTAAAGATGAAAAAGGACATAGAATTAGCCTGCAAGGTTTATGGCTAGATGCCATCAAGAATTATCCCCTGCTAGAAGGATTTTCAAATGGTGAAACGGATCTGTACGGCGTATTTGCCTTGCGATTCATAGCACTAAAGAGAGGATTAGAGGTCAAAGGCAAGACTATTATCAATATTGAAAGAAAAGACTTTGAAGCAGATTGGGCATCAGCAATTGATTATATTGAAAAGGCTCTTCGCAGAATAATCGATACAGCAGAGGGCGGCTTCGGAGCTATTAATTCGAGGTGGATGCCTTACTC
>JBATEC010000095.1:0-7133 GCA_049663825.1 Methanothrix sp. | reverse complement strand
AGACAACTGTTCCCAGTGCCGGTCCAGGAGCCGGTCTGGAATCCTTTTTCTTTAAATCGGGCGGCCACAGAGTAAGGCTGTCCATCAACAGGAACTCGCCGCTGAAGGTAGTACGGTGCTGCGGCGATGTTGCCTTGATCAAAGACGGAAAGACAATTGTCACCGGCAAACTGGAGCCGGCTTTAAGCCACTGTCCGGAGCAGGCCTACCTGACCCTAAGCGGTCGCTGTATTTATGACTGCAGGTTCTGCCCGGTTCCCAAGCTTGACGGCGAAGTGAAGCTTCCCGACAAGATCATGCAACTGGTGGAAGAGGCCAGGCGCACCGGTCAGCTCCGGGCCATCTCTTTGACCAGTGGAGTTGAGAAGTCCCCTGAAGACGAGGTTAAACGAGCGGTTCAGATGGTCTGCGCTCTGCGAAAACAGTATGACATACCCATTGGAGTCTCGGTTTATCCCACAGACACATCCTCGGAAGAGCTAAAGGCCGCGGGTGCAACTGAGATCAAGTACAATGTGGAGACCATGGACCCTGAGATCTTCGCCAGGTACTGTCCTAGGCTCTCCCTGGAGTATGTTCTACTGTCCCTGGAGAAGGCGGTGAAAATCTTCGGAAGAAACCGGGTATCCTCCAACTTCATCCTCGGCCTGGGCAAGAGCGATGAATGCGTCCTGGAAGGGGTAGCCAGGCTCGCGGAGATGGGAGTTATACCCAATTTGAGGCCCGTATCGCCTCATCCTCTGCGGGCGGGAGAGGTTAAAGTGGAAAGGCCGTCCGCAGAGCGGCTGGTGAAGCTGGCCAGGGCCACCAAAAAGGTTCTGGTGGATCGGGGCTTGAGGGCGGATCTGGCTGAGACTATGTGCCTGCCCTGCACAGGATGCGATATCACGCCTCAAAGAGACGTTTGATCCTGATCGTGCAGATCTCTTTATCCTTTGATGCAAATATTGTATCTCTCATGAGCGAGGATCTATTGAGAGCTATCCGGGAAAGATGCAGGACAATGGAGATACCATTGATGGGTGTGGCGAGCGTAGACCGCTGGAAGAACCCACCCTTTCAGCCCTGGATGGCGGAGGAGTTCTATCCTCAGTCCATATTTCCTCAGGCAAAATCGGTAATAGTAATTGGCCTGCCCGTCAGCCTGCCAGTGCTGGAGACGTCACCGTCCATTTACTACCGGGAGCTGTACAATACCGTAAACAGCCTGCTCGACCAGTACACCTACCGCCTGGCCAATTTTTTAAACGAGAAGGGCCACCCATCAGTCTTCGTTCCCAGGGACGGATACTCCGGCATAAAAGCCCTGCTCAAAAATCCAGCAGCCTTCTTCTCCCACCGGCATGCTGCCCTCCTGGCGGGCCTGGGCAATTTCGGGACGAACAACATGCTGCTCACGCGAGAGTTTGGCCCCCGCGTGCGCTTCGGTTCAATCTTCACAGCGGCAGAGATCCCGTCCGATCCGCTCCTGAAAAAAGAGTTATGCACCCGATGCATGCACTGCGTCAAGATGTGCCCGGCGCAGGCTCTGGACGAGAAGGACTATCCGGAGGGGCTCACGGACAAGAAGAGCTGCACTGCCCACAGCGCCGAACTAAATAGCCGGGGCATCTCGCCCTGCGGTATATGCATCAAGGTCTGCCCTGTGGGAGAGGACAGGAGACTGTACGAGCGGGAGGATGCTTCCATCTATTCTCGAAAGGACCGATTCCCTGAGGAGCACCGGGCCTGGGATCACGTGAGAAGGTACGGGGGGCTGTAAGGCCTAGAGATTTGATTATCATTAATTGCAGAGATAAACCGGGCTTTTTCGCCCGCGCCCGGAATCATCCCACTCAGATGGTTTACACGTGCATCCTTCTCATGCCCGTCTCCAGGATGCCCAAGAACTCCGCGCCTACGGCGACCACGCTGTTGGTGAACACGGATGCATTGATCTCAAAGATAGGATTTCTGAATTTAGTATATTCGGACATCAGCCAGGTGGTGGAGCTGGTGTCTCCGTAAAATAGCTCCCTGTACTCCGGCTTTATGGGTACCACGGCAATGTCATTCATCCTGCCGTGCTCCTTGAGCATCAGAACCTGACGGGAGGTGGGATTGGCGGTAATCGGCATGACATCGGCGCCCTTGCTTAAAGCTGCGGTCGTACCCTCCAAGGCCTCATATGTGTTGCCGATCCCGGTGATGGGAATGTAAACGTCTCCTATCTGAAAACTGGGCGTATTGAAATCTCTCTCCCAGTAGCTGATCTTGTTCAAATGAGTGAACCTCATCTCAAAGGCGCGGGCCACCAGACCCGATCTTCCCACGCCTCCGATAATGTATCTGCCGCTCCTGGGCAGCAGCCTGCCAAACCAGTTCTCCATATGCCCGGGTTCCATTTGGGAGATTAGGCGGGCGTTTTGTTCAAAGTCCTTTATTGTGGAGCGGTATTTCGGACATGTGGGATCGCACACTCCATTCAGCCTGGATTGGATGTCTGCGAAAAGGGCATTTAAAAAGGCCAGTACCTGCAGCTCAAACTCAGTGCCCATGGGAGAGAGACGAGACCTTGTATCTTTATCTGTAGACTGCTTTGTCCTGGCCGTGAAGACCAGAACCGATCCTCTCTCGTACTCGCTAACCATCTTATAGGCTGTTCCATTCTGATTAGCAGTTATCAGCTTGATATCACCCCCCAAAGTGATGATATCACCTATGTATTTATTCACAGCCTGCGTTTCTCCGGAGCCGGAGATGGCAATCCCCAGGTTCTTGCCCTTGCGGTAGTGCCTCTGCACGGGATCCTCCAGGGTGAACGGAAATACATTATCAAAATGGTTTTGGATAAGCTGCAAGAAACTGTAAAGAGCGAGAGCGGACCTGCCCGCCGCAAGGCCATAGACGAACCTGTTGTCCTGCGACGGTCTCAAAAACTCCACCATGGAGTCGGAAAAGGCAGCAACTCTTGCCATATCCAGATCCAGCAGCTTCTCTAAAAAGCCGCACTGAAGAAGCGTGGCATCTTGGAAGGTCTTGATAAGGCCTGACATACTGGCACCTCAAGAGACCACTCCAAGATAAGCCTTTCTTTTTACTTATGATACAATCTCATGCATCAGGTTCCTCTCATTTGCCGACTTGATCTCCTGGGCTATGCGCCGGCCATTGGAGAGGCCCGGTTCGATGAGATCCGAGTAGGGCGATCCGCTTGCGTAGAGATTGGTGCCCGCAACGATTCTGGCCGAGATCTCGAATACCTTGAACTCCAACTCGTCGGTGACTATCGTCTCCAGGCTGAAGGCGCCGATCATCCCGCCGAAGAGGTCCAGGCTGGTTTCCACAACCCTTTCTCCCAGCTCAAAGGCGCGGGGCAGGAGAGACTCGCGAAGGACGAGCGGCAGGTTGCCTGTAACCACGAAGCTGGGATAGATGCCGGCCTCGGCCAGCTCTTTCATGCTTCCTATGCGGAATATCTCGTCGGCATTCGATTCCACGCGCCGGTCGATGCCCAGCATCTGCAAAGATCCCTTGCTAAGCTGGTATCCTTCCTGTTTTATGGGCGAATAGAAGAAATGAATGTAGTATCTGGTGCCTAAGATGAACTCCTGGATGGTGTACTTCTCCGCCGTGTTCATCTTTGATTGTAGCTCTTCTTTGGTCTTGGCGATGAAAAAACCCCGCCCGCCTTTGGCACCATGATATTTTATTATGACCGGCCTGTCGATATCTTCTGCCTTTTCAAATCGCATGGGAACATTTACCCCTGCCTTAAGAAGCCATTCTCGTTCCATCTCCCGGTCGCTCTCCCATGCTAAAACGCGCCGGTTTCCGAAGGTGGGAACAGCCAGCGACTCAAACCTTTCAATTCCCAAATACTCAACCAAAGAGCCATGCGGAATTATGATTACGTTCTCGGCTACGAGATCATCGGCATAATCCAAGAGTGCCTTATAGCTCTCTACGGAGAAGAACTTATCCGGCTTCGCTAAGGGAAAGGCATCGTAGAACCTGGGCGGCTGACCGATGCAAATTCCAATGGTTTTAAAGCCCTCCATGCGTGCACCATGGAAAATTTGCAGGCTGCTGTGTGAGCAGATGGTAGCAATGGTTAGGTCGTTCTTATCGTATCCCTTCAAAATCTCCTGAATATCTTCTTTAGAAATCATGGTGATGACCTTTGAAACAGTCAGGTTGGCATAAAGGTAGATAAACCCTTCGCAAAGGAGTGCCTTGGGAGATGAATAGAAAAAGCCAAAAAAGAATAGAAGTTGTTCAGATCCCGCCGAACATGTCCCTTTTGGCGCCTCCTCTTTCCCCACCGCTATCTGTCTTCATGGCCGCCTCCAGGGCTTTCTGATAGAACTTCTCTATGTACTCCTTGGCCATCCTGCGGGCGGAGAATCCCGGCCCGGTCATCTTGATGGCCTCCTTCATGACAGCCGCCCAACCGTGCGAGACACCATCCTCGTCCACATCGTAGAAGAGCGGCACAATATCCTTCTCCAGCAGATCGTAGATGGCCGCAGCATCGCGTGCGTCCCTGTCCGGCCCCTCGGCTGCGCCCTCAATTGCCCAGCCGTTCTTGCCGTTGTAGCCTTCAATCCACCAGCCGTCCAGCACGGAAAGCTGCGGCACACCGTTCAAGGTTGCTTTCATGCCGCTCGTTCCGCTCGCCTCCATGGGCGGCAGAGGATTATTCACCCAGACATCAACGCCATGCACCAGATACTGCGCCAAGAGCTCATCATAGTCCTCCACAAAGGCGATGCGCCCTCCAAAGGACTGGTCCTTGGCAGCATTGAAGACCTGCTGCAAGAGCTGCTTGCTCTGCTGGTCATCCTGATGAGCTTTGCCGGCAAAGATGATCTGCACAGGCCTGCCGGGATCGCTCACGATCTTTGCCAGACGGGCTATATCATGCAAGAGGAGCGTAGGCCGTTTGTAGGAGGCGAAACGCCTGGCAAATCCCAAGGTGAGGGCGGCCGGATCGAGCAGCACGCCTGAGGCCATGACATTGTTGGGGTCCGAGTCCAATTTGCGCCACTTCTTGCGGGCCCTTTCTCTTATCTTGTCAATGGCCATCTCTTTCATAATGCGATGATGCTCCCAGATAATGCTGTCCGGTATCTCGTCGATCAACTGCCAGATCGCAGGCAGGTCATGTTCCTCCAGCCATGTTCGTCCGAGGTAGCGATTGAAGATAACATCGCCCAGACGCCGGTCGATCCAGGTGGGCACATGCACCCCATTGGTGATGTGCTCAATGGGAACCTTGTCCACCGTCAGTTCGGGCCAAAGCTGCCGCCACATTTCTCGGCTGACCTCTCCATGCTTCTTGCTAACAGCGTTTCTAAAAGCACTGCAACGCAGGGCAAAGGCAGTCATGTTAAAGCCATCCGGCTTGGCAGGATTCATTCCCAGGCGGAAGAATTCATCTCTGGAGAGATCCAGCGCGGGAAGGTATGAGCCGAAGTACTTGTCCATGAGCTGATAGGAAAAGACATCATGGCCAGCGGGAACCGGCGTGTGCGTGGTGAAGACAGTGGTATTCTTGACCTGCTCGAAGGCATCTGCGTAGCTCATTCCTCCTTCAACTTTCTCCCGGATCCTCTCCAGGATAGCGAAAGCGGGATGGCCCTCGTTGCAATGAAGAACGGAATAGTCCACCCCCAGATGGCGCAGGATGCATACGCCGCCAATGCCTAGCACTATCTCCTGGCGCAGGCGCTGCTCCAGATCGCCGGTATAAAGCCGGTCGGATATGACGCGGTTCCAGGGCTCATTGGCCTCGCTGGAGGTATCGATCAAATAGAGGCTGGTCTTTCCCACCTGAACCTTCCAGACTTCCAGATAAATGGGAGGGTCCATGACCGGCACCTTGATGGTGATAGGATCGCCATTTTGATCAAGCACCTTTCTAATTGGTGCATTCTTGCGGTCCATCATCTCGCAGGCTCCCACCTGCCAGCCGTCCGGTGAGATCATCTGGCGAAGGTACCCTTGCGGGTACATGAATCCTACAGCGACAAGAGGCAGACCCAGGTCGCTGCACTCCTTGAGAAAGTCTCCTGCCAAAAATCCGAGACCGCCCGCATAAAAGGGCAGGGCGTGGTGCAGGCCGTACTCCGCTGAGAAATAGGCGATTTTGCACGTTTCCGGGTGGGCTACACGGGAGCAAAACCAGCCGGTGGATGGATTCATGTAGCTCTCAAAGCGGGCCATCACATAATCGTAATGTCTCATGAAGTGAGGATCGGATGCGGCAGCCTCCAGCGCTCCCTTGTCCAGGTGGTTGATCATCTTTACCGGATTGTGGTTGCTCAGATACCAGCCCTGGCGATTAAGGAGCTTGAAGAGGGCCCGGCCCTCTGGGTGCCAGCTCCACCAGAGGTTATAAGCCAGCTCTCGCAGTCCTGAGATCCTTTCGGGAAGATGGGGAAATTTGTCTTTGATGCCATACATGAATGTGTCAGCTCCAAATCTGTTACCACTGCGACTCTCTTCAGAGATATATCCTTCGAATAGCGGAAAAAACGATAATAGTAATAGTATGTCGCCATAAAATCTATTGTACACAATAAGAGGGTTAGAGCCCGAATGCGTCCTTTAGAGATCTTACTATTTAGAGCATATAGAAAGAGGAGAGGATGGATTACAAGTTATGCGCACTACTTGGACAGTTACTGGATTAGTCATTATATCCCAACGCCTTGAGTTGCTTGTCCGTCGGTACAGCACTGGGCAGCAAAAAGCTATTCGCGGCCAAATTGTTCTGCTGGCTGCAGATGGAAAAAACAAGATCGAAGAACTGGCCTGTGAAAAACCGGAAAGCTCGGAGCGCCCAATTACTATAAAACAAATGCCCATATTGAATAAATTAATTCTAGATAAATAGAGTCCTCAAGAAACTGGTACAGTAATTAATTGTATCGCGCAAGCATACGACGCAGAAAGTTATCAATTATTCTATCAATTCCTTTTAAATGGAGCGACTAAGATTAATTGGAGTCCGTAAGGGAGCTGGAACTGGCGCACGACATCTGATGATATAGGTATTAATAAAATACTTCAACTAACTTTACTATTAGGGCGAGTGTCCGTAAAACTCAAATCAAAGGATCCGAAGTCAACTTAATCGAGGAAAAGAC
>JBATEC010000094.1:0-1899 GCA_049663825.1 Methanothrix sp. | reverse complement strand
GTGCCGTAGTATATCTCGGAAGGTATTTTCTGAGCTATATCAAAACTTGAAGGAGTGCTGATTCTCTCGCCCACTAAAGGCGCACCTGAGGTAGTATAGTACTCTCGGAAGGGCGAGAATGTGACTTCGCTATACTCTTGGTCGTAGAAGGAACCACCCGATGTGTACCAGGGGAAGTTGAAATTTTATCACCACATTGTTTAAAAAAAGAGATATGAGAGATTGATATCATTAAGGCTTGATGGCCGAAATGAGCCTGCTATCAACCTCAAAACTTTGTTTCATTGATGCATTATCTCTAAGACATTGCATGCACAGGCTTCGTTGACCCTGCAGGAGACTTGGCAAACACATCTACAACGACCGTATTGCTGGGCTGGTTGTTAACCACAAAGTAGAGCATGTGTCTTCCCACCTTGTCGGCATTGAAGTTCATGGTGTTATAACCCTTGTTGAACTGATAAGTCTTGTACTTAGTACTGGTTGTGTCGTTCTGGGTCGTCTCATAGAAGCCTGCCGGTCCTTCAACGGGGGCGTAGGCGATTAGTTGCAGCCAGGTTCCGACCGGGCTTACCACGTATTGTGTCCAGTTTGTTGCTCCCTGAATCCATAGGTCATTGGTATTGGATGGCACTGTGGATGCATACTGGGTGAATGGCAACCCTGCACCGGCACCGTAGTACACATTGGAGGGAGTTTTTTGCGTTATATCAAACTTGGTTGGATTGCTTATTATCCCACCCACAACAGGCGTACCTGTAGTTGTATAGTACTCTGTATAGGGTGAGAAAGTGACCTCGCTATACTCCTGGCTGTAGAAGGAACCACTCGTAGTGTTGTACCAGGGGAAATTAGGGACAGGCGTGTCGAGCCACCGGAGCATGCTAGACAACCCCGGATCGGAATTTGTACGGGTGGACACTTGGCCCATGTTGGGGCTGATCCAATCTCCGCTAGATCCCATTGAGCTGCCACTGGAGCCTGCGCCCAGAGGGTCCTGTGCGAATGCCTGAACTGCAAAGCAAACGAGCACCATCATACATATCAAGATTTTGCTATTTCTCATATTAACACCTACTATTTAATAAGTTATCTACTTAGTTTTTAAATAATATTAGATTTTAAAGAGGTGGGGCCGGCAGATAGCGAAATGATGTCAATAGTCTTTTGAATCCTATCGCAAGTATGCCTGGTTTATTATCGTTTATTTCTTATGTGTGGCTTTTGCCTTTTCTGTTTCAGTTTTTGCGTGTCCTGTCTTTTTCCCTGCATCAGCCTTCGCCTTCTTGGCATCAGGCTTCTTTTCTGCATTATCATCTATCATATCTTGGATCATCCTTTTTTTATTCTAAATCTAGTAGGACATCATTGGATAAAAAGCTTTTGGTACCGAGATCTTAAAATGCTATAAGCTATGTCAACATAAAGTTCAATAAATTAAAAATCATTATCCTGCTATCTTTCAGAGGACCTTGTTCTCCAGGCACACTATCATGAGCTGCTAACCTGGAATCAAAAAGAGACTGGGCAAGCAATTGTTCAATGGGAGCCTGTCGTTGTCTGAGTAGTTCCATCGGAACTCGTCGTTGTTTGGTAAGTTCCGTCTGATGTTGTAGTAGTCTGACCAATGGGCGTAATGGTGGTCTGGCCGTTGGTTGTAGTGGTGGTTTGACCATTTGACGTAGTTGTAGTAGTCAAGCCGTTTGAAGTTAGGGATGAGCTTCTGCTCGTGCTATAGCGCCCAGAGTTTGCGGCATCGCCGAGAACAGTTATTGGCATTTGTTTTGCTGCCGGATAAACGCTTACTACTGTGTTTCCTGGCTCTGCCTGGGCAAACACATCCACAACGACTACGTTGCTGGGCTGGTTGTTAACCACAAAGTAGAGCATGTGTCTTCC
>JBATEC010000093.1:0-3270 GCA_049663825.1 Methanothrix sp. | reverse complement strand
GATCTAGCTATACGAATCCGCCTATTCAATCTCTTGCTCCTACATATATAACCACACAGTCTCCCACTGCAACTACAGACGATTCTACTGCTACAATAGTCTCGAAAGGCATGAGAGGATATCAGGTATTCTTAGATGGTAATTACATAGGCACGGACGGGACTGGTGGAGATCCTTTGGATGGAAAGTTCAGCTTCAGAGTAGCTGGCAACCAGAACCACGATATCAGGGTCTACGATGGTCAGTTTAACTATCCGAAGACCATGTTCTTTGAACGAGGTGGGACAAAGATAATCAATGTGGAGCCAGGAACGGCGGTCTATATCTAGATTGCCACATTTTATTTCGAAGATAAAAAGGGATAGAGCCTTCAGGGGAATTGTGGCGTAGATGTCTGTAGGCTCCAGTTGATAATGGTATTTTTAGCTATTTAAATTTAATTATATTAGTTAAATCTAATTTAGAAATAAAAATAGTCATCATAATAATAGCTATTATAAAGATGTTTAGTATGATTTTGCGGATAACCCACAGAATAAGGGAATATTAACTACTACTTTATCAAATATATTTAAATATATATCACTGCCTTGCGAAATCTTTATATAACTATTACGATTACTAACAATAATATGAATAACAGATTTGTCTACATTTGGGATATATTAAAAGCAGCCTCTATGCAGATCTCGATTTGGCGATGGGAGATGCATATGATTAACAGGTACGGCTTTGATCATAGATACAAAGACTCGTGGGAACTGCTTTAAGATAAGTCCATCATCGCGAGGGGATATTTTTGATTTTGGTTTGGATCTTCCCACTCACCACATAATCATTCTACTCAAATTCGCTAGGATATTTGCTATATTATAGCAAGTATTCTTAGCAGCACCAAACATCAAATATCCCAGTAATTATTCTCTACATAGTAAATAAAGTTGCAATCTAAATACAGATATAAAATGGGTATTTGATAGCAAATTAACAAAAAACAATAACAGTAAACCATATGTATCTTACTAGACATATAGTTATCTCTGTTTTAAAATTATCACAGCCAAAGGATTCTTATACAATAGATTCTATTTACCAAATGGAGTGGGAAATATATGTCATTAAGCATCCTGATAGTGGACGATTGCGAGGTTAATCGGAAGGTAGCATCACTCATGTTGAAGAAACTCGGTCATGATGTAGATTTTGCTACAAATGGTATCGAGGCAATTGAAGCATTGGAACATCAGTCCTACGATGCCATCCTTATGGATATTCAAATGCCAGAGATGGATGGAATAGAAGCAACAAAAATCATCCGTCAGCGATGGAATAATAGACCAAAGATCATAGCTGCTACAGCACAAGCCATCTGCCTTGATGCTTGTCTTGAGGCGGGTGTCGATGATTTCTTAACCAAGCCTCTTAAAATCGAGAAGTTAAGAGCCGCAATCGAATACAATAAGCCTATTCCATCATTTATGACGAGTGGATTGGAGGAAATTACTGCTACATGCAATCTCTGTGCAATGAAACTAAGTCCAGATTGTGTGGTATAGTACTATGAAACGACATGGAGTGAAACTATGAAGAGAAACAAACACCAAATTTTTTCTGAAATCCTGGAAATATGCAGAAATGGAGCCAACAAAACGAGGATAGTATATCAAGCAAATCTTAATTTTAAAACGGCGAATCCATATTTGAAGGTTCTTATAGAAAAGCACCTTATAACTCTCGATCAAGGTGAGTACCAAACTACACAAGAGGGGATGAATTTACTGGAAAGCATCAATCAAGTCACAGAGAAGCTATATGGATATGATAAGACAGAGCCAGTGGGTGTTGAAGAATAGCTAAGAACCGGGCATGTAGTGTGCAATTATGACTCATATGGGTCATTATTTCCTTTAACCGTTTAGAAGGAGATTGATATTATGTACGTGTTTAGCTGGCCAGCTTCTCGGTTAGCATTTGGAGACTATTCAATCCTCTCTGTCCCCAGGTTGTCAGTGTCGTCATGATTCGCTGATGAATCGATGTTCCTTTATCAAGATCTTTCTCAAAACCACATGGGTTCGCAACGCTCTCTCTGCTACCAGTGCCGAAGCGCTTCTCGCGCCAATTGCCATAAAGTCTTTCTGACTTTTGGCGGAGGATCGTTTTCCAGAGCTTCGGTCAGTATTTCGTAAAGCTCTTTGAGCGCGTTATGTAGTGGAATCGCTTCCTCGAACTTCTCAGCAATCTCTTTTTATAGCCGAAATGGGTTTCATCACCCTTCCTAGCCCAAGTTCCGTCTCTGCGATAATCGAGACTTCCCTTGCTTCTCACTAAGTCCTCGCAGTACTCATGTAGTAAAAGAATCCATATTATATAATAATATATAAATTTTTAATACTATGGCGTGTGGGGTGGGTTTATAGGAATCCTCAGTCATCGTGCAAATTACTCGTTCCTCATTGGCCTCCAATATATCGCCCACAAGCTCATCCCCCATAATTATGGAGGAGATGGCGCCCAAGGTGCCATCGATTTCTATTGCATTGCTTGTAGGAAGGACAAAAGTATTTCATGAGGGTTATCCTCCACACTAAGATTGATTGATATGAAGAACTGGAATTTGCTAATGGTAGTGATTCTGCTGCTCGCTGCGACGGTTTTCGTCCTGCAATTGGCTTTGGCGGAAGAAGAATCGATAGGCTCGGCAAATGAATCACTAATCACTTCATTCAACAAGACAGAACTCGTCTCATTTGTTGAGTCAGCAGTGGCCTATGCCCGAGAGAACGGCAAAGATAAAGCACTCGATGAGTTCAGCAATAAGACAGGCTCATTTGTCCACGGAGATCTCTACATCTACGCTTACGATTTCAATGGAATTTGCCTTGCCCATCCATTCAAACCTGATTGGATCGGTAAAAACAAGATGGATGTAACAGATTCCAATGGCGTCCCATCTCTTAAGAACACGCTCAATGTCGCGAAGGAAGGGAAAGGATTTACTTACTTCATCTTCCCGAACCCTGCTCACGGTAACAGAGACGAATTCAAGATCGCTTATGCTATGAATGTGGATGATAATTGGTTTCTAGGCTCAGGAATATACATATCATGTTAATGATCGGTAGCTATTTCCATTTTGAGGAGCTAGTGTTCAGCTTCCAAAATAACATGGCAATATTTTAATACCTGGTACTCAATCTAATATCATGCCATTTGTTAGTGAGCGCCCCGCTTTGAAGTTAACTGAAGATGAGCTTGAGTACCTTAATA
>JBATEC010000092.1:0-1668 GCA_049663825.1 Methanothrix sp. | reverse complement strand
CATAACAAACCTGAGCGAGACGCAGCTTTACGTGGAGAGTGACCGCTGGCAGTGCAACTTCGGCTGTGGCGATCCGGTGAGGCTGGGTCTGGTCCTGGAGGCTGTGGACCTGGATGAAGGTGGTGATGAGGGCTTCACCTATGTCATCGATGCCTGCCTCATTCCCCAGCTCGATTTTCTTGACGAGGAAATTTTGGATGAGGCAAGATTGGACGGTCTGGAGGCGCGAGAGGAGTTCTTGCGCTACGCCTACGAATGCTATGGCGGCGTGCCTGTGAACATAGATGCCGTGCAGCCTCCCAAAGCCTCCTGTGGCATGTCCAGCTTCATGGCCGAGAGCAATATTCGCACCGTGATAGCCGGAACGGGTGAGGAGATGGAGACCCGCCACTTCCGGGATCTAGGAGAGGCAATGTCTTTTGCTCGCGACTTTTATGCCGTTTATGCTCCCGTCATCTTCGGCTTCATCGATGTGGTGCTTGATCACCCTCTTCGGATAGGGGGGACCGGCTGGGACAAGATCAGGCAGATGGCCAAAAAATAGACAGCACCTCTCTGTACCACAACCTTAAATAAGGTAAATGTCGAACATTATGCAGTCAGAAGTCGACAATCAATATTGGGAAATGATGACCAATTTCCCGGAACTTCTGATGGAGAGGAGTTGCTATGCCCTACTTTCATATGATGGACTGGTTCCCATTCATGGGATTTGGAACAGTCTTTGCCTGGATAATCTCTTTAGCTGTTGCCTACCTGGTCTACAAGGATGCAGAGAAAAGAAACATGAATGGGCTTCTATGGGGTTTACCGATCTTGATACCCTGGATAGGTATACTGTTTCTGATACTGTATCTGATCTTGCGCGATTCTGGACACCGCATTGCTGCCGAGAGCAGCGCGTCGGCAAAAACCACGACATCGGAAATTTTAGACGAGAGATATGCCAAAGGAGAGTTGACCCGAGAGATCTACCTGCAGATGAAGGAAGATCTTAAAACAAGTTAAACAAAAAGAGCTTGTGCATCCGTAGCAGTTTGAAAACCAATGGCACCAAAATTGCGCTCGATGGCCGCACCAAGCTCATCTATCTTTACAGGCTTGTTGAGATAGTCATCAGCCCCAGCATCATAGCAAAGATCGCGGCAAATCTCAGCATCAAACGAGGTGACAACTATTATCTTGGGGCCTTGCGACCACCGTTTGCGAATAATTTTTGTGGCTTCAATTCCATCCATTTCCGGCATCTGAATATCCATGAGCACAAGATCGTAATGATGCTCCTCCAGGGCCACCAGTACCTCTAGGCCGTTCATGGCCATATCGGCCTTCAGGCCTAGCTTTTTGAGTACAATTAGAGCTATCTTCCGATTTACCGGGTTGTCCTCGGCAAGAAGAATGTTCAAATTAGGTCTGGCCAGCATAGTCCTCGATCTGTGATATAGAGCTTTTAGTATAAGAATTTTTCTTTAGTAATTAATTTGGGGGCAGAGTTCTCAGATTGTTTAGATGAGTCATATATGCCTATTCTAAAATATTTATAATTATAGTATAAAGCACAATCATCCATAACTTAAGATTAATTCAAATTTTTATGCATTAATTTTTTTATACTTGTGCGTGAGAATCAAACTGCGTGCGGCCACCCCACCCTAAAGGGATGGGGTA
>JBATEC010000091.1:0-11447 GCA_049663825.1 Methanothrix sp. | reverse complement strand
CTTTTCGTACATGTAGTTGGCTGCACCGGCCATGCCTACTACGGCCATGGCGATAATAACCAAAACAGCTATTAGTTTCCTCATTTCTTTCCCACCTCCTTAGATTACTGTCAACGCTTCAGGATTTATGCCATCAGTTGTGGCCCAAATCCCTGGCACCACGCCGACAACGATTGGCCAGCCCTTGCAGGGATATGACCCGCAAAAGCCGCCATACTTGCGCTTTGTCGTGTGGAGTACCTGACTCACATGCTTATCCGCTCATATTTGAGTATTTTGCTCAGGCACAATACCAATCTTCCTGCTTATGAAATATAAATATGTCGAGAGTTTTGGGCAAAATCAATGCCTATAAGCTCGTTTCAGTGTTGAATGCGGAAACGATGCATAAAACTGTCACAGACAATTTTCGCGCGGAAATCCGCTTTTCTTCACACGGGATTGATTTTAGATGCTATTGCCCAAAACCCAGGTATTCCGCAAAAAAATAGTTGACTATAAAATGCTCCGGCCGGGATTTGAACCCGAGTCTTCGGCTTGAAAGGCCGAAATGATTGGCCGGGCTACACTACCGGAGCAATTGCCGTCCTTGTGCCAGGCCAAAACATGCTCTGGCCTTCACGTCATAGATATGAACGGATATATCTACGTTTCCAATGGTTTAAGGTTGGAAGTAGTCCCGGGCGGATTCGAACCGCCGTCGCGGGCTCCAAAGGCCCTCAGGATTGACCGCTACCCCACGGGACTATGATTTAGGTGCTCTTTTCTAGGATTTTTCTCGGCTGATCTTTTTTGGCTTTTATGCCGGGCAAGTGTTATCCGCATAAGATATATATGGCCTTTCCCGGAGGAGCAAAGAAGATGAAGCTTCTCACCAAGGCGCATATGAGCCAGAGAAGGCTAATTGAGATCCTGCGCGTTATCGAAAATGCAGGTACACCGATTGGAGCCAGAGCGATCTCAGATTGCCTAAGCAGTCGCGGCTATGACCTGGGGGAGAGGGCAGTGCGCTACAACCTCAAGATCCTGGACGAGCTGGGATTCACCAAGAAAAAAGGCTACAGCGGCCGGGTGCTCACACCTCTGGGGTCAAGGGAGTTGGGTGACGCCCTGATCGACGACCGTATCGGCTTTGTCAATACTAGAATTGAAGAATATATGTTCAAGACCAGTTTCGATCCAAAGACCGGTCACGGTGATGTAATCGCCAATACCAGCATCATCGACAAAGCAAATGCTGAAGAGGTCTTCGAGATACTGGGGCAAACGTTCGACGCGGGCTACACAGTAAGCCGTCGCGTGCTCATCCTGGATGAGGGAGAAAGCTTCTCAAATCTTGAGATTCCAAAAGACGCTTTAGGTATCGCAACACTGTGTAGCATCACCCTGGACGGCATGCTCATGAAAAGAGGAATTCCCGTTCTCACCAGCTTCGCGGGGCTGGCAGTGGTCAGGGAAAGGCAGACCATTGATTTCACGGACCTCATTGCCTATGCAGGCTCGTCCCTTGATCCCATCCAGGTCTTTATGGGCCGCAGGGTGACAAATGTTGCCGATGCCGTCTTCAAAGGTTCAGGAACATTACTGGCCAATGTTAGAGAGGTGCCCGTCGCGGCGGCAACACGGGTCCGCGCACTCTTAGATGAGGCTTCAAACGCGGGCCTCGGCGGGCTCATAAAAATAGGAGAGCCGTCCGAGCCCGTACTGGGCTGTCCCGTGGGCGCGGGCAAGATCGGCATAGCCATTTATGCCGGAATCAATGGGGTAGTGGCCGCAGAGGAGTTGAGAGTAAAGGTCAAGACGGCGCCTATATCAATTCTGATGGACTACTCTAAAACCCATGAGCTAAAATGATCAAGCCGCCTCTGGCAAGATAAGGTTTTATAGGGCATAGATATCAAGACACAATAGTTACGTTTACATTTGATGAGGAAGAAAGATGGATTTTAGAGTCGTAGTCTCAGATCCGAAGAGCGGTAAGGCCTATCAGGTAGAGCTTAAGGATCCAGGAGCAGGCAAGCTTCTGGGAAAACATATCGGCGACAAGATTGAAGGAGATGTCCTGGGCATGCCCGGCTACTCGATACAGGTCACGGGCGGCAGCGATCGCGAGGGATTTCCCATGCGGGCAGATCTGCCTGGCACAAAGCGCAGAAAAATCCTGCTCTCCAAGGGAACCGGATATCATCCCGCAGCCGAAGGAATGAAGAAGAGAATGAGCATCCATGGACGGGATATTTCTCCAGATATTGGCCAGATAAATGTCAAAGTCGTGGAGGCTGGCGCCAAGTCCATAGAAGAACTGCTGGGCAAGACACCCCAAGAAGAAAAAGCATAATTAGTAGCGTTCGGTTGGATGGTCGGTCCATCCTTCCGCTATAATCTCTTTTATTTGATCTATTGGTTTTTCGTCTTTAGGGTAGAAACGTCGTTAGCCGCTGGTTGTAACAATTTGTCACGAACTCAATCCGGTCGGTTTGATCCTTCCCGGAGCCAGGCACGAGATGCGAGCGGCACAGGGATCTGAGCGCGCATTACTGATTTCATCTGTGCGGGGCTGAGCGCGGCAAAGAGGACATTCAAGAGCCGATCGCTCTTCATGGCCACATCCACCATCTTCCTTATCTGAACCGATCGAGAAAGCTGTATTCCGAACTCTTCGCGAATGCGCGACGCATAGTCGGTGAGAGCCATTTTGCCCTGCAACTGTCCAATTGTCACCTCTCCAGCAATCCTTCCCGCCACAACCGCCAATGGTATGCCTCCCCCGCTGGTAGCCATGACGTGTCCGGCAGCGTCTCCCGCCAAAAGCATGTTGCCTTTTTGGATAGCACCAACGGTCCCGCCTGCAGGCACCAAACCTCTCATGACGGCCAGAACCTCTCCGCCTGCGAGTTTTTCAGCCGCGATTGCATGCTCGCGAACGAACCTGTCCAGTATAAGGGGTAGCTTTTGGCCGGCCAGGTAAGACGCCCGCACTCCCACGCCCACATTGGCCATATCCTGACCAATGGGGATTATCCAGGCGTAGCCTCCCGGCGCATAGTGAGCCGAGAAGTACATCTCTGCGGCCTGTGGATCGATATTCACATCAGCCATCTCATATTCCAGGCAGATGCCCGTCTCCTGTATCGGATTTCCCATGGCTCGGGACACTACTGAGTGCGGGCCGTCTGCACCTATTATTATCTGCGGCCTGATTTCTCCGCGAAAGTGGCCGGAAAGCTGCACTATGCCGTCCTCAAGGCAGGCACGCGTCGCGGGAAGAACTCTTGCTCCGGCGCGAGCCGCCCGGGCGACGAGGTAGCGATCGTATGCCCGCCTATCCAAAACACGACCGGCTACGGCAAATTGCTTGTAGTCTCCTGAAGGTGAATAGATGCGCTGCAATTGGGTTCGATGCAAAATATAGCGCTCTGGAATCTCCCTTAGCGCCTCTGGCAGGTTTGCGCGAGGCATGAGCTTCTCCAGCTCGACCGCTTCCGGGAGAAATCCGCCGCATTGCACTGGGCTACCAATCTCGCTCTTTTTGTCAATTAGCAAGACCTCCATTCCCCCGGCGGCGATAGCCTCTGCGGCAGAGCTGCCCGCCGGTCCCGCACCTACCACTGCCGCCATAATATTTTCTGGATCATCCTTCATCTGAACCATGCCTTCATGCCAAAACCTGCCAGCATCTCTTCTATCTCGCCATAGGCCAAAAAGAGCTCATCTTTCAGCCTCTCCGTCTGCTCGCGCCTGGGCTCTGCGGATAGCCAGATATGGCTCTTATCACCGCGCACTATCTTGACGCAGGCCAGCATATCCGCCTGGGAGAGACGGTAGACGATGTGGCTTCCTGTGGGCGTAAACCAGAGAGGATAGCTCTCCATGAGCAATGCAACAAAACGCCCCCATGGCAGCTCTTCCTGTCCGTCCTCCCGGACCGCGCCATGGCCGATGGCTAAGTTGAGGTGAGATCGCTCTCCTGTCGTCTTCTCATCTATTAACGAGGAGATCTCCATGTAGCGCGCGCTCTTTCTGTCGACTTTGGGAAGATCGCGACCAAAGACCTTCTCCGCGATGTCCGGAAAAAAGGCTGCTAAGCGAATGTCAGGTTCCTGTCGCGTGGCCAGTGAGACGCCGACAAAGAATATGGCGGAAAGTCCCAGGCCGACCAGCACCCCATGCTCGGCGAGATAGGGCGAGATGCTGTCCAGCGGCTGTTTCAGCCAGAATTGCTCGTAGGAGATGAGAAGGATCTGCGTTCCGCCGCCGACTATGAGTGCCGCCATGGCTCCCCACCGGGTGGCGCGCTTCCAGTACAGTCCACCGATGATGGGGAAGAAGTAGGACGTAGTTCCGATCACGGTGGCGATGACAACGGCATCCACGATGCTGTTCGCATTCAGGGCTATTGTAGCCGAGATCCCGATCATGACCACAACTAAAATCCGGTTGATAGCCAGCATCTCCTTCATGGTGGCGGCGGGCCGCAGGTGGCGCTGGATCAGGTCGCGAGAGATGCAGGAGGCAGCCGATGTGGCAAAGGTGTCTGTGCAGGACATGGATGCTGCGGCAAAGCCTATCGAGAGCAGCGCGAGAAGCACCGGAGAGACGTTATCGCTGATGATCTTGAGATAGAGCATCTCCGCCTCGACTTCACCTGCCGGTCGGGGATAGAGAACGGAAAGGCCGATGGCTGTGATAAAGCAGCAGAGGTAGACCAGGGCCAGCAGGGTGCCGCCCAGCAACAGGCCGCGTCTCGCGGAGGGCTCATCGCGCGCCGCCCAGATCTTCTGCCAGGGATCCTGTTCCGCCACCCAGCCGGGCAAGAGGGCGACTAAAAATACCAGGGCCCCCATCAGACCGCCCAGGAGGAGAGGGTTCCACCAGTCCGTGCCCATAGAGGACGCTGCTGCGAGCAGAGTGACGCCCTTGGCGGCTGAAAGATCCAGGGACAATGCAGCCACGTAGATGGCAAGACCAGCCAGAAGAAGATATTGAACCACATCCGTCCAGACCACGGCACGAAAGCCGCCCACGCTGACATAAAGAGCTACGGAGACGGCCATGATGGCCACGGCATAGAATGGATCGATGCCGAAAAATGTGCCCAGCACAAGCTTGAATCCTATGAAATCCGTCACAGAGAAGAGTATCATCATGATAGTGACGGCCAGGGCCACCGGAGCTCTGATCATGGGAGCGTATCTTATCTCCATGAGTTCGGGCTGGGTTAAGGCTGGAATGTTCTTGATCCTTCCCGAGATCGCGGCTATAATTATCAGCCCGGCGATATTGGGGAAGACCCAGATCCATATCGAGCCTACGCCTATGAGCAGAAATAGCCCAGTGGCCAGGAGCAATGCGCTCGCGGTGATCCATGATGATGCCGCGGAAAATCCGATGACGATAGGCCCAAGCTCCCTTCCCGCCAGCCAGAAGTCGGTTACGGACCTTTGTCGGCGGGAAAAATACAGGCCGATGCCCAGCAATACCGCAATGTAGATGGTGAGGAATATCAGGAATAACGAATATGCATCCAAGTGTTGTCCACCTGTGGCGGCTAGTATTTTGTGGTATTTAACATGTAGGACAGCACGGTTTTTTGAGATGTAAGCAACTACTTAAATGGAAAAGTGGCAAAAGCTAAAATGAGGTATTTAAATGAGGAGCGATATCACAAAGGCGGGCAAGGAAAGAGCGCCTCATAGGGCTCTCTTAAAGGCCACCGGCCTGTGCGATGAAGAGATCCGTCGTCCCTTCATAGGAGTTGTCAACTCTTTTAATGATTTTATCCCAGGACATATCCATCTCGATAAGCTGGGAGAGGCTGTAAAAGCAGGCATCCTCTCCGCGGGAGGAGTGCCATTTGAATTCCAGACTATTGGCGTGTGCGACGGCATAGCCATGGGTCATAAAGGCATGAGATACTCGCTGCCCAGTCGCGAGCTGATCGAAGACTCCATCGAGATCATGGCAGAGGCGCATCAGCTGGACGGATTGGTTATGATCCCCTCCTGCGACAAGATCGTCCCCGGCCATATCATGGCAGCAGGAAGACTGAACCTGCCAACTATCGTAGTTACGGGCGGGCCCATGATGCCCGGCTTTGCCTGCGACAAAGAGCTGGATCTGATCAACATCTTTGAGGGCTGGCAGGCTGGAGGCGAAACGCTCGACATTCTGGAGGAGATGGCCTGTCCCGGTGCCGGATCGTGTGCCGGCCTTTTTACCGCCAATACCATGGCCTGCCTCACTGAAGCCCTGGGTCTGAGCCTGCCCGGCTGCGCCACCACACATGCAGTGGACGCGCGAAAGATGCGCCAGGCGAAGCTTTCGGGCATGAAGATCATGGAATTGGTAGAAAAGGGAATTACTGCCCGGAAGATAGTGACGCGCGAATCACTGGACAATGCCATCCGCGTGGACATGGCGATCGGTGGATCTACCAATACCGTTTTGCATATGATGGCCATAGCTGCTGAGTATGGCCTGGATCTGAATTTGGACCGCTTTGACCAATTAAGTCGCGAGACTCCTCATCTGGTCAACCTGCGACCGGGCGGGCCTCATCATATTCTCGACCTGGATAGAGCCGGCGGAATACCGGCGGTCATGAGCCGGCTTGTATCACGTCTTTCTTTAGATGCCCTCACCGTCACTGGCAAAAAACTGGGCGAGAACCTGGATGCCTTCAGGACCGTCAATCCCCTGACCAATGCAGCAGTCATAGCCACTCTGAAGGCACCTGTGCACGTTCAAGGCGGCATTGCCATAATGTTCGGCAACCTGGCTCCGGAGGGGGCCGTGGTCAAGCAGACGGCGGTATCCGCATCCATGCTCAAGCATACCGGACCGGCAGTGGTTTACGACTCGGAAGAGGAGTCCATGACAGGTATCATGAGCGGCGGCGTAAAGGCCGGCGATGTAGTAATAATAAGATACGAAGGGCCCAAAGGCGGTCCTGGCATGAGGGAGACGCTCGCGCCCACATCCGCTATCGCTGGGGCGGGCCTCTCTGAGTCAGTGGCTCTCATCACCGACGGGCGCTTTAGCGGCGGGACCCGAGGTCCATGCATCGGGCACGTCTCTCCCGAGGCTGCCGTGGGTGGTCCCATTGCCCTTGTAAAGAACGGCGACATGATCTCAATAGACATCCCTGCCCGAAAGATCGATCTGCTCGTCGATTCCGGAGAAATGGAAATTCGCAGAAAGTCATGGACAGCGCCCGAGCCCAAGATTAAGTGCGGCATTTTGGCCCGCTACAGAAACTCGGTCACCTCCGCCAGCAAAGGCAGTGTCCTTAGATGAGATGCTTTGTGGCCGTAGAGCTTCCCAGCCTCATGCGCGAGGAGATCGGACGCCTGCAAAGCCGCATCGCGACGAATGGCCTGCGGCTCGTTAGATCGGAATTGGTGCATGTCACTATAAAGTTCCTGGGAGATGTGCCGCAAGAAAAGGTGGGGGCCGTGGCCGAGGCGCTGGGAAGGATTAAGGCCGATCCTTTCCCGGTCCGGATTTTGGGCATGGGCGCCTTTCCCGGGCGGGCTGTGCGCGTGGTGTGGCTGGGCCTCACTGGAAATTTCCAGGAGCTCTATCTGAAGGTAGAACAAGCCTTGAATCCTCTGGGCTTTGCGCCTGATGCAAGGGGCTTCTCCCCTCATGTAACCTTAGGCCGGGTGGCTCGCCCTGATGCCGAGATGAACCGCCGGATTGGCGACAAGATCGCGAACTTCTCGGCCCTGGACCTGGGCAGCTTCACTGTGGACCGATTTTATCTTAAGAAGAGCACACTCACATCGGGAGGGCCGATCTACGAAGACCTGGCAGAATTCCCTCTCTGAAATCCAAGAAGCGGTGCTCGGCCTTGTCCGGCCCGGTCTATCCGACAAGAAGCGAATTATGGAGACCTCTGCCTCCATCATCGGCCGCATCGAGGATCTGGCAAGAGTACGCGGCATCTCACTTCAGGCCATGCTGGTCGGCTCTGCGGCCAGAGGCACATGGCTTTCCGGAGATCATGATCTGGACATATTTTTGGGCGTGCCTCCGAATGACGATCTGGGAGCGGCCCTGGAGATCGCCAGGCTCGTCGCCCCGGATCATGAGGAGAAATATGCGGAGCATGCCTACGTCCACGCCCGGATGGACGGCTTTGAGGTTGATCTGGTTCCCTGCTATCTGGTGGAGGATGCAGCCCATCTCAAGTCGGCTGTGGATCGTACCCCATTTCACACAAAATACGTTGGCAGCAGGATTGTAGGCCGAGAGGACGAGGTCCTTCTCTTAAAGCAGTTCATGAAGGGCGTAAATGTCTATGGCTCGGAGCTGAAGGTGGGCGGCTTTTCCGGCTACCTGACTGAGCTGCTCGTGCTCTGCTACGGCTCTTTTGCCGCCGTGCTCCAGGCTGCATCCGCCTGGCGCCCCGGCCATCGCCTGGACCTGGAAGGTCGCGGCATAGATAAGCACGTCGAGCCCTTGATCGTGGTCGATCCGGTTGATCCGGGAAGAAATGTGGCTGCAGCATTAACTTTGGACAAGATGCTCCAGTTCGCCGGGGCGGCGCGCTCTTTTCTGGCTGAGCCGAAGCTTGATTTCTTCTTTCCCCCATCGCAGCCACAACTATCCGATGAGGAGCTGATTGCCCTGATAAACGAGCGGGGGACAATGCCCATCCTCCTTGAGTTTGCCGCGCCCGATGTGGTGGAAGATGTTCTCTATCCTCAGCTTCGGAAAGCTGAAGGCTCCATTAATGCGCTTTTGGAGCGAAGCGGCTTTTCCCTGCTGCGTAGCGACGTTTCGACCTATCGCGACAGAGCTGTCATGCTCTTTGAGATGCAGGTCTGGCAGCTATCTAAAGCCTGCCCGCGCATAGGCCCGCCAGCCTGGGAAGCTGAGCACCTCGCTCGCTTCCTGGCTTCTCACCCGGCGCCCCTCTCCGGTCCCTACATCGCCAACGGCAAAGTAGTGGTGGAGGAGGCGCGCCAGTATACTTCAGCTCGTGATCTTCTGGCCGAGGAGAGCGCAAACCTCTCTTTGGGAAAGCATCTGTCCGCATCCATTCGCGATGGACACAACATATATGCCGGCCAAGAGCTGCTTGGCATAAAGGATGAGGGCTTTCGCACCTTCCTGGCTCACTATTTCCGGGCCAAATTTCGCATCGGCTAGGAAAAGCAGCTCCAGTAGCTGCTTTGAATCTTTTTGACCTCCTCGATTCTCCTGGCGACGCTATCGTCCGTGCCACTTATTTGCGCCACCTCTCCACCAAAAGCTTTGATCTCGGCTACAACCGCTTCAGCCTGCGCCTGCAGGTTGTATCCGCCTTCTAAGGAGGCAGCCAGCCTTCCCCGGCAGCAAGTATTGGCTATCTCTTTCACCACACCGGCAATGGCTCCAAAGCCGGCAGATGTCAGACGCATGCCGCCCAGAGGGTCGTCCTTATGTGGATCATGGCCCGCAGAGACCAGAACGATGTCGGGCTTAAATTCCAAAGCGATGGGCAATAAAATCTCCCGGTAAGCCATGAGATAACCGGCGTCTGCTGTGCCCGAGGGCAGGGGCACATTTACAGTGAAACCTTCGCCGCCGTCCTCTCCTACCTCATCGGTCCTCCCTGTACCCGGATAGTGGGGATACTGGTGTGTAGAGAAATATAGTACGCTGGGATCGGAATAGAATACGTCGTTGGTGCCGTTGCCGTGATGCACATCCCAATCAACGATAAGCACTTTTTTCGCTCCCCGCGCCTGGGCATGCTTCGCGGCGATTGCAATGTTGTTGAAGATGCAAAATCCCATGCCGCGATTGGGCATAGCGTGGTGTCCGGGCGGCCGGACCAGGGCAAAGGCATTGCCGTACTCCCCCAGGACGGCATCGACCGCCGTGATAGCTCCGCCTGCGGCCATCAGGGCAGCATCATAGGAGTTTTTGGATAGGATGGTATCGACATCCAGGTAGCCGCCGCCGTGCTCGCAGATGGCCTTCACCTGATCGATGTACCTTCGTCCATGGATAGCTGCAACCTTGGTTACGGTCGCGGGCTTAGGGGTGATGAAGTCTACATCAAGCTTTTCCGATCGAATTTTATCCAGGATTGCTGTGAGGCGCTCTTTTTTCTCCAGATGGCCGTTCGTATCGTGCAAGAGATAGATGGTATGATAAACCAGGCAGGTTCTTGTCATGCTTTACACATTGTGCCGCCATTCGCAAAAACGGTTTTCCCAGGTTATTTTTATCGTAATACCTGGATAGCTTGCATCTGGGAAAAAAGGGCATTCGTGTCCGACGCAGGGATGGAACCGATCGAATAGCACTATATACATGTGGCGAAGCATCGCGTTTCTCTGAGAAAAAGATTTGATTGATGATATTTAATCAAGGATTATTCGGTCGGCTACATTTGATTGAGGGTCATTATAGCAGATGCTTGCACGATTGCTCTGTTCCTTCGGGCTTCTTGTAGCCCAGGCAAAGAATAGTCTTTAAATAGGTAGTGACAAATGCAACTTTGAGCCTTGCAAAGCTCTTTGGTCGATTGCAACTCTAGATAGAGAAAGAACAGCACTAAGCTGCTGGTAGAGGACCAAAAAAGATATAATAGGGAAATACTCTATCACTACCCTATAGTCCCTTATGGGATTCGAGGAGGGTGACGTAGCTATATACAGGTCTGAGAGACGCCAGGCAGAGATGGCCGTGCTGGAATTGACGTGCCATAGTATGTAGCAGGGCGATCGAGGACTTTATTCAGGCAATAGTTTTAAGAAATATCAGACTGTATGCTGCTGAACGTGATCGTGAAGGGAAAATAGGAGGTTAAAAGATGAAGAAAATGGCTGCAATTACACTTACATCGATGATGCTGTTACTAGCAACAGCGATGGTAGTTGGGGCTGTGGATACTGTGGAGATCCGCGGACAGGTTGCTACCGGCAACTTCGAGTGGACTGCCCAGAATTTCGCAGGCTTCTACTACGATATTGATGACGACCTGGGAACTGAGAAGCTCACCACATCCATAACTGAGGGCAACAAGCTCCAGGAACCCGCTGGTGTCACTTACACCACAACCGTCCAGAAGAACGACTTTGACTTTGAAGACTGGGGATTCTACAACGTTATCGGATTCCAGGCTAACAAGTACTTCGCCGGCTACGTCAACGACGATAATGTCGATGATGCCGACGAGATCCTGTTAAAGGAATCCACCGATGAGAACTCCATGTCCGATGAGCAGCTTGAAGCCATCCTGATGGATAACGACGACGAGATGACCGTCACATCCGGCACACCACTCAAGATGGAAGAAGGCTATGAGCTGTCTATCAAGTCCATTGATATCGACGGCAACAAGGTTTACCTCGAGCTCTCCAAGGACGGCTCCGTTGTAGACAGCAAGGTCATTTCCCCGTCCAAGGATAACCCAACCATGGGCGACAAGACCTACTACTTCAAGAAGG
>JBATEC010000090.1:0-1995 GCA_049663825.1 Methanothrix sp. | reverse complement strand
GGACCTACGTTTGCTAATAACAACTTCTTCCGATAGATTAATTCCGATTTAGGGAATTCTTTCATTATTTTTTCTTGAATTGACCCGATCCTGCTCTCTAAATAGAACAAATTTGGAAACGTGATTTGAAATATTACTTGCTTCACTGTCGGATTAGGAAATATTTCATTAATGGCCATTACTTTCTCCCCGCGTTTCGTCTTTCACCTTATTCTAGGCTTATCTCAAGTAAAAAGATTTCCATCGCGATGAAGCACAGAAATTATCGGATACGAGAATGGTCTGCTTCGTTATATATATCCGAAAAGAGCGTGCCCGAGAACATCTGCGCCGATTATATCGGTTTGCTCGATGCGGACAAATACTTCGCCGCAATGGCCAATGGAACTCACATCGTTCTGCACATCGCCACTCAGATGATCATAGGTGTGGGCATCTTCTCGGCCGGGTGCGCTCTTCGTGAGGAATAAGCGCATCCTGACTACGGGCTACAACGGCGCCCCCTCCGGCCTGGAGCACTGTGATGTCGTGGGCTGCGCGCGGGAAGGCGTGGCCTCGGGCACGCGCCACGAGCTATGCCGGGCGGTGCATGCCGAGCAGAATGCCATCATTCAGGCGGCACTGCACGGCATAAGCATTGAGGGAGCAACGCTTTACTGCACCCACCAGCCCTGCATCCTCTGCGCCAAGATGATGATCAATGCCCGGGTGATAAAGGTGGTCTACCGGCAGAGCTACCCGGATGTCACCGCACTGGATTTCTTGCAGCAGGCAGGAATCGAGGTGGCAAGAGTGAAGGAAGAAGTTTTGTGAAAGGCTGGTGTGCTTTTAATCCGACGGACAGCGCGATACACTGTCTGAAAGAATAAATTTTATTATTAACGCCCGCATCTTTGCAGTGAGGTCAGCTAGCCAACGACATTCATATCAATTAAAATTTGGCGTCCAAGTTGTACTCAATCGTCTATATGATGCTCGAAGTGGTAAGGAGTGACTATGGCCTGGAAGGAAATAAGTGCAATATGTCTCATCTCGATTGTGATCATGCTGGCGCTGCCTACGGTCAGTGCATCGAAAGCCTCCCTCTCGGAATTGAAGTCTGCAATATCGTCTTTCGATGACCCCGACATGGACGCAAAGGATCTGGCCTTCTATCTGGCAACCCATGACTGCGATGCGAAACCCAAAGGCGGCTATGTAGAGGTCAGCTTAGGGGGCAGCATCTGCAAGCTCACCCCCAATGGTCCGGCTCCTGGACTTTGCTCCATCGCCGTCTGAAGACGCTGCCGGATTGCCGGCACAATCGAGGGCCGCCTTCCAGGCCACTCCCTCCTCCTTTTTGTCCAGCAAGTACCTTTAGCATTTTCTAGTTCTTAAATGTAAATAGATTTAAATGTTAATACAATCTAATATATCTTGGGTGAAAATAAATGAAATACAGCAAAATTTTGATATGTATGACGGTGCTCGTCTGCCTTGCGTTTCAGGCATACGCACAGTCAGACTACCTAGGCGGCAGCACAATTGCACCTAGCGGAGATTGGAATCGCCCCGATCGTTCCATGATAGACCCAGGGATAGCTGGCATGTTGCAGTGGCTCGATACGCCAGTCCCCAACTACCCCTGGTACACTGCCAGTGATGCCTTCTACAGCCAACCGTATAGCTACACCACGTTTTCGCCCTACACGGAGTATTACGTGTCCTCCGGTTCGCCTGTAGTGGGCGGGATAGTAAGCAATCCTACCAAGTTCGATATATCGCAGAAAACACCATCCAGAGTGTACTACGGTGCAGGTGTGGGGTTGCCATACTCCCAGTATGAAGCCACCGTGACATCCAAGACCAACGATCTATGGATACAAGGAGCAACAAACTGGACACAGTATGTGGTAAGCCCAGTAGGAACCTGGTTACAGCTAATCGCCTACGCACCCGTTGCAGGGCCAGCGGGCTTCTATGAGACGACCCAGACCGACACAACCAGTACGAAAT
>JBATEC010000089.1:0-4788 GCA_049663825.1 Methanothrix sp. | reverse complement strand
AAGAAGATGTATACCTTAATCATAATGGTCTTGCTGGCAGCAGGCGCTTCGGCAAAGACCGAGGAAGTATCTGTTGGGCCTTACAACGCCTCGTTTGACCTGAATACAACAATGGAATACAATGTTTCATCGCAATGGGATGAGGCAAACACCACATCAAGAATAGATATAACATTTACTAACGATACCCTGGCCACTATTGCTGTAACCAATGCAACGGTATGGAAATGCTCAGATCTATCTTCAGACCTCAGATACCTAAACCTTGCCTTGAATTATGAAAAAGCCCTCGGAACTATAAAGGATGGCGACCTATCCGAAAGGACAATTGACGGCAAACCAGGCATTGTAGCTACCGAAACCTATGAAAAAGACGGCAGCGTCATTAATTCAACGATTGCAAAATACTGGCTGGACAGCAAAGTAATTGAGAATTACAATATATCCGTGGGAATGACCAAGGTAGAGATTCTGGCAAAATTCCCGACGAATCTGAGTGAGGACTTGCTGAATACGATCCAGGTTAAGATGATCTGAAACAGTCCGGCTCAATTGAATGGCAAAACCAGAAAGACTGGGAACCTTTGCGAATTCAAGCTTTGCGTTCTCTTGTCTCACCATATCTTTTTGTTTCTCGGCTATTTGGTGTGGTAACCTGTTTATCTGAAATCAGATTCCCTGCACCGCTTCAGTTAAGTACAGAGTCTACAAACATGAAATTAATATCCTAAGCATGATACCTAAAATTTGGAGCAACGGACCTTGAAGATCCTGCTCATGGGAAATCCCAATGTGGGAAAGAGCGTCATCTTCTCCCGGCTGACGGGAATCGAGGTCATCTCCGCCAACTACCCCGGCACCACAGTGGAGTACACGGAAGGACGCATGAAATTGGGCGAGCAGATGGCCACCATAGTGGACGCTCCAGGAGTCTATTCCCTCGATCCGACCACCAGTGTTGAGGAGGTCAGCCGCATGATCTTTTCCAAGGGCGCAGATGTGGTGGTGAACGTCATCGATGCCACCAATCTGGAGAGAAACCTCAACCTCACTCTGCAGATCCTGGAGCGGGGTGTGCCAACCGTTGTCGCCCTCAACCTCTGGGACGTCGCAACCAGAAAGGGCATTGAGATTGATTTGGACGCCCTGGAAAAGGAATTGGGCGTCCCCGTAGTAGCCACTGTGGCCGTGAGCGGCCAGGGCATCCGCGACCTGGTGGAGGTCCTGGCCAAAGCAAAGACGCCTCCCGCCATTCACTTTGCCTCCCCGGATCAGCGATGGGCCCGCATCGGCGAAATTGCCGCTAGGACGCAGAAGGTCATGCACCGCCATCCCTCCATCTTCGACCGGCTGGAAGACATATCCATCAAGCCGCTGACGGGAATTCCCATCGCCGTGCTGGTGCTCTATCTATCCTTCAGCCTGGTGATTGAAGCAGGGGAGCTGCTGCAATTGAATATCACCGACCCGATATTCATCGCCTACAGCCAGTTCATAAGCAATGTCGTAGAAAGCCACATCAGTTCGCCATTGCTGCATGACATCCTGATCGGAACGTCTCCTGAGCTGCTCAAGTCCTTCGGCATTCTCACCACCGGCCTCTATATTCCGTTAGGTGTGGTCCTGCCTTTCCTCGTTCCATTTTACCTGGTGCTGGGCATCCTGGAGGACATCGGCTACCTCCCCCGGCTGAGCATTATCCTGGATGCATTCATGCACAGGATCGGACTGCATGGGGCGGCCATCCTGCCCTGCGTCCTGGGCATGGGCTGCAGCGTGCCGGCTGTCCTATCCGTACGCATCCTGGAGTCACCCAAACAGAGGTATCTTGCAGCCACTCTTATGACCATGGCCATCCCCTGCGCCTCGCAATCGGCCATGATCTTCGGCATGCTGGCCCCCTACGGTCTGAGATACATTCTTGTCGTCTACATGTCCCTCTTCGCCACTTTCGCTGTGACAGGTTTCCTGTTGCACAGGTTTATCGGCGGAGAGTCTCCCGAGATCTTTTTAGAGATCCCGCCCTACCGCATGCCAAACTTACGTTCGCTGATCAAGAAGACCTTCATTCGCATTCGCGAATTCTTGAAAGAGGCTGTGCCTTATATTGCATTAGGCATGATAGTGATGAACATATTTTTCCTCTCCGGACTGATGCACCTGATAGGAGAGACCATGCGACCGGTCGTGTCCGGCCTTTTAGGGCTCCCAAGCGATGCTGCTACTGCATTAATCATCGGTTTTCTGAGAAAGGATGTGGGCATCGGCATGTTCGCCCCCCTGGATATGACGGCATCGCAGCTAGTGGTCGCATCAGTGGTGCTGGCCATGTATTTCCCCTGTGTGGCCACTTTCATGGTGATGCTGAAGGAGCTGGGCATCTCGGGAACCCTGAAATCCGTGGCATTGCGGCTGGTGGCGGCGCTCTTAGTTGGAACTTCTCTGCACTTCATCCTGGCCTGAAAGGCGGGCTAGAATGTTCCAGGACTCTTACTGATTCTGAACCAATCCAGTCGATATTTTTCAAAAAGGAACGGTTTTAGATAACTATACCATTTTCGAAACATTCCGTCCGGATTGATTTTGGCGTTCGTTCGGCACTAAATTTATTAATCGTTCCGCAAGAGTGAATTAATGTTTGGAGTGCGTAAAATGAAGACACGAAATCTGTTAGCTGTATTTTGCCTGATTGGCTTGGCAATAACTGCAATACTCGCTTCCGATGAGACTGTACTGCTCGCGTCCGGTGAGCCCATGCAGCTTGGCCCAGCCAATGTATCTCTAAATCTATCTCTTGCCGGGTCTTATGTCCTGGAAAAAGGAGAAAGCTCTGAATTGGAGCATGATTATGACAAGGAGAACACCGATTTTAAGTATTCCATTTACCCGGCGACGGCGACCTACGAAGGCACCACTGACCAGGTACAGATCGAGGTCCACGAGATAAGCATATCCAGACCGCTTGATGGGCAGATATCTGGAAAAATGCAGATATCGCCATTGGAGCATTGCATAGAGCAATCCGATATGATGCCTCGTCGCGCTGATTATGAGGAAAAATCATGTACAATCGACGGCCATGAAGGAATTCTGTTAACTATCAATGCAGGAGAGAACGACCCATCATATATCGCCGCATACAGTCCGGACGAAAAGGACGGTTCCGGATCGATAATTTGTATCATTGGCTCCGATTTCCCCTGGGAGAAGACAGAGAATATCATAGACTCAGTAAAGACACAAATTACATAGTCTGCATCAATAAGCAAGCATGGGCAGGGATTAAATTATGCTAATGAACTCATGCAGCAGGACTAAATTGCCACTTTTTTACTCACATTAATGCCGTCAGGTCGCGGCTATAATGTCTCAGCTCGATATGAGGTTAGCCCTAAATGGCGAACATCACAGCCAAACAGTACCCAAAATTTATACGTAATGGGATTGAGAATAGCTTATAATATGAAGTAAGAACTGTCATTACAGGTAAAACTAACAACTAGATAAATATGTGAGAGAATATGAACGCCGAAAATTTGCTATTTCGGATTGCTATAGCCACTATCCTTCTTTGCAGCCTATCTTTGGGAGGATTGGACCAATCCGGAAATTCTGGTGCAGAGAATCTAACTATTTCAGAATTCAGCGCTCTGGATTCGGCTAATGATCTGGAAGGCACCTTTGTCGATACCGGCGCGCCGCTCGCGACTTCACAAGATGCGGGAACGGAGATTGCCGCCTACACCGAGCAGGCCCCTCCTGTTACGGATCAAAAGACGCTTATGCCTTCAGCAGTTCTTAGCAGTCCGCCCAGGTACATGTACTACAATGGAGACTACCTGGCCTGGAACGACTTCACTACAACATATCCCCCCGGTAATCCGGGCCTTTGGATTGAGAGAGCCGTTAGCTGGACGCTATATGCTGCATTACCCTGGGGCGGATGGACGCGAGAGCTGATCTACGTACCGCAGGCGTCTCCCGTAACCATGTACGAGATCTATCCCGGCGGCTATGTCCTGGGGTATAACCTGGGATTGGTGCAGAGCGGATACTACTACATCTGGTATTATGCTGATGCGCCCGGCAGGCACAGAAGCCTGTTTTCCACCAACAGCGGATACAGCAATGCTGTCATCATCGATGTCTATACAGGCAATTATATCAAACCCAATCCCCCAACCCCAAGTCCAAAAGAGCAGTGCGAGAAAAAACCCTATTGCCACTGGGTGAACAACCAGTGTCTCTGCACCATGCCTCCTCTAACAGAGAAAGAGAAGTGCGAGCAGAGCGCGAACTGCGCCTGGGTCGATAACCGATGCGACTGCTTCATGCCAAAGCCAGAGCCTACTGAAAAGGAGAAATGCGAGCAGAACCCGTTATGTGACTGGGTAAACGGTCAATGCCTCTGCCGCGGATTGGACGACCCAGAAAAGGAGAAATGCGAGCAAAGCGCGAACTGCGCCTGGGTAGATGGCCGATGCAACTGCTTCATGCCTGAGCCGGAACCCGAGCCCATGCCAGGACCCGTTCCCAATCCTGAACCTGAACCATTTAACCCGGCACCAAATCCGGTAGCAGATTGCCCGGATGGATGCTACTGGGCCAACGGCAGATGCAACTGCATGGGACTGGGTGGCAGCGTTGATAACAGCAATAATGGAGGTGAGAACGCAGATCTTACAGTTGCCTAGTGTCTCGTCAACTCTGTAATGTCGGATAAAGGCGAGATAGTTTTACCCTTGCATCCTCTGTTGTGAATTGCCAATTTACCTTTGCTTTTTTGTT
>JBATEC010000088.1:0-2589 GCA_049663825.1 Methanothrix sp. | reverse complement strand
CGCCAGATACAGCATTCTGGTCCAGACTGCCCGAAGGATGTAAGCTGAAAATATTTCTAGATCGCATGGAGACTGAATTAAATGTTAGAAACAGAATTTAAACATACGGGCCGAGTATATAAAGTCCAAACATTCGGGACTCTACACTGAATATTTCCTAATCACAACCTTTTTAAATCCTGCTTTGATAGGGACATCTCATGGGAAAGACAGGAAGCATAGAATGGGTCAAGATTAAGGGCAGAAAGGGTCAAGTTCGTCAGGTTACCAAAGCTGAGGTCACTCACAAGAAGCCCGGTCCGATGCAGAGATATACAGCAGCAGGTTCCAGAGTCAAGAAGATAAAGAGATCTGCGAAGGCTACTCAAATCAGAACATGATCTCTCAGGACGTAGTATTGGTTCGCTACGGGGAGATTACACTAAAAGATAGCTGGACCAGGCAGAACTGGGAACGCATTTTAGCTGGCAATATAGCTTTTTCCTTGCACAACGCAGGGGTGGAGCATAAGGTGGAGAGGGGCGAGGGCAGGATCTTCGTCCATACCTCTGACCCCAGGGCAAGCGGGATTGCATCACGGGTTTTTGGAGTAGTCTCAACAAGCCCAGCCATAGCTGTAAATTCCGATCTGGAGGAGATAAGCCGGGCGGCGGTAGAGCTGGCTGGCCAGTCCAAGCCGAGTACTTTTGCCATCCGTCCAAGGCGCTCAGGGGTCTCATTCTCCAGCGAACAGATCGGAAAGGTAGTGGGCGAAGCGGTTAGAGTTGCGACGCACTCCACTGTGGACCTGAACAAACCGGAACTGGAGATATTCGTTGAGGCCAGGAAGGATCGAGCCTTTGTATTCACCAAAGTGGTAAAAGGCGTGGGCGGCCTGCCCCTGGGCTCACAGGGCAAGATGCTAGTGCTCATTTCCGGCGGCATCGACTCGCCAGTGGCCGCCTGGATGATGATGAAGAGGGGCTGTCCGGTCACCCTCCTGCACTTCGACTCCCGGCCTTATGCAGATGCCATAGACCAGTCTATGAGATGCGCCGAGGTTCTGGCGGACTGGACGACCGGTAGAAAGATCGATTTTATCACTATTCCCATCAGCAGGGGAATTGAGAAGATCGCATCTCACTATCCCAGAGCCACCTGCGTTCTTTGCCGGCGCCTGATGTACCGCATTGCCTCCGAAGTCATGGAGATGCAAGGGTGTCTCGGCATTGTCACTGGCTATTCCATGGGCCAGGTGGCCTCGCAGACCGCAGATAACATCTTGGCTGAGCAGGCGGCGATTGGGGTTCCAGTCTTCCATCCGCTCATCTCTCTGGACAAAACTGAGATCACTGATCTGGCAAGAAAGGTCGGCACCTACGGCATTGCCGCAGAGACAAAATCCTGCACTGCCGTGCCCAGCAAGCCCATGACCCGGGCTAAGAAGGACGAGATTCTCCTGGCAGAGGAAGAGCTGGGACTGAAAGAAATAGCCAGGGCGCTGGTCAAAGAGATGACGGTAGCCAGAATAGGATACAATGATATTAAGGAGCAATATCTGATCAGTAAGTAATGAACTAACATAAAGATGATAAACAGAGATTCTTTTCTTGTCCGGCGCAAGATAGCCCTCAAATCAATCGGTCATTCACCAGATGTGCACCACTGGCATTGATTAGTAGTAGCATGGCATGGCCAGTTAGCGAGAGGTGATTAGGCATTGGAGTATTTAGTGGTATTCTTGCTAATCGCTAATATATCAACAGTTATTCGTTGTGGATGATACCCTTAGTGTCAAAATGATACACAATTTTCAAGATTTATGCCACAATTTTGACGCTATTCCAGGACAAATAAAGGCGCAAAACATAAATATTCAAAGAAGACAGTACGAATATCAATTGCAAATTAATTGGTAATGATGGATTTGTGGTCCCCTCAGAATTTGATTCACGAGATAATGATGAACAAGCCGCATTGATCAAATTTGTTGCGGTTCCAGCAAAGAAGGAAAGAATAGTGGGAAATGATTTAGTTTTAATCACACGTTTAGGAGAGAGATGAATGGCAGAGGATAAAAGAAGTTCCAAAAAAGAGGCCAAGGGCACGATGACAGTTCAGGAGGCAGGCAGAAAAGGCGGCATGAAGACCGCCCAGACACATGGAAAGGATTTTTATGAAGAGATCGGCCACAAGGGTGGTCAAAAGGTTAAAGAACTGATTGAAGAAGGGAAAAAAGCCAAGGCTCTAAGCGCTGAGAAGGAGTAGCGCTTTTTTGCGGGAACGCAAGGCTAGTCAAGGTAAAGCTAGATTATTTGTCGCTTTGCCGGACGCATAAGATTCTATCTCTTTTGTTCTGTTGGATTAAGCTTTTGCATTCGTATATCTGGGAAAAATTCTTTAAATGAGTGATGCCGACAAGCTGCATTGATACCAGAACGGAGAGCATGATGCTAAGAAGGATTCTGCGCGGGATTGCGATAGGATTGATCTTAGTCGTGGACGCAAAATAAAATACACAAGTTTATATTGTAGAACGTGTATATTATAATTATGGTAAACAATGCAAATTATAAACCTTTTTTAAAAGCTATGTCTGGTGTTGATCCC
>JBATEC010000087.1:0-4032 GCA_049663825.1 Methanothrix sp. | reverse complement strand
GGCGGATTTTTCTTGTGGCCTCGTAACCGTCCATCTCAGGCATTTGGCAGTCCATCAGCACCAGGTCGTAAGTAGTGGTTTGGAGCGCTTTGACGGCCTCCAGGCCATTGGCCACAACATCTGATTGGAGATCCATCTTTCTCAACAGGGCCTGTGCCACTTTCTGGTTTACGGGATTATCCTCTGCCACCAGGATGCGTAGTTTGCGTTTGAACGATTGGGAAATATCAGGCTTCGTATCGATGCGGTCTGTATCTTCCTCTACACGAATTTCAACAAGACCTTCGGCAGGTCCAATACTTGCTTGCTGTTTCTCGAACACAGCCGTAAACCAGAAAGTGGAACCCTTGCCCTCCTCACTTTGCACGCCGATCGTGCCTCCCATCAGCCCGGCGAGCTGCCGGGAAATGGCCAATCCCAGGCCGGTTCCGCCGTATTTGCGTGTTGTCGAGCCGTCCACCTGAGAGAACAATGAGAAGAGAATATCTTGCCGGCTTGCCGGGATGCCGATGCCTGTATCTCTGACAGAGAAGCGAATTTTTGCATTTCGTTCGTCTTCGTTTTCCAGGCTGGCGGCAATCACTATTTTGCCATTTTCGGTAAACTTCACGGCATTGCTTCCCAGGTTGACCAGAATCTGACGCAGTCTTCCCGGATCACCTCTCAGACGCGACGGCACTGAGGGCTCTATCATGCAGACCAGTTCCAGCCCTTTTTCATGAGCCCCTCTGGCCAGGAAATCTGTCGTATTGTCAAGCGTAGAGCGCAGATCGAAATCCAGCGTTTCCAGCTCAAGTTTGTGGGCTTCGATCTTGGAGAAGTCCAGAATGTCGTTGATAAGGGACAACAGGATTTCGCCGCTGGTATGAGCGATTTGTGCATATTCGCGCTGCTCTGCATTCAAATTCATATCCAGCAGCAATCCGATCATGCCGATGACGCCGTTCAAGGGCGTGCGGATCTCGTGGCTCATGTTGGCCAAAAATTCGCTCTTTGCAGCGCTGGCCTTTCTGGCCAGATCGGCCATCTCGGTGGATTTATCGGTCTGCTCATTGAGATACTTGTTGAGTCTGGTCGCTTCGGTCAGAGTATCAAGCAACTGCTCATCCGTACGAGCTGTTTGAATGACCTGGGTGACAGTATTACTCAGGATGTTAAGCTGGGCATCTTCCTCGCCTGTGATAAGTTGTTTGCTGAACAGTCCCAGGACACCCAGGGCATCTCCACCTGGTAGACGTAGCTGGTAACCGGCAAAAGAGACAAGGTCGTTCTCCTTTGCCCATTCGTGATTGTGAATACTGGGATCGGCTTGTACATCGTTGGTGAGGAATCTGTGTTGCTGCTCCGACGCGATGCGCCCGATCTTGTAGCAACCAAAAGGCACGCGCCTGTGAACCTCTCCGTCCGTGTGGGTATACCGTCCCGAACTGGCAAGGAGTCGAAGACATCGATCTTTATGAAGGCAGACATGCGGTCCAGCGGTCACCGCCGCATGTATGCACCCGACATCGCAGAGGTCTCCGGGACCGGTTATCCAAATGCGACAAAAGTCGGCCCAGAAGATATCCACCACGCTGTCGGTGATCTTCTTGAGTTTCTGCTCCAATTTGTCGGGGCTTAGCAGAGTCTGTTGAAGCAGGTTCAACTTCTCCTGGCGTACCAAGGAACGTGCGCGGCTCAAATCGACCTGCTTTCTCTCGGTGATGTCGGTGAGGAAATTCAACGTGGCAGGTTTGCCTTGCCATTCTATCAAGGTCTCTTTGATTTCCACCCACTTGACAGTGCCTTCCGAAGTTACCACCCTGAAGGCATAGCGTGGCAGTGCTGCCTCATTTGCGATACGTTGCCGGTAATTATCAGTCACTTGGCTTCGATCATCCGGGTGGATAAATTCAGAAAACAGTCTATCAATGAGTTCCTGCTCCGAATACACTCCCAACAGGCCAAGCGTCATTGGATGGACAAACTTTAGCAGGCCGTCTTGGGTGACGGTGATCGATTCGTTTGCGTTGCTTACCAGCAGGCGGTACTTTTTCTCGCTCTCACGTTGAGCATCCTCTGCCAGCCTGCGCTTGGTTATATCGGTAAGCATGGAAAAGGACCCGGCAAACCGGCCGGCTTCATCTTTGAGCGGTGTTGCCGATACTATCGTCCAGCAGCAGCTTCCATCCTTGCGACGGTGCCTGCGTTCATATTGCGTCCCTGCGCCGGATACGCGCATTTCCATCATGGCTTTGTGATCCGGGAGGTCCTCTTCGAAAATGAAGGATGATACCGGCCGACCGAGCATCTCCTCGGGTTGATAACCCAACATGTCCGCCAGCATCTGGTTCATGAAAGCATAGCGGAATTGATCATCCATGATCATGATGCCCTCGTTGGCTGTCTCGACAATTCGCCTGTATCGAGCTTCACTCTCCCGCAACGCCTCCTCTGCCTTCTTGCGTTCGGTGATGTCGGAAAATATGCAGGCGAACTGGTTTGGCGCGGGCCGGAAGGCCGTAACCTCAAAATGCTTCTTTAGTTCGGCTGAGTAGTTCTCGAAGAAAGCCGGATCGCCGGTCAGCGCCACCTTGCCATAAGTCTCGATCCAGTGCTGCTCGGTGCCGGGCATTACTTCCAGAACGGTCCGGCCCACGAGGTCTTTTCCCTTGAGGCCGGTCATGCGCTCAAAGGTCGGGTTGACTGCCAGGAAGCGGTAGTCCGTCGGCTTGCCCTGCCCATCGCAGATGATCTCATGCAGCGCGAAGCCATCCAGCATCTCCTGGAACAGCATCCGGTAGTCCTGCTCGGCCCGCTTTCGCCCGGTGATATCCTCGCCCGAAGAAATGGTACCTGTGATATTTTCCGCCTCGTCTTTTAATATGGTATTATGCCAGGAAACAAGTCGCTCCTCGCCATTGCGGGTCAATACCACGCCCTCTCCATACCTGACCGGCTCAATAATCCCGGTCATCAAATGATCAAATACCTCTTCAACATCTTTCTTTGCCCGCGCCGGCAAAAAACGGTCAAACCAGTTCGCGCCTATGATCTCATCTTCACTGTATCCCAGCAAACGACAACCGGCCTGGTTGACAAGACATACGGTATGGTCGGATCTGATGGCGATAATTATTGTCCCCACAATATCAAGATAAAGCTGTGCCAGCTCTTTCTCCTGCCGTAGCGCTTGCTCCATCCTCTTTCGCTCGGTGATGTCGCCAGTGGTGCCAAAGACGGTCACTTTGCCTTCTGCATGAGAATAGGCAGATCCCTTGGAACGAACCCAAAGCGTCGTGCCATCAGCCTTCTGCAGACGGTATTCCGCAGTTTTCTCCGTTCCAGGCGTTCGTATCCCCTCGAAAAAAGTCTCCTGCAAGGCCGGCAAGTCATCGGGATGAACATACGAAGAATATTTGCTAAAGCTGTTTCCGATGGTGCAGTCGGGCAGGCCCAACATCCTGTCCGCAACCGGCGAGATGTAAGGATCGACAGGCTCGCCTTTGACATTGACATCATATCGCCAGATGATATCGGATATCATCGAGACGATTTGCTCGTACTGGGCCTGGCTGTTCTTTGCAGCCCGCAGGGCTTCTCGCAGAACTTCCTCAACCTCATTGCGGTCGATGATGTCATTGCCCATGATTACTAATTAAGAGTTCTGATTGATACATCTGTTGGAAGATTTTTTCTTCCAAAAATCCAATCGTTCAACTTAAAACCACTTCAGACTGCTGCTTGTAGCTCAATCGTTATTGCCAGCCATCTGGCCAGCATCATTGCCAGTTCTCTTTGCTGTACCGGCTTGGCAATGAAATCGTTCATTCCTGCCTGAATACACCTCTCACGATCACCTTGCATGACGAGTGCAGTCATGGCAATGATGGGAATGCCTGGATTGAGAGCCTTCGATCCTTGCTGGCGGATTTTTCTTGTGGCCTCGTAACCGTCCATCTCAGGCATTTGGCAGTCCATCAGCACCAGGTCGTAAGTAGTGGTTTGGAGCGCTTTGACGGCCTCCAGGCCATTGGCCACAACATCTGATTG
>JBATEC010000086.1:0-6934 GCA_049663825.1 Methanothrix sp. | reverse complement strand
AAACAAATGCAAGGAGTCCATTTGGGCAGTAGATATTCATTGTGTTGCTTGTTAGCTCTTTTCAGTGTCCCACGTACGCGACCTGAATTCAGATACTTCCGCACCGTCACCCGGCTGTGTCCAGTCTGTCTGGCGATCTCGCTGATGCTCAAATCTTTGTTGAACAAATCACGCAACGTGAGGAACTCCTCTACATCTATCATCCACATGACACCTGGATTTCAATCCAAGGGATTGGCAGGTGGACAATTTTATCCCGCCACTATTGGACACTTTTAGACCGCCATTGACACGAGAGAATGCCGTTCGGTCCTATCGTTTCGTTTTTGTTGCACCTATTCTCAAGTAAGTTCGTTATATCTCACCAGCCCATCCCACCCCTCTCCCTGAAACTTCGCGAAGACGCCCACATCTCCCTCCGCCACAGTCGCATTCCCCTCAAACAGATCCCCTTGCATCGCGAGATAAGTCCATTTCTTGCCGCACACCACCGACACATTCTCGGCACCGGGAACCCTGATCCGGAACAGGTAGCTCTCCCCCGCCGACAGCCTGCCCTCCTGTGGCCCGTAGAGATAGGCCCCCACCTCGAAGAACTTTCCGAAAGCCACGGGAAAGCCGGCGCCCCCGCCTGAGGCAGCGTCGATCCGGTATTCCAAAACTGAGTTGTACTTGCCTGGATCGTCTCTTCGCTTGGCATACGCCTTCAGAATATAGCTTCCTTTTGCCGGAAACTGTGCATAAATATCATACCGCTCTGCATCTCTCTGGCAAAATGCGCGGCCATCCAGTGCCTCACCCGAGGCCCTGCGGTCCGCATACTTCAGATCCGCCATCATCAACACATCCTCGGGAGCCTTGACTGAGACATTGACCTGCTTTTTCGCAGCTATCGTCCCGTTCTTTTGGTCAAGCTTCAGATCCAGGTTAAAAAAGTCCGATTCCAGATAGACCAGATTCTCATACTCATCTTTTGAGACGGTCTCATCGAGAAGTTGCCAGCGAGCATCCTCAGGGAAGTGGTTAAAGATGAACTGAGAAGGCTTCGTCATAAAATAGTGATCATCGAATTTGCGCACGTACTTGCCGTCTCCGCTCACATACCCCGCTCCCCAGGTGGTGTCGATCAGATACCATGATCCGTTTATCTTCACTGCATTCCAGGCATGATTGAAGGGACCCGTGAAGCTATCCCCCGGCCGGTAGCTGTACCCTTTGCCGTAGCCCCTGATCTTAACCACCTCAAGCCCTGCCTCCTGAGCCAGGGACGAGAAGAGATCGGAATAGCCGATGCAGACCGACCTGCGGCTTTTCAGGACATCCGTATAGTTGGTCGAGCCGATGTTTCCTGTGAAATAAGCCTCCAGATCATAATCAATGTTCTCTGTGATCCACCGGAATATCGCTCTGGCCTTCTCGCGATCATTTTTCGCCGGCTCGATCAAGTAGGCAGCCAGCTTTTCCACAGAAGCTTGGGCAGAAGAGGGTGCATTCAAAGCATGGTGATCAATTTCCTCATACTTATCCAGGACGCCTGGCGCAACAGATATGGCCATCACAGCAATCGGTTGCAGCATTAGAATAAGCAATATGACTATTATTTTTATGAACACCACCCCAAAAGGGAGGACTTATTATTCTTACAGCACTATCTCCATCATGTCGTGGCCCAGCGGCCATTTCTTTAGAGCCATTTCGTGAGGCGGATAAAGGTGGCTCAAGTGCGTGAGCAGCAGCCGTTTCGCGCCCAAACGCTCCCCCAAGGCCATGGCCTCATCTGCTGTCATGTGCTTGCTGATGGTGTAGCCCGGCGGAGTAATGGCATCCGCCAGCATCAAATCTGCGCCCTTCATCAGCTCCAGGCTTTCCTCGGCAATCTCCATCTTGGTGTCGCTGGTGATCACCACGACATGATTGCCGTCGTCTATCTTCACGCCCACCGTCTCCGTGGGCGGGTGGTTGACTGGAAAAAGGGTGAACTCCATCCCCGCAATATCGAAGGGCAGATACGCTGCGGCATCGTGGCGCACGGGATTTAGGAAATAGAGATAATTGAGGATATAGTCCATGGTGCTCTTGAGAGCATAGACATCCACATTACTTTGCACACGGTGAAAATCCCCAAATCCGGCATAATGATCATAATGGGCGTGCGTCCATATCACGCCGTCCACACTGGATATGTCCTTCTTTAGAAGCTGCCAGCGCAGATCAGGACTGCTGTCCACCAGCACCCGGCCATCTTCCTCATCCGACTCTACGAGAATGGAAAACCTCATCCTGCGGCTTCTGCCCCCATGCAGAGCATCCATGCAGGCCGGACACTTGCAGCCGATCTTGGGTGTGCCGATGGCGTCGCCCGTGCCCAGGAGCGTAACCTTCATGCGTCCCTCATGCCGTAACGCTCCGCTTGTAATCATAGATCCTGCGCCGGAACTCCCCGATGGACAAATCCAGATCTTCCTGGTTTAGATGTTTGCGATCAACCAGGAGTGCATTGAGCACGGCTTCCCTTATCACCAGCCTCAGATCCGAGCCCGAGTAGCCCTCCGTCGCTTCTGCGAGTGCAGCCGTATCTACCTCGGCATCAATGCGAGACAATACCTTGTCCAGGATCATGCGCCTCATATCCTGGTCAGGCAGGGGAAAATTCAATACCTTGTCAAACCTCCTCCAGGCAGCATAATCCAGGAGCTGAGGGTGATTGGTGGCAGCCAGAAGCAGAACGCCATGCTCCACCAGGCTGATCTCGTCTATGGCTTTTAGGAGCGAGTTGACGGCCCTCTTCATGGCACCGTGCTCATCCGAGGTCCTGGTCTTGGCCACGAAGTCGAACTCATCGATGAGCAAAATGCAAGGAGCCAGCCTCTTGGCCAGATCAAATACCTTGTCTATGTTTTTTGATGTCTCACCCAAATACTGGCTTGTGATCATGGAGAGGCGGACCTCAACAATGGGAAGGGAAAACCAGCTGGAAAGGGCCCGGGCGGTAGAGGTCTTGCCGGTTCCAGGCGGGCCGACAAAAAGAAGCTTGCCTATTTCATAGAGTCCGATCTCTCGCAGATATTGCCGGTTTTTCAGAGCCTTGCCCATCTTCTCTATCTCAGACTTCTGGTCCTGAGTTAAAATAAGTCCGGAAATGCTGTCCCTCACATCCTCTGGGGCCTTGATGTAGGCCAGCTTGAGAAGATCTTCCGCCTCCTTGGAATCCTTGCACAGCTCCTTTATCTTGGCGTCGATCCACTCCCGGTCGGCAGAAAGAGGCTTATTGTCGCTCCTGGCCAGGGCATAGCTCACATCCAGAGAATCATAGTTCTCATAGAAATATGCCAATGTGGGATTTGATTTGATTCTGGCCAGGTCCTTTTGATTGGCGAACCACTTGGCCGCCACATCGAATACGGTCAGCCGGAGCTGGGAGCCAAACTCCTCAAGAGCCACAAACGTAAGATCTTTTACGACCGCTTTGACATTCTCAATGCCATAAATCTTCTGCGCATCGGCGCTGGTTACATAAATCGGCCTTTTGACGGTCCTGGTCTGCACATCGAAATAATGCTTGCGAATATTGGGGGGCAGGTCGTCTTCAGTCAAATTTTCTGTGCGGTTATAAATATCGGCTGTTAGCAGCAGCTCTGCAACATCAATAGCACCAGACTTCTCCAAGCCATTCTCTACGCCCATCTTTAATACTCCATGGATCTGAACTAAACTAGTGGCCTATAAAAAGAGATAAAGCTTTCCATTCGTCAAGTCTCACGGTTATTGATAGCCGCCCGGTAGGCCGCCAGGAGAAAACCGTAAAGTGTGGGTCCGATAATCACACCTATGATCCCCACTACGAATATGGGAGCGGTGTACGCTAGCAATGTAACTATGGGATGAATCCTTGAACTCTTCATGGCCAGATGAGGACGGATTACGTTCTCAGGTATCACCATGAGCACTACCGTTCCGAATACCATGATTATCAGGAAACGGATCGTGTCTCCCATAAACAGATAATAGAGAGCCATGGGAACGAATACGAAGGGCGGCCCGAGCATGGGGATTAGCGTAAAGATGCCCACAACGACCCCCATCAAATAGGGATAAGGCACGCCCAGCATGGAAAAGCCAATAGCCGCCAGGACGCCGCTTAACATAGATGTGGTGAAGTAGACCGTAAAAAGTGTGTTATAGATGCTGCCAAGCTCCTGTAGAAAATTCAGAACTATCGCTCGTTTCTGCTTGGGAATCAGGTCCACGGCCCTGGCCACGAACTCTTTGCCGTCTATGAGAATGTAGTATGTGATGAACACTACTACGATCAATTGGGCAAAGAGTACAGGCAGATCGGAAGCAAATGAGGTTAGCTCTTGCTGCACAATTGGAAAGAGCCAGGTGGCAATGGTTATGGGGATGTCGCTTATCTCCTGTACGTTTTTGAGTATAATGACATTTACGTAATTATAAACCCAGGCTGGAAGGGCGCTCATGGCCCATTTATCGATCTCCTGGGTTATGGCCGTAAATTGTATGCCTGATAGGACTCCGGACTTTTCCAGATTGGATATCTCCACCAGTAGCACCGTGGTAATGCCGATTAGGATGACCAGAATAAAGACGAACACGATCAAAATGGAGAAAAAGGAGGAGATCTGCCTCTGTCGTGTCAGACGAAAGAAAACAGCATAAAGTGGCTTGAGGAGAAATACCATGACTATGCTCAGCAAAATAGTGGTAAGGAAATCCTTGGTCAGGTAAACGGTGGCGAGAAAGACCAGGAAGACCAGGGTTCCTGCTGCCATATCAAAACGACGACCAAAATCCATGAGAATTACTTCCTCCTCTTAACAGTAAAAACTTTTCCTTGACTAGATTCGTTTCCAAATTCAGCCATTTTAGATTCGGATGCTAAGCATCAGGCTGTCATAGATTCTTACCTCATAGCTTTTTTTGAGGCACCTTCTTTCCGGATCGACACACCATCTTCATCCTTTGTCAGTGTCTTTGTCATTACCACCTTCAAGGCGCCTGCGTCTTCGTCCATCTCTTCACAGAGGGGCTTCCAGCCTTTGGCCAGGTAAAATCCCATGGCACAATCGTTATAGCTGAAACATTCCAGCGTTGCCAGATCGCAGCCGGATTTCTTTATCTCGGTCTCAACAACATCCAGGAGAGCGCTTCCTATGCCTCTTCGATGGTAGGCTGGATGAACCCAAAGAAGGTCTATATTGTCGTCAGATCTCGCAGCAACTCCCACGACCTCGCCCGCCTTTTCAGCCACAATCATGTTTTGCCACTGCTTGTTGACCTCCTCTTCAACCATGTCGCCTTCGACCCAGGGCTCCAACTTCTCCCAAGGCAAGATCTGACCATAGACCTCCACAATCGTCTCCCTGCAAAGCTTTATCAGGTCCGGGATGTCCTCCTTTGCGGCCTTTCTGAATTCGAATCGGATCATACGGCCACCTTTCATTGGCCTATCTGTTAAATATTTTCAGGACCTTTTCATAGAGGCAAAAAAGATAACTGATTAAACCTGTCCATCAATCAGCTTTCCGTCGATTCCCACCACATAGCTCTTCTGAGGCACATATTTTCCCGATCGGTGCGCTGCCTCGGAAACGAGCTGCTCAAGCTGAGCACAGCAGGGCACAGTCATGTGCAACACAGCAATATCCTTGATCTCGTTTTGCTTGAGAATCTCGGCCAGCTTTTCCACAAAGGGCTCTGTATCATCCAGCTTGGGGCAGCCTACCAGGGCCACGCGGCCTTTTATGAAGTCCTGCTGGATGGCAGGATAGGCAAAAGCAGTGCAGTCCCCGGCCACAAGCAGGCTGGCGCCCTGCAGGTAAGGGGCCCAGGGGCGCACCAGTCTCATCTGGATGGGCCACCCGCACAGCTCATTCGCGCGGTCTTCTCCTCTTATTATCTTTCCATGTGAGCGAGCATCCTTTGCCCCTTGACCCGGCTTCAGGGTAATCGGGGCGGTGCAGGGCGTGACTACTGCAGCATCCGCTCCGCATGCATGATGCCTATATTCATGTTTTTTGGCCAAACTCTTATGCTCTTTGGCCGCATTCTCATCAAACACCGGAGCGTCGCGCTCCTCAATGGTCAGAGCCCCCTCTGGGCAGACGGCCAGGCATGCGCCTAAGCCATCACAAAAGCTATCGCTCACCACGCGAGCTTTTCCCTCTTTCAGCTCGATGGCACCTTCAGCGCAGGCGGTGATACACTTGCTGCAGCCGTTGCAAAGCAGCGGATCTATCTTGATGATCTTTCTCATGTTTTTTATCTCAGTTTACGGCGCATCAAGCCAGGAACGGGCATATACCTGCCAGCTATCTCTGCCGCACTTCCCCTCAGTCAGAGATAATAAATCGCAAGAGCTTCCATCAGAAAACGCGCACATTGTAATATCGCCATAGGGCGTATGAACGCTCCTTAGACTGCCTCCACTGTTCCGGCAGATCGTTGCCGCTGATGGAGTCCACGTGCTCCCGGACTCGGTGACATACCCAGGCAAGATATTTAGTTTTTGGCTCCGGCTGCAGGTTCCATGGAAAAATGACTGCACATCGCACCAGCTCTTGTCCGGGAACACGCACATTCCCTGACCATCATTAGTTCCGGGAGATGTGCTGTAAAGATAGCCTGAACTTACACAGTAGGAGCGTGCCTGGTCAGCAGAATCCTGTGCCATAGCCGCCAGCATGCCTGAGGACAGAAATGCCAGGATACAGAGGCCAGACAGAATATTCTTGGCAAATTTCATTTTTTCGTTCCCTCCTCTATGGCTCCACCAGGCCGAAGATTGCCCATCTATAGTCAGCTCCCTTCATGCGCGTGGATTGATCTTGGCTCTCTTCAGGAAGCACTATTTGCACTCTATCGCCAAAATTACTGTAATCGGTCTGTTCATGCAGATCCGATTGTATGGTAAAGT
>JBATEC010000085.1:0-2639 GCA_049663825.1 Methanothrix sp. | reverse complement strand
AGATGAAGCACATCATCGTGGAATCTTATTGTAGCTTTGCAAAATTAAAAAGCTATGCGGGGTATTGGATAGAGAAATTTATATCAAATAACATTAATTATAAAGACTTATGCAAATAACTATAATTATCAATTTCATGACTTGACTGCTCTACGATGATATTATATACTCTACTGACTAACATTCAGTCACTGGCTTGTCCATAGTCTGTAGGGGATAAAATGAGCCGAATTGTGAAAGAACCTGAAGAGAGACGAAAAGAACTGATAGATACGGCCGGTCGCCTGTTTGTAGCCCGTGGCTATGATCAGACCTCTGTAAGCGATATAACAAAAGAGGTCAATGTATCTCAGGGCGCATTCTATTACTACTTCGACTCAAAAGAAGATGTCCTGGTGGCTGTGATGGAGAAGCAGATCGCCTTGATGGAAAGCGATTTTTCCCAGGCTGCAAAGGATTGCAGCCTGGATGAGGCAGCCAAACTTAATTCCATGATCAACCGCTTTCTAAGCATCTCCGCATCCGGAAAAAAGATCATTGGTCATATCCACCAGGTCAAAAGCGCCACGCTGCATAAGAAGCTGATGAGCGTGAGACCATTTGCCACTATCGCCCCGATTATGGCGGAAGTAATCGTCCAGGGCTGCAAGAATGATCGTTTTCATGTAGAGCACCCACTGGAGACATCCTATCTTCTGCTCGCGATGATCGCGTCTGCAAATCATATGTTCTATCAGAAAGATGACGACTTGGCCGATTCAAGAAATATTGATCAGACATACCTGAAATTTCTTGAAAATATGCGTGCTGCCATGGAGGAGCTCCTGGGCAGAATGCTTGGAGTTAGCGATTACCGATTTATCTTGCAGATTTAGGTTGCCGGAGAGCAAAGGACGCGTATTTGATTACTGACTTAGAAAAAGTCAATTAGCAATGAGTTGAGAAGGTGAAGAAAATCACAAGTGGAATTGAATCGGTGGCTGGACCTCAGCCTGGCCTGGTCAAAGACGAGGCTGCCATCTCCATACATGGGCTGACTAAAATGTTCGGCGAAATGACCGCCGTAGATCACATAGACCTGGAAATAAATAAGGGCGAGCTATTCGGTCTACTGGGGGCCAATGGAGCCGGCAAGAGCACTATCATCAAGATGCTTACCACCATGCTCACGCCAACAGAGGGCGAAGCCAGGGTATGGGGTCACGATGTAACTACTGATAGGAATGCGGTGCGATCCTCGATCGGCGTCGTCTTTCAGGATCCGGCAGTGGATGGCATGCTGACCGGTCGGGAGAACCTGGACTTTCACGGAAGGATGTACGGAATGGACGGCCCTTTGCGTAAGGAGAGGATTGGCGAGGTTTTGGATTTGGTGGATCTGGCTGAGAAGGCCGATATCAAAATGGAAGACTACTCCGGCGGCATGCAGCGCAGATTGGAGATTGCCAGGGGTTTGATGCATTATCCACATGTTCTATTCCTGGACGAGCCCACTCTTGGCCTGGACGCTCAGACCAGGCGGCATATCTGGCAGTACCTTCGTAATATGAATAAAGAGAAGGGGGTTACCATCATTCTCACCACACATTATATGGAAGAGGCGGACGCCCTTTGCGATCGCGTGGCCATCATGGATAACGGCAAGATTGTTGCCCTGGACACACCAGCAAATCTCAAAGATATGATTGGATCAGACATGGTCAGCCTGGAGGTTATGAGTGGTGCTCAAGCATTGATGTCATGCATGCAATCCTTCCCCTGGATCAAGTCCAGCGTCATCGTCAATGGAACTATCGAGCTGATGGTGGACCATGCTCAATCCAGAATTCCCGAGATCATGCAAGAGGCAAATAAGTGCGGAGCAGAAATCACATCCGTTGGACTTCATAAGCCCACTTTGGAGGATGTTTTCCTTAAATATACGGGCCGAAAGATAAGGGAGACAGGAGGCGCAACCAGCTTGATGGGAGCCATGATGATGCAAAGGAGGAGAAAATGAGACAGGATCTTAATGCCATTTACAGCATCTGGCTTCGTGAGATGCTGCGCTTCTTCCGTCTCAAGAGCCGCCTCTTTGGGTCCATAGCTTCGCCCTTCTTCTTCCTGGCTTTCCTGGGAATCGGATTTGGCACAGGCACGACCATGCCTGGTATCCCGTCTGGTTTAGACTACGTCAGCTTCCTGACTCCCGGGATCATAGGTATGACATTGCTCTTCTCAGCCACCTTTGCAGGTCTTTCCGTCCTATGGGACAGGGAGTTCGGCTTTCTAAAAGAGATAATGGTCGCTCCAGTAAGCAGAATTGCCATAGTTCTTGGGCGAACTGCAGGGGGCTTGACTACAGGAGTTCTGCAAGCCTTGATCATACTTGTTGCAGGGATAATCATGGGAATGAGGATGCCAAGCCTTGCCGGAATCCTGTTGTCCCTGGTATTCATGGTCCTGGTAGCCGCAACCTTCATCGGCATCGGACTGGCCTTCTCCTCCAAAATGAAAGATATGTCCGGATTCAGCCTGATCATGAACTTCCTCATATTTCCATTGTTCTTCCTGTCCGGAGCGCTCTTCCCCCTGGATAGATTCCCAGGGTTGATAAGGTACCTCGCCTACCTCAATCCCCTCACCTATGGCGTGGACGG
>JBATEC010000084.1:0-7326 GCA_049663825.1 Methanothrix sp. | reverse complement strand
CACGCTTCGCAATGACAAAGGAACTTCGATTCATGAGCGAATTATGACGACACTGGCAACATGGGGACAGAAAGGCTTGAACAGTCTCCAAATGCTAACTACAATGCTGGCCAGCTAAACACATACTTCTAAACAATATCATTCATCATAATTCCCTGGGATGGCAGCCTGTTCGAGACATGGGAGGGTTGGGCAAAGTCGATAGCTAAACAGGTAGGAGGAAAAGATGGTCTTGGTCGACTCTTGCCCGTTCAGCAGTCGTCATTCAACGATATAAACATGTGGTACAAACCAGCTGATTCTGCAAGAACGTCGCGCGACGCTGGTGCCTGATGGACAGGGATCTTACAGGAAACGATAACTATAACAGAGTTACACTCAGATTTACTTGAGGTGATACACAACGGACACTATCGATTTTGATATCATGAAAGCAATAGCTGACCTCAAGGTTCCCTACCCAAAAGCAGATAGGATTAATTCTTTGGTAAGACTTGATCCGGAAGAACTTGGAGCACGCCTGGGTGTCTTGGAGATGCAGGGATATGTCAAAACCAAGAGCGAAACTGAAACCGAGGGTTCCAGTCTTCCCAACGGCATATGTGCGACCGGACTGACTAATCTGGGGAAGCGAGCTATAGCGGGACCTAGGTGGTAAAAGAACAATTGCGTTTGGACCGATGGGAATCACGATTGTCGCTGGATTCGCGTCAAGCACATACTTTATATCGGTGAACGTCGAAACAAAAGTAGGCGATAGTCGGGGCATGAAGGGTCCCTCCCAGTGCCTTGACATCGCCTAATTCTTTTCTTTTATAAAATTCGTTCAGATAGCCATTCCCGTAAACGGATGTAAATTTCTGGGGGCCACCCTCAAATATTCTTTTTGTTATTGCAGGCCCTGATGAAGTTGGCAGGAAATCCCCGGAAAGATGCACTGTGGATGTGGGTGTAGCTGGCCACTAAATTCCCCTCGCACATGCCGTCCCAGCCGTCCTCAATTCCCGTTCCTCGCTCCAGGCGGATGGCGTACTTTGCTCCTTTATCCATCAGCATCTCGGAGTGGTGAAACTCATGCCCCATGATCGCCTCGCCTGTTTTTCCAAGAGAACAGTCGCGCTTGATTGTTCCGTGCACGTAGCTGACGATGCGCGTGCTGCCGCGCCGCGCCTTTCCCGGCACGAGACCGATCATTTCGTGGCATGCGCCATCCCACTCGATCTCTCGTGCCAGGTACATCAATCCGCCGCACTCGGCGAAGATGGGCAGGTCTCTCTCATGCGCCCGCTCTAGTGCCTGGCGCATGCCTGCATTCTCTGATAGCTCTCGGGCGTACAGCTCCGGGTATCCTCCGCCGATGTAGATGCCGTCCACCTGCGGGAGCGTCCTGTCATGCACCGGGCTGAAGGGCACCACCTCTGCTCCGGCCTTTTCCATCAACTCCAGGTTGTCCCGGTAATAGAAGTTGAAAGCCTCATCCCTGGCCACGCCGATGCGCAGATCCTGGCCCAATGCATTTTGCAGGTAGAGGTCCGCCTCTACCTCCTGCAGAGGTGGTGCTTCCTTCGCGATCTCCTGGATACGGTCCAGATTCAGGCCTTCCTCCACGATCTGGCGGATTTTATCCACCCGCTCCGGGAAGCCTTCATGCCGGGTCTTGCCCTCCAGCACGGGCACCAGTCCCAGGTGGCGCATGGCCAGGTGCATTTCCTCATTTCGCCGGATGACGCCCACCACTTCCACGCCTGCGTAGCGCTCTATCTCCTTGATCGCTTTCTGGGCGTGCCTCTCCGATCCCACCTTGTTGAGAATTACTCCCCTGAATTGCACCTCTGGGTCAAAGTCCATGTAGCCTTTGACGATGGCCGCGCAGCTTCGCGTGATGCTTCTGGCGTCGACCACGAAGATCACAGGGGTCCGGAGAAGCTTGGCGATCTGCGCAGTGCTTCCCAGATCTCCGTCATACCCCTCGTAAAGGCCGCGCACGCCCTCGATTACCGCTATGTCGGCGCTCTCAGCTGCGTGAGCGTAGATTTCCTTAATGGCTGCCTCCTTCATGAGGTAGCCGTCCAGATTGCGGCAGCTTCTGCCGGTGATCCATGTGTGGTAGCTGGGATCGATGTAGTCCATGGCTACCTTGAAGGGCTGCACCTCCAGGCTGCGCCTGCAAAGGGCGGATAGCAGGCCGGCCACGATGGTGGTTTTCCCGCTGGAGCTTCGATCGCCAGCTATCAGGATGCGTGGACAGTCTGCCTTCATTTCAGTGCATCCATTTTCTCGCTCATTCCATGGAGAGCTCCCTAAGTCTCTCATCGCTCAGTGGCTGCGGCACCTTTGGCTCGGCTCCCGACATGATCTCCCTGGCCAGGGCGCGGTAGACCTCCGCTATCTCAGAGTCCGGTGCGCCTTCGATCACAGTCACTGCCCTCCTCTCGCACTGCTGCACAATGGCGTCTTTGGGGATGAAGGCTACCAGACGGCTGTTCAGCTCAGCAGCGAATCTCTCCGCAATATCTTTCTCCCGCCCGGCTGCCGCCTCGCGCGAGTTGCAGATCACACCAGCTAAAGGCGTTTTCAGGCGGCGCAGGCCCTTGCATATGTTGTTCGCGGCATAGAGCGGCATGTACTCCCCAGAGGTGATGATGTAGGCCTGGCTTACCAGCCCCTTTCGGATAGGCGCGGAAAATCCGCCGCAGACGATATCCCCTGGCACATCATAAAGCACCAGGTCCACCTCTTCCATGGCCTTAGAAACCTTGCGCAGAAAATCGATGGCGACAATTATGCCCCGCCCGGCGCAGCCCACGCCCGGCTCCGGGCCGCCCACCTCAATGCACAAGACGCCCTTGTATCCCGGAAAAACGACATCTTTCTCATGGATCTCTCCACCTGCTAAGATGAGGTCCATCATGGTGGGAATCCTTCTGCCAACCAGTGTTATGCTCGAGTCGCTCTTGGGATCGCAGCCTACCATCAGTACCCTGTGGCCTTCTTCGGCACAGGCGGCGGCTATGTTCGAGGCAGTGCACGACTTGCCGATACCGCCTTTGCCGTATATCGCAACGTGTTTAATAGATGACATCTAACACCGCTCAGCGTGTAGATCCTCCATAGGATATACAGCTTATCCCGGAATGATTCTCAAGAGGTTGATGGAGATCAGGACAATCTGGTTTATAGCTACAGCAGCAATGTTGGCTTTGCTTTTTGGGCTGGCATCGAGCGCTTTTGCGCAGGAGCCATTGGAAGCGGCCTATGTGCGAGGCCATTTAAGTGACGGCGATGGTGTCTGGCGGGCGGATGACTTCGGTTGGTTCTACTATGACCTGGATAAGGATCAGGGCGGCGAAGAGTTGCGCATAGATATGCAGGGAAGGTCGGCGGAGAACGGGCATATCGTTTACTCCTCAAAGACATGGTCCCAGCAGTTTGAGTATGAGCCCTGGGGTAGCTTCCAGGCGGTGGCGTTTCTGGGCAAGCCCTATCTGGCCGGCTACTATGACTGTTCATTTACAGATGCGATCAGCTCTTTGGGCAAAGGAGAGCTAAGAGAGATACTCATCGATGAAGATAGCACTCAAACTTTAAACTACAACACAACACTCCCTCTCCAGCAGGGCTATGCTCTGGCTGCAGCGGAAGTCTCCGAGAAGAAAGGCACTGTCAATTTTGTTCTACTGAAAAATGGTAAACCAGTTTATGCGTCTGTAGTGAGCATTGGCGATAGCTTTGTCTACAAAGTAAACGACGTCCCTGTGATCCTGGTCCATCTGACAAATGCCATGCGAGGCTCAGGTGAAGCATTTGCCGAGGTGGACGGCATCTTTCAGATCAGCGATACATCCTACATCAGGTTATTTGAAGGTGGCCTGCTTGGAAATATGAGGCTAACAGCTCTCTCTAAGGATATTATTGAGTTCCAGAATAATATCTCTTTATCCTTTATAAGAGACTCTGAGGTACCTCTTACCGCTGATTTGAAAATAATCGTTCTAAATCAGCCGGAACTCGTCTATTATCCTGTTGGAGGCATCTTTGATTACGGCGTTCATGAAATACGCGGGCCGGTATTCAACTCCCGCCCATCTATTCCTGTGCGCATGGGAGGCTATAATTCTTCTGTCATTGCCAGGTGGAACTCCATTAACTACACCGGATTTTACTTCGATCCGGAGCAATCCCTGGGTGCAGAGACCCTCGTCTTTTATGCCGTTCACGGTAGAACGTTGGAGCCGCCCAAAAACCCTATTGTTTATCAAGAAAATAATACGGTGGTCCAAAGTGGCATTCAATATACTACCTTAGTGCAGACCAAGGAATTTGAGTATAAACCATGGGGACGCTATTTTGTCATGAGCTTCCTTGGTGCCACCTGGTTTGCAGGATACGATTCAAGCCTTGAAGGTAAAGAGGCATCCAAGAGCCTTCTGGAGCATGATGACTTGGGTAGAGTTCTTCTGGATACGGAGCTACAGGGCAATATCCTTGAGGGAAATTATTCATTAGAAGATAATTATGAGATGCGTATCAGGGATGTTGGGAATGACAGCCTATTCCTCGAGCTCTCAAAAGAAGGGCGCCAGGTGGATAGTTCCGTGGTGAAATCTAATACCACATATATCTACAAGAAAGATCTGGAAGACGTCAATGACATGCCCATAATAATGATGCACTTTGGCAACGTTTTTAACAATGGTACGCATAGTTTTGCCACTCTGGACGGCATCTTCCAGATCTCAGATCGGTATATATTTCCGATTGAACCGGGAAACGGTTTTAGTGAATTGGAGATTGTTCACGTTGCGCCTGATCAGATGATTCTGGTCAATCCTGATAGCATCAACCTCAAAAGCAATTCAAAAGTCAACATCGGGCCGGGAATGGACATTCGTGTTGCAGATAACGACTCTCTTCGATATTATCTCTATACTTCAATGTATGTTGTTCCTCCGCCTGAACCCCCTATGATCAATGTTCAGGACAATGTGTCATCCTCTGCAGCTGCAAACTTCACGCTCCTCGTCAAGGCTGCTGAGATTCGCCAGGTCATGGTGAACATCCTGGATTCAAGCAATAGGACCGTCTTCTCCAGGGACATCACCGGGCTTGGCCAGGGCTCGGGCGATGTATGGGGCTTTGCCTGGAAATGGAATGCTACGACTTTGCAGCTGAGTGATGATAAGAGCCTCGTCCTGGATGCGAGCGGCAGCACTGTGCAGGGATTGCTTTATTTGGACTCATCACAGCTTCCCAGGCAGGTCGGCGTGACATTTGAGCCAAATGGAAGAATTGGCGCAATAACGGATGGTAAATCCATCTATTACGTCTCACGAGGCGAATACAAACGGCTCAATAAACCACTTGATTATGACGCCATGCTGGCTAACGATACTGTTCGAAACCAGTTCATCAAAATTGAGCCGGCAAAGAGCATTCTGCAGTTTCTTGATATTGTCAACGGCAGATTAGCCCCTCCCGGCATCAATCATACTCTGCAGGGCAATCTTGAGGCATTAGAACCCCATGCTGTTGTAGTGGGAGCCAAGCCCGGCCGATATGAGCTGCGGGCGAGGGTGGAAAATGCCGTCAATGCCATTCAGACATTCGGAGAGTTCATCAATGTGACTTCCGCCGAAATGCGCGGTGTATCCTTAGGCTCTGAACAGGCATTTGCCGGGGAGGTGGTATCCATTCCTCTCCTGGCTCCTAATTCCAGTGGTGAGAAGCGGATTAACATCTCTTATGATGCGGCCAGGCTGAAGGCCAAGGGCATTTCCGGGGAGTGCAAAGTCACCTGGCAGGTGGATGAGGGGCTGGTGGGCGTTCTCCTGCCGGCAGGCTGCGCCGCCGCCAATCTCACATTTGCGGTGAGCAGCAAAGCCCTGGTAAATGATACAATCGAACTGAATGTGACCGGCACGAGCGGCTTTAGGCCCGAGACTATCACCAACGGCACCATAACCATCGTTGCGGGCGAAAAAGGAGCAAAGAAGAGCCCTGCCCTGGGCATTCTAGCCGGCCTTGTCGCCCTGGCAGCAGGAGCCTATTTCCGGCGCTGGAGATAGTCCCTATTCTGCTACAAGGGAGAGCTGCTATGCAAAACGGTCGACTGCCTTGGCCGGCCGCGGCCTGGAGCGGCGCCCAAATCACCTCGCGGGAGGCCCGCAGGGCCGACTCGCGGAATCCCGGAAGGATGGACTGATGGTCAACGTTTGGAATCATCATGCAAATGAGGGCTATGGCTTCCTTAACGATCCAGTGCCGCCTTTTTTATCGCTCTTCCAAGAGCCGTGCTCATGGCTTCAATCTTACTCCTATCGTCGCCTCCTTCTGCAGAGATGAACAGATTGAACCGGCCATTGTAGGCTAAGGCGCGCAGGAAGTGGCTGAAGTTCTCCAGGCTCATGCCGCCCTGGGCCTGCGCCTCCAGAAGGAAATGGCCCTGATAGCCAGGCTCGCCGAAGCGCACGGCGGCTGCTGCCACCGCCTGGCCGGAGGGAACCATTGAGCTTCCAATGCCGCTTTTAATCACCTCGGCTAAAGTGCTGCCCAAAGTGATGGCTGTGTCTTCTGTTGTGTGGTGGTCGCCCGTTTCCAGATCGCCTCTGGCCTTGACGGTCAGATCAAATCCCGCGCCTCTGGCAATGGCCGACAGGATCTCATCCAGGAGCTGTATTCCAGTATCGATCTGGATAATGCCTGCTCCGTTGGTCTTGAGAATGACTTCAACGCTGGTCTCTTTTGTCTCTCTTTTCCTCGATGCCGACATGGGCTCTTATCTCCTTTTTTCCTTCTTAAGCTAAGCGATTGGAGGCTATTTGCTTTTTTCAGGACTCCGTTTTCCACAGCTCTTCATGACATCTGGGTAACTGATGCCACTACTCGTAAAAAACGATGGACCCAGTAATAATCGGTGATGCATTGGATTGAATAAGATAGCTATGAAAATACAAGTCCAATATAGACATCTTCTGCTATAATAGCAAAGCTATTTGGATTCATATAGACAAACCAGTATTTGATTGATTCGTGGATAAGTTTTTATGCTATAATGAATAACAAAATCAAGATTGAGGATTATGCAACAAGAAATTAATCTGAATATGGCCATAGATTTAGCTAGAAATTATTTCAGCAAGCTTTATCGAGAGGAAGAATACACCAAAGCAACGGGTTTAACCATTCCGAATTTGATAGGATTTAATACAATTAGTGCTACAGAGGAGAACGGGCTTTACGTAATCAAGTGTGAAGTTAAGGATAGCTATTTCTCTCCAAATAAATATGTGTATACTCTTAAGATAAATAAAATGGGTGAGCTAAAAG
>JBATEC010000083.1:0-13348 GCA_049663825.1 Methanothrix sp. | reverse complement strand
GCAATGCTGTTCCTGGGTGCATATCTCTTTGAGAATACTGAGGTGAGGTGACCTCCAGGATCTTTTTGGCAATAAGCATCTAGGCGGTCGTACCGGCCGAGGTTATCGATGTCACATCAAGGAAAGGCATCGCGCCACCAGTGTACATGGGCAATTTGCCGTCCCACTTCTCAACTGCTTTGGTTTGCATCTCAACTTTACGCAGTTCAATCAGTTCTGGCGTAATGGCTTGCTTTTGCAGATTCAATGCGTCGGCTTCTGCTTTTGCCTGGGTGACTTTTTGCTGTGCCTCCACTTGAATGCGCTTTAGATCCGTTTCCGACTTGAGCATTTGTTGCGAAGCGGTCACCTTTGCCTCAATGGCCTGTGTAAAAGACTCACTGAACTTAAAGTCAGTGATTGCGGTTGACTCTACAATAATTCCATAGACACTCAGTCTTTGATGTAACAAATCCTGAATGGTGCTGGCCACGGTTGATCGGTTTGTGATCAATTGTTCGGCGGAGAACCTGGCAGCACTTGCCTTCAGTACCTCTTGCACGGTCGGCTGGATTATGCTCTCACCGTAAAACTGTCCCAGGTCTGCATAGATCTTTGGCACGCTTTCCGGCCTCAGATGATAAATTACCGCCACCTTGGTGTTAACAGTCTGCAAATCTTTGGAGGCAGCAGTTCCCTCTGCTTCATACTTCTGGGTTTTCACATTGAACCTCTCAACGTTCTGCATGATTGGAATTCGAAAATGTATTCCCGGATCAATGGATTTGTCACTGACTTTTCCCCAGGTCACAAGTACACCACGTTCTGTTGCATCAATAGTATAAATCGGTCCAAAGAACACAACTATAACGATTGCAAAAATCGCCAGCAATGGCCATAGCTTGGCCAATTTAATTTCCACTATTTCTCCACCTATTGTTGTTCTCAAATCAATTCCCCTAATTTTTAAATAATCAATTTATTTTCAGTTCTGTGATAATGCTTTCGTTGCCGTTTGCCAGCAACGCTTCTTGGCGCAGAAAGTCGGGCGAGTCCCTCACCGCCTCCAGCACCTTCTTTGCAGCCGAGCACCTCTCCACCTTTGTGGCATCGGATGCCATCTGCTCCAGATCTTTGACATCGATCTGGCCCATCTTGAACTTGGTAACGAGAATGCCGGTCATGACGGCATCACTATGCTTCGCTTTTTTGGCCAATTTATTCACAGCTCCATCGGCCGAGACAGGCGTCTTTGGCCGAGCTTTCTTAGAATCGTGGATGATGCACTAATAGCCTTTCCCTCCAACAAGCCCCTATTTCTAATTATTATATAAACAGTTTGCCCTGTTTTGTGCTGCAAAAACAAGGGTAAGCCAACCGGCGAAGCTATTTGGGCCCTGTCATCAGATATCCAAATTCATCCAAATTCAATCGTCCTACACTACAATGCCGCGCCGAATATGTTAGAGCAAGTGTAGCTGTCAGCATGTTCATACGCAGCCAGACTTTTTGCGGAGCCGCACGCCAAGGACTGTAGACCGCGATAGTTGACTACTTTACCTGCACGATTTTAACAGAATTAATAAATCGTTCTGTGACTTCTTGACCATAGGTGGAGAGAATCAATCCTACTGCGGTAGATGCCAGAATGCCTCCCGGTCGATCAAGGTGGTACTCAACAGGATATACTGCAACGTAGACCGGCTCATTCATTGGACACTTCAGGCCGCCGGCGAATATCCCAGATTGACCGTCTATCACTCTCTCGGTTACATTGATCTCTTTGCAGACTTTGGATTTGGTTAGGGTACCGTTAGCAAGGGTCATCAAACGGGATTGATTGATAAGAGATGCATCTTCCTTGGAGTACATTATGACCGAGACCTTCAAGATCTTAGCATTATCGGATGCCGACACCAGTGTCAAAGCATCTGTCGCGACTGCCGTTTTTCCTGAAGTGCTGTCTCCATGCGACACGCTGCTTTCGTACTCGTCCATCTCCGACCAGTTGAAGCTGACAATCCACTTGCCGCAGTCCTCGGAGACGGAAGTGACGGCCAATTCATCCATAATGGATCCAACCCCTTGCATGGTAAACAAAAGTGCCAGACCGAGTGCCAGTCCGGACAAGATTAGCTTCGAGCAATATTTGTCCTTCACGAAGAACACCTACAATGGAGCCATCCTGGGCAATATGTCGGGATTGATTCCCTTTGCCAGCTTTGTAACATCCTTGAATCGGCTCTCGCTCTCCGCTGAAGCAGGCTTTTCGCTCACTTCGCTGACAGGCACCTCAATCTTCTGCTCCGTGCTCTCTTCCTCCGACTGTACTGCCGGCAAAGGAGAAGTTGTGACCTCTGCTGGAGTGTAGCTGGATGTATCCGGGCTGATCAGGGTAGCCATAAAATCACCCCGGCTGACTTTTCCGTTGCTGTCTGATCGGATGAAAAAGCCCTTCATGGTGTCGCCTTCCAGGGTAGCGCTTATGTAGATGGATGCCAAAGTATCGCCCTGCAAGGCTGCCAGAGAGAAGGAGACTGCATTTGCAGAAAGAGATCCCGCCAATGCTGCATTCCAGGGATTGTCGCCCTCGAATTTGGCCTGGCCGAAAACGGATTGAGCAGATTGGTTCACGGCCATGACGATATCATTTTCTCCTAAAGAGGCTTTCCAGATACCCTGCGCGCCGGCAGATACAATGGACGTGTCATCTACCGTCGTTGCATTATTTTCCATCAATGAGGAATCCTGAGCCGGTACCAAAGAGATGGACGCAAAGAGTGCTAAAAGAAGAATTGCCACTAAACCAAAATTTCTGATCATCAAGCCCCAAACCTCCATTATAATCATTTGATCCAGGTCTAATTGAGTCCTGATCATATTAATAAGGATTGCCGAAGCGAGATTTTGGTTGGTGGCTGCGGTCAAGAGCCACCTCTAAGAAATCAGGGCTTGTCGAAACTCTCGCGAAATCACCTGTGATTCTTCAACCTTAGCGAATCCGGCTTTGCACCTAAAGTCCTGTTTTGCTCGACTTTGGTGCAAGAATAAGACTTTAGATCAGCCTCTTTCATGATAGATAGAGAAGACACATATATATTGATGGTTATCAATCAATGCATTATACAGAGGAGCATTTCTACGAAAATCATTGGCATAGTCGGCAGCCCCGGTCAGCAACTTTGCTCTCGAAAATAATCGTCCGGTGTGGCACCACCAGTGCGAGTTATGCTGTGCCTGCCTCAACTTCTGCCCGAACGAAGCGATTCAGCTCGATTTCATGCGAGAGGCGAAAGGAAGGGGCCGGTACCATCACCCGGCAGTGACACCGACAGACACGATGTAGCAGCACCGGAGGACATCATACATTCCAATCAGAGGGCCACGATCAAACGATCGGCATAATCGGCGGAGAGAATCTAAAGAGGGCAGGGTGCGTGGAGGTTGCCCACTGTCAAGGGCGGCATGCCTTATCCCACTCCATTGTGATCCAGGGATCTTCCGGTTCTCCCCACGTTACGGTTCATAACCGGAATGAATCTATCGCAATATATAGCAAAACTTAATTCTTTCCTACGCACCACGATGATACTGATGAAAGGAAAAACCGGTGAATTCGTCCAGGAATGCCCGTTCGAAGTGGCATTGAATGTCATCGATGGGAAATGGAAACTGCGAATCCTGCATTTGCTGCAGAATGAAACGCTGCGCTACAATGAACTCAAGGATAAGATACCGGGGATTACCCAGAAAGTTCTCACGAGCCAGCTTCGTCAGCTCGAGAAAGACGGTATCGTCTCACGGAAAGTGTATGCCGAGATCCCGCCACGGGTCGAGTACTCGCTGACAACAATTGGGAAAAAACTGATTCATGTGTATCTTGCACTCCATACGTGGGCACTCGAATATACCGGTAGCGATTATATACCTGGGACTGGATCGAATCATCTCCCCGGAAAACCAGATGAAAAAACTTCATGAAATAGTTCTTGAGGCGTCTCCCGATCTGTTTTGTATTCCGTAAAAACGCCGAGGCGTATTGAATAAAAAAAGCGATTCATTTTTTATTGCATTCCGCTTGTCATAGTATCCTCCGGGTGCCTATCGGAGGAAAACGTTTGTTTTCAGTATAAATAGCCGAGAGATCAATAGAATCTCATGAAAATACAGTCAATGAAGCTGGTATGTTTTTCACCTACGGGGACAACAAAAGCGATCATTCAGGGTATCGCGCACGGGATGAATCAAAGCAATGTGGAACTAATCGATATTACTCAGCCGGATGCGAGAAAACAACCAATACAAACATCGGAACATGAATTACTCGTTATCGCAGTGCCGGTTTATATGGGGAGAGTGCCGGCACTTTTAATTGAATGGTTGCATACGATCAAAGCTCATAATACCCCTGTTGTATGTGTTGTCGTTTATGGTAACCGTGTGTATGACGACGCACTCCTTGAGCTCAAAGATATTATGATACAATGTGGATGTAAACCGATCGCCTGTGCAGCATATATCGGGGAACACTCCTTTTCCAACGCCGAAACACCAACAGCAGAAGATCGTCCAGATGCAAGCGACTTAAACCACGCAGAATTATTTGGACGAAAAATACAGGAAAAACTCCTATTCATTTCATCAGTCGATCAGATTTCTGAGGTAAATGTACCCGGCTGCCATCCCTATCGGGGAGATTCGAAACTGTGGATTGTTGATTTTATTGCAGTCAGTAATGAGTGTGTACAATGCGGGGTTTGTTCAGTGGTTTGTCCTGTCGGTGCGATCGATCCAGAAAACAGTAGTTTGATCGACACGGAAAAATGCATCACATGTTGTGCCTGCATCAAGAACTGTCCCAAACATGCGAGAACGATGAAACCCGGCCTAGTCAAAGATGCTTCAAAGCGTCTGAGTGAACTGTATAAAGAGCGAAAGGAGCCGGTATTCTTCATTTAATTAGAAGACCGCGAAGATGAGATGCATTTTTACGAAAGTCATCGGCATAGTCGGCAGCCTCCGGCACCGAGGCAACACGGAGTACCTTGTGAACGAAGCCCTGAGCGTCCTGAAGACGGAGGACTTCGAGATCGAGCTTATCAAGCTCAGCGTGCTGAAAGTGGCGCCCTGCGAGGCCTGCAGCGCCTGCGGCGAGCTGAAGAACTGCAAGATCGAGGACGACTTCCGGGAGATCTTTGAGAAAATGGAAGCGGCCGATGGCATCATCTTGGAACGTGGCTTACGGCTGGGGGCTCGAAGACGTCAAGAAGGATAAGGAAGGGCTGCAGACGGTCCGGAACACGGCGTGGCTTCTGAAAAAGCTTCACGGCTGGTAGACGATAGTCCGGCTTATGCGGTCACGGGGCCGGTTTCGTCCGGTTGCCGGAGATAATGCCGAGCACGATGATCATGTAGCCGTTGGTCGCCATCATCAGGCTGACCACCGACAGGCCGAAGCTGGCGCCGGCCTTCGGGATGATCCGCAATATTCAAACTGGTTCTTTATCGGGTGCTGATTTTTGACAGCATATTTTAGATCCAATACCAACCGCAGACTTGGCAGGACTCATTATTGACTTTAGGTGCAAAGCCAGCGATCCCACAAGCTAAATATATGAATCGAACTTATTGGAAAATGATGAACATACTTCAAGCCCAGATAGGCGGAGAATTCGCCAGTACTCTGATCAATAATATCTGGTTTCTTTTATTCATATTTCTTTTTCTGGTCCCCATGGTGCAGAGGTACTACCTGCAAGCGGCAAGAAAGAGCGTCCTGGCAAAGCTGGGAAAGACGCGTGGCACGCAGGTCATAACACTCATCCATCGCCAGGAGACCATCAGCTTTCTGGGCATCCCATTAGCCCGCTATATCGATATAGATGACAGCGAGCGAGTTTTAAGGGCCATTCGCGCTGCTCAGAAGGATGTGCCCATCGACATCATCCTGCACACTCCGGGAGGTCTGGCTCTGGCGGCCACGCAAATCGCCATGGCGCTGAAGGCTCATCCCGCCAAAAAGACGGTAATTGTGCCCCACTACGCCATGAGCGGCGGAACTCTCATCGCTTTTGCAGCCGACAAAATAATCATGGACCCGCACGCTGCCTTAGGTCCCGTGGACCCGCAACTGGGAGATATGCAGGGCAGCTACCCGGCGACGTCGCTCTTAGCGGTCGTGGGCAAGAAGAAGATCGATGAGATAGATGACAAGACTCTTATCTTCGCCGAGGAGGCGAGGAAAGCCATGAGCCAGATGCAAAATCTTTTGAAGAAAATCCTGGAAGGAAAGTGTGGCGGCGAGAAGATGGATGGCATCATCGAGGAGTTCGTCTCGGGAAAATATACTCACGACCATCCCTTCATGGCCGAGCAGGCCCGATCTCTACTGGGCGAATGCGTAGAGACAAATGTCCCGGAAGAGGTCTATGCCCTTATGGACCTGTACCGCATGGAAGCGGGAAGGAGCCGGCCGGGCGTAGAGTATGTGCCCCTGATGAAGCATTAGGGGGCGTTTGCATAATTGCTATTCGCTGATGCTGTCAGGTTTAGGAATTTACATATCCAGGTGTTGCACCTCCTGTCATTCCCGGCAGGCTCTTTCCCAAATATAGATATTTGTAGTACCATTTTCTCTCGGAGGGCCGAAATACCCCAATATCATTGTTCCATCCATCTCTGTCGAAGTCACCGGCGACTGGAAGATCGCCTGGCCAACCGTACGTAAATTCGTGATTTGTATCCCCATTAGCATTAAAATCAAAGAACCATTGTTTCACGGACGGCCGGAATACTCCAATATCGTTATTGTATCCGCCAGAACCTTCAAAATCGGCAGCATTCGGAATTGGCAAATCTCCTGACCAGCCCCAATGTGCTATTTCTTTATCCGTATTCCCGGTGGCATCAAAATCGAAATACCATTTGGTTTCAGATGGTCTGAACACGCCAACATCGTCATAATAACCATCAGCATCAAAGTCACCAGCTAGTGGAAGATCGCCTTGAAGGCCCCATGGTTTTATGACTTTATCGGTATCACCATTTGCATTGTAGTCGAAATACCAGCTCGAGTCTGATGGCCTGAATACGGCTATGTCATCGTTATAGCCATCGCTATCAAAGTCGCCAGCTATTGGTCGATCTTCCTGGTTGCCCCATGGTCCAATCTTTCTATCGGTGGTTCCATCTCTGAAATAGTCAAAGTACCAATTGCGCTCAGATGGCCTGAAAACGCCTACATCATCGTTTATTCTATCACGGTTGAAGTCACCGGCTACGGGAAGGTCGCCTCTAATTGCCCAGGGACCTACAACATCATCCGATTGGCCCAAAGATCCCCCCAGACATGATAGGAAGGATACAGTGAAGCATATGATTTGAACTATACGAATCCATCTCATCGTTTATTCCTCACAACGAGATTTAAGGTATCCTTACCATATTAATATGATATATTTGCAGCCACATTTGATATATATGATATTATAAAAAGAAAACAGTATATTTTATCGCAATATCCCGATTCTTGCATCGACGATAAATGGCCTACGCATCCGAGATATGGATTAATCTAATTCGCGATGATATTCGCCGACTGGGACATGATATCTACATCGGCGAGTCTTCCTTCCACTTCCATGGAATCGCCGAAGATGCCCTCCATGAGAACCTTGCCGTTGTGGACCATGAGCCTGACTACTCCATCCATGGCCTTTTCGCGTGCTTGCCCTTTTAAAATGTAGACTGTAAGTTCGCACATAAATCCTCCTAAAATGGTAATAATAAGGCGGGCCCGGCGGGATTCGAACCCGCGACCCCCGGGTTAGAAGCCCGGTGCTATATCCTGGCTAAGCCACGGGCCCGCAATGGTTTTTAGCCGCCCTTGGGCGGCATCTGACCTAATGCCATTTTGAGCTGCTCTTGAAGCTGAGTGAACCGGCCCTGAATGCGCTCTTCCTGATTGGCCATGTTCTTTTTCCGGATTTCATTCATATCCTTTTTCTCTTTCAGCTCTTCGATCAGCTTGGGCTTATCAGCCTTAAAGAGAAGTTCCCCGACGCTCTTGTATATAACTGCGTCGTCTGCGCTCTTCTCCAGTTCCTTCAACGCCGCCTCAGTCTCCCTGATCAGACCTTCGATCTGGCCCTTCTGAGCCATGACAGCCTGAGCTTGCTGTTGGAGCTGCTGGAGCTGAGCCAACTGATTTTGTATCTGCGGAGGCAATTCGCCATTCATAAACTCACCATCTCAAATGCGATCTTAACCAACCTTATCCAGGTATTTAAGGCTGCCCGGAGAGAGACTGTATCCTCGCCCCAGATCTTCAATCGAATAGAACCGCCTTCCAGGCCCAGAAATACATGGGACCTATGCAGCTCGTCTCCAAGTTCGGGTGCAAGCGCCTGATAGATCACTCCGGCATGCTCGCTTTCAAAGACGAACTCTGCACAGCCTTTCATATCTTCAGCCTGAATTCGGCCTGGCCCTCATCTATGAAATCGATATTACCAGGTGCAACCCAGATTATGCGCCCCTGGGCCGGGGCGGCCTCGCCGAGCCACTCCAGCTCAAAGAACTGTGCAATTGGAAGAGCATCCACGCCCTTGCCGGCAACCTTCGGCACACCCCTCTTGAGCCGCATTGCCTGCGTATCTCCTGAGAGCTGGAAGCTTAATTGCTCCTCTTTTTCCGGGGAGCGCTTGACCAGACCTGCCGGATTGCCGTGATCCTCTATCACCACCATCCAGGTTTCGTCCCCTCCTGCGCTTTGCTTTCCTCGATTCACGTAAGGCAGAGACAGGAACGAGGCCAGAGCCCTGGCAAACCGCCTTGCCTTCGCAGACGGGTCTCGCGAGGTGGTGACGATCATCAGACGGCTTGCATCTTCTTGACCGTGGTGGGCCGCTCCTTCATCAGGATCCTATGCCCACAATAAGGGCAGCGTATGCCGCTGTACTCGTAATCAATCTCCACGGTCTTTTTGCATCTGGTGCACTTATATGCCATCTTCTAATCCGCCTCAAGCGTCTTCTTGAGAGACCTTAGCACCGAGCGGCCCAAAGACGTCTCAGGCAGGAAAGAGCCCCCTGCAAAGGTATAGCCGCATTTGCTGCAGCTCCAGATAGCAGTACTTGTCCTTGTTACTCTATTCCGATTGCACGAAGGGCAGTCATACGAAGCCTTGCTTTTTTCTTCCAAATCTGCCACGAGCTTTCGCGATTTGCGGCCGTACCTGGGACCAAACCGGGCTGCGGACCTGCTCTTCCTTCCTTTTGTAGTCTGCTTTGCCATGATCAAAACTTCCGTTTATGCTTCCAGAAACTTTTCCCGGATTTCTTTCGCCTTCTCACATGCTATATCAATGATGCGGTAGACCTGCTCAGGTTTGAGCATTCCCGTGCCGCTCTTCTGCGAGCCGCAGATATTACCGTTCACCGTAGATATAATTGTGAGACGGGTGTTGGCAATGGCCTCTTCATCCACACCGGGATCAAACATCAAGACGTCATTGAACTCAATGGCCGTCGTCGCTACGGGAATATCTCTTATGGGCAAGATGTAGTCCTCGCCCAGGCCAAACCTGGCTGCAGGCACCTTAGTGGACAGCAGCGCGGCGATAGCGCCCAGCGACGCGGCATCGAGTATATTTCCACAGTCATCCAGGATATGCACATCGATGAATATAATCCAGACCTGCTTGCCGGGCACAATACAAAGCGCCTCCAGATCCACAGCCTTGGATTCGCGCACGCCGCGATCCACAACGCGCGCCAGCTCGATTCCCACTTCATTGGGCGGACCCGGCTCAAAGGAGGGTGAGGCTAGCGGCACCAGCTCGGCATTGGTGATTATGACACCCTTATTGGGCGTATCCGGGAAAGGCTCTCCAGGCTGCATCTTCACGCCCACCAGCACCTGGCTGGAACCTATTTTAACAAGCGCACTGCCTTCCGCCTTCCGGATCACATCTCTCTGGATGGATATCTCCCTGTACTGGTCAAAGGTACGGCCATCGATCCTTTCTCCTTTGAGCAACAGGTTGTAAATAAAGTCTTTTTTTATCTCGGAGATGACGTTAGTCACAGACATGCACCTCCTCTCGCCCGGGCTGTTCCACCATCTGGCTGTATTTCTTCACCAGGGCACCTCTTTGCAGCTCATAGATGTCTCTCGCACCCTTCATGGCCATCTCCACGGCCCTCTGAAACTCGTCAGGAGTGAGGCCGCCATCCATTTGCAGCAAGGTGATGTCTCCGCCTGCAGTCATGGCAATGGGCAGGTCAGCCTGGCCGAAGTTGTCTTCCTCTTTCATGGGATCAAGAATCACTGTGTCTGCCACTTTCCCCGCAGCACAGGACGAGATCATGCCCTTCATGGGAATTCCAGCATCCGCTAGAGCCACTGACGCGGCATTTATGCCAGCAGTCCTGGTTCCCGCATCCGCCTGAAGCACCTCAACAAAAACGTCTATGACCGATCGGGGGAAGAAGCTGGTCAGAATCACAGGCTCCAGTGCCTCCCGGCTGACTTTGGAAAGCTCTTGTGACCTTCGGTCCGGTCCAGGTCGTTTTCGGTCCTCAACGGAGAAGGAAGCCATATTGTACCGATAACGCACAATGGCCCTGGTTGATTCCTGCAAGTGTCTGGGATGTACTTCCCTGGGCCCGTATACTGCAGCAATGACCTTATTTCCACCCATCTCGATGTAGCATGAGCCGTCTGCTCTGGCCAGGACTCCCACCTCGATCTTCACAGGTCGGAGCTGATCTGCCCTTCGGCCATCCAGGCGCAGTCCATCTTTGAAAAATGTTATATCAGTCTCATCCATAGCGATCAACTTCTGGCCCCTTTCTCCGTCTTTAGGAAGTCCACAATTCGGTCCGTGAGACCATTGGTATGGGCTTCCTTCTCAATCAGAGTTATGGTCTTCAGAGCCAGATCCATATCCTCTGTACCCCCGTGGATCCAGATTCTGCCGTTCTGGCCAACGAAGATGTTACAGTTTACTTCTTTCTTCAGCATACTGATCATGGAGCCGCCCTTGCCGATGAGCCTGGGAACTCTTGTATGGCTTATCTCGATGACCTGGCCGGTCCTGATCTGGCCGAGCTTCTTGTCGTTCAGAGTAAGCTCCACCTTCATAGTGGGATCTACATCAGTCACCCGTGTCATGATAGAGCTGCCGATGCGCAAATACTTGGACATCTCGTCCGATTCGATCCTATTCGGGAACTCAGAGATGTGCAACAGCCCATCGTAGGGCGAGTTTATATCCACGATCCAATTGGAGAAGGTTATATCCTTCACCACACCTATGACGTTGTCCCCCGGTCCGGGTACGTACTTTCCCGCCAGAGGTATGACATTTATCTTATCCCTAAAGTTCGCAAGACCATATAGCAAGGAGTAGACGCTTCCATTCTTTACATACGTCCCCTCGCCCGACCTCTTGGCATCCTCAGAGAGAAGATCACCTGGTACTACCACCTTGCGATCCATGCGCTTTTAACTCCCACCTTCAATGCTTAAGAAGCTTCGTCTCAGCTTCGCCTTTGGTCAGCCGGTTGGTAAGGGCATAGAATTCTGTCTGCATGCCCGCCGGTATCTCGACCACGCCAATCCAAGAGCCATCGTTCTGCCATGCCTCCCGACTGAGCTTGCCAAAGGCTGCAACTTCGCCGTAAGCCTTGGGAGCATATGTGGAAGGGATTTTTACCGCCATCTCCACCACCTCGAATCTTATGGGAATGAGGGGCCGGATGGCCTTCATGGCGATCTTGACCAGTTCATCTACGGATTTCGTGGGGTCGATATTGACGCGGGCCTCGGTCATGGCCTGTTCGATCCTTGCCGGCGGGTGAGGAGTTTTGGTCTGGGGATTGATAGCATTTCTGGCTATGACCTCGATGACCTGGCGACGTTTGTTCTCGATGAACTGCTTTCTCTGCTCCGCCGTCAGGCTGATATCGCCCTTTTTAATGATGATCTTGGCAATGGGCAGAACGTCCAACGTACCGAAAGCTTTTTTCAGATCCTCTTCCGGGCTTCTGTCTCCGCGAGAGGCATTTTCGAAGATATCCTCTACTGCCAGGATATCTTCCAGGTTGACGCTGTCACCCCTCTTCAAGGCCAAGGCTCCATCGGGATCCACTAAAACCTCAAAGGTGGTTCCGTGGGTCTTGAGTCTGGCAGGAACTGCGTCATCCAGTCTGACCATTCCTATGCCTCTCCTTTTTCTCCTTTCTCTCCCTTCTCAACTTTGCCCGCGGCGACGGCGGCCTTCATCCTTTCAACGTAAGAGGCAACTTCCTTCTCAGTCAGCTTGTAGAACTTCTTGTCGCCCAGTTTGATGATGCCAATCTCTGTAGTGGCCGCCTCTACCTTGCCTTCCGCAGCCTTGTAGAGCGCCTCCAGACCCATGAGCACGGCTTCATCCATTGTGAGGTCTTCTCTGTACTTCTCCTCGAAGAGCTCCATCACTGCAGATCTGCCGGCTCCAATGCCCGTAGCCTTGTATTCCAATAGAGCTCCGGACGGGTCGGTCTCAAAGAGGCGAGTTCTATCCTCCTCTGCACCAATGATGAGCAGCGCAGTTCCAAAGGGCCGAACTCCGCCGTACTGAGTGTATTGCTGCTTGAAGTCGCAGATCTTCTTGGCCAGGGCCTCTACACCAATGGGCTCGTCGTAGACCAGCCTGTTAATCTGGCTCTCGACCCTGGCTCTGTCGATCAGAACTCTGGCATCTGCTACCAGACCAGAAGTGGCAGCGCCGATGTGCGTGTCTATCTGAAAGATCTTCTCAATGGATTTGGGCTCCATGAGCCTGCTGGTGATTCTCTTGTCTACCAGTACAGCCACGCCGTCTTTTGACTTGATGCCCACAGCCGTCGTTCCTCTCCGCACGGCCTCGCGGGCATATTCAACTTGAAATAATCTGCCGTCAGGGCTGAATACGGTAATAGCCCTGTCATAACCCATCTGCGGTGCCATCTGCATCCTCGTGTCCTCCACTTAAATCAAAAGAGGTCAGCCCCAGGTATTGGGTGTCTGATCCTATGCTCTTATTGCGGTCGTCCGGGCAGAGATCGACTTTTACACCTTGGGTGCGGATAATACACCCGGAAACGTCTTTCAGTTCGATTCTTCTTCCGTCGCTTTCAGCACATATTTTACTCAGTCTTGGTAAATACTTTTCTGTAGCGGATTTGATAGTCCCCGAGACGCCTTTTGTATGGAGAGCGACGCGAATACCGTGAATAGAATGAACCGTGGCCAGCGTCGCTCGTGTCTCCTGGACATGAATATGAGAAAAACGAATCAGGCCATAGATGCCATTGAAAGCGATCATTTTGAGCCGGTTTTTCGC
>JBATEC010000082.1:0-7711 GCA_049663825.1 Methanothrix sp. | reverse complement strand
ATATATGATATAAAAAGGTTTTGCCAAGTGCGTAAGTCCTAACAGTACAAAATGGCCAGATCACTACAACAATCTTGTGGCGTTGTTTTCTGGCTCGCGATCTCCTGGGCTGGCTCAGCCGCACCATCCACAGCGGCCTCGACTGTTGCAGCAATCCAAGAACTTAAAGGCATCCTGGCAGCCTATGATTAGTGCCCTGCGGGTTAGGAAATAGGGACCGGACGTTTTCACCAAAAGAATAAAATGTATTCGGCTACAAAGCGTGGCTACAATGAACTCAGTGGCAATAGTAATGCGCGCGGAATTAATCCTGTTCCTGGTGCTAATCCTTGCTGCGCCAGCATTTGCAGCTTACGAATCCGGACCTGTTGGCCCCTATAATGTCTCTTTTGATATGAATACTACGATGGAGTACCGTGTCATAGTTGAGGCGCCTACTAGCGGTGTCACCTCTCTGGGTGTGAATTTTGCCAGGTACAACCTTACCATAGATAGCGCCGATTATCTTGCATGGATGGTCCTGACCCGCTATGAAGAGCCTATGGTGGCTAATATTACAGCTAATGAATACATTGTGTACAACGCTCTTATAGATGCGGGGGCGGATAAGCCCAATCTCTACCAGCCTTTGATAGACGGAAAGCCGGGAGTGCTGGGTAATTTCAGGTTTGAAAGACAGTTTTTGGGGCAGGGGCAATACCAGGAGGGCGATCTGGTCGTTGCGGCCAGCTACTCCCCGGATGCAAGAGCCTATGGGGATGGAGTCTATCGCGGAAGGACAGACTGCCGCGTCATATCCACATTCCCCTGGGAGATAATCAGGGATCTGCTCAATACCCTGCATGTAGAAGTGCCCAAAGAGGACGTCGCGCCTACCGACCCAGTCAACCAGTCTCCATCCATCAACCAGTCATGAACACCATCGGTAAAAGGTAAAACGGCCAAGGACGTACGCCAAAGAGGACCGGAACCATAAAATGGGCCCGCAAATTCTTCAGGCGAGAATGTCGCGGGGTTCATGGGCTTCGCGGGCCTCTTGCCGGGCAAAGATGCCAGACAGGAAAGATGGTATAGCCGCGACAAGTCAGTGTTTTTCTATTTTAAACGCAATGCTCCGCAGCTTGCTGCGCCTGTGCACTGTCGCCGTTTCGTCTTTGGGTCCGTAAAATCCAGTCTTTTTGATGAGGCTTTTACATCTGCGCGCTAAGATGGGCGTTTTAGGTATCCGCTGCTGCATAGAGGGTTCATATAGATATTAGGTGATATCTACATAAAAATCACCTTTTAATATTAAGCAAAAGAACAATGGTATTTGGAGGAATCTAAATCAACTCAATAAAACTGATGTTATCAATCTTGGCGCTGGGGATGCTAATTGCAGTAGGCGCTGCCATTGATGGACCTGGTAGTTACGAATTTGCACCTGATGGTGGTGATCATGGCGGCTTTGATGGCCATGGCGGTGATCATGATTTCGGCGACCATGCACATAACGATTGGTTGAATCCCGGTGGGTATTATTCGTACAGCTATTGGTATCCAACCTATAGCTCATACTCCTGGTATCCAGCGTATACGTACACCTATCCGACCTACTATTACACAGCGCCAGAGCCTGTGCTCTATCCAACTTATCCCTACTACTACAATCCGGTAGTCTATGACCCCTGGTATGGGACCAATGTCTATGGGTGGAGTGGAGCGAGTTACTACTATTCGAATAGCTGGTCCTGGTCTAATCATGGCGGATTATATTTCTAAGGATTCAGCCACTGATTTAGCGCTCGATTAGTAATGCAGCATCAGCTTCAAGAAAGGAGATTTCATATGCGAAAAGGTCCTGAAGCTGAAGAATAGGCTATTTTTTATATTTATCGGAAAAAAGAAAGATTCACTGCCCGATCAGGCCGGTGCTGTCTCATCAGACTTCGGCTGTTCGGGTCCAGTTCCTTCTGCGACAGGCTCCTTTGCCGGTGGCGAGATTAGCTCGGCCGTGACACGTTCGCCGGTGTGCTTCTCGACATAGTCTACCTCTTTCAGCCCAAGGTGCTGGATGATCATATCCGCCAGGCCGCGCCTGATCATGAGCCACTCTTTGTAATAGGAGAACTCCCAAAGAACGGTTATTATCGCCACATCATCCTTTATTTCCGTCTCAAGATCCATGTGGGCAAAGGTCTTGATGAGGGCTTTGAGCTTCTCTTGCCGATCTTCGATGAACTCAATGATCTTGTACTCATAGACGATGGTCCTGTCTGCCAGGGGGTGGTTGAAGTCAACGCTCACCTTTCGCCCGAATATTCTGGTGACGGTTCCAACCTTATTCTCTACGCCGACGCGCATGCCTGGAACCGGCTTCTTCTCCTTAAACCGGTTTATAGGTACAATCTCAACTTTCTTAGGATCACGAAGGCCAAAAGCGCCCTCGGGTGGTATCTCTACCTTGCCGCAGTAGCCGATCTCTTTTCCGATCAAATCTTCTTCGAAGCCCTTCACGAGCTGGCCTGCGCCAACTACTATGAGGTGCGGCCCATACTGGGCTTCTTCACTAAAGATTCCCTTTTCCGTCGCCACGTCCTTATCGGTGGCAGCGATTACCTGCCCTTCAACGCTCTCTGTGTAATCAATTCTGATGAAATCGCCATTCTTTACAGTCATCTTTTACTCCATCCTAACCTGAGTGAACTTCATCTAATCCGGGGAAAGACAATGCCCAGAACCTGATTTATACTTTCGCATTCGTTTAGATCAAGTATTCTGCTATTATGTCGGTAAGTGGCTGCTCGCAATAGAGGCAGCGCAGCAAGACCGGGTTTTTGGTCTTGACAAGCATCCTGGATTTGATGGGCTCGAGGGTATTAGAGATGCAGTTTGGATTCTGGCAGCGCACCACGCCCACAATCTCATCGGGCAGATCCACAGTTCGCTTTTCAATTACCTTGCCGTCTCGTATGATATTGATGGATGCGGCCGGGGCAATGAGGGCGATCCTGTTGACTTCTTCCTCCAACAGCTCGCGGTCCTCGATCTTGACGATGTCCTTTTTGCCCAGCTTCCTGCTTTCCACGTTCATGACCACGGAAACTGTGGCGTCTGTGATGCCGTAGATGCCCAGGATCTTGAGAACATTTAGCGCCTGGCCTGCTGCAATGTGGTCAATCACCGTTCCGTTGTTTATGGGCTTTACCCGCAGTCCCTTTGGCTCAGCCATTTTTAGGCACCTCCAACGATAAGCATTTTAAGAAGAGCCATTCGAACGGGGACGCCATAAAAGGACTGCAGGAAGTAGCGGGCGTGCGTCGTCTCATCCACGGAAGGCGCTATCTCGTCCACCCGCGGCAAAGGATGCATGATAATGAGGTCCTTTCTGGCCCCGTCCAGGAATTTTGGCGTGATCCTGTAGCTTCTGGCCACCTTCTTATATTCAACCGGGTCCGGGAACCTCTCGCGCTGAATGCGGGTCATGTAAAGCACATCCACATTATTGATCACCTCTCCCAGGTCGCATGCCTCGCGAACGCGAGTGCCTTTGTTGGAGAGATCTACCTTTATCGAATCGGGCATTCTGAGGCTTGGGGGAGATACCAGAGTGATATCAGCTCCGAAGAGCGAGAGCGCATAGGCCAGAGAGTGAACGGTGCGGCCGTACTTCAGATCGCCTACAAGAGCAATGCTCAGATTCTCAAGATGGCTCTCCTTTTTGATGGTGTAAAGATCCAAAAGCGTCTGGGTGGGGTGATGTCCGGCACCATCGCCGGCGTTGAGCACGGGCACAGGCGAGAACTGAGAAGCGAGACGGGCCGAGCCCTCTTTGGGATGACGGATAACGAGGGCGTCGGCATAGCCGCCAATAACGCGCACAGTGTCCGCCAGCGACTCGCCCTTGGAGATGGACGACCCCTCAGCGGGCCCCAGGTTGATGACGCTGCCTCCCAGCCTATTCATGGCCGTCTCAAATGACATGCGTGTGCGTGTGGAGGGCTCAAAAAAAAGCAGAGCCAGGATTTTGCCAGCCAGCATATCGCTCTTCCGGCCTCGCGCATAAGGCTCCAGTGACGCGGCCAGATCGAGGACGGAGTCGATTTCCTCTCTAGAGAACTCTCGCATGGAGAGCACATGCCTCTTCATGAACATGCCTTACCATCTCAATTTATGAGATAATAAGGCTTCCACCTGTATCTTCCGGTCGCCTCGGCATCCTATCAACTACAGAGGCACTCCACCTTATGCTGAAATAGTGTTACAGGAGGTCTCGCCAAACTACCCCGGCTGAGTGAAGCAGCCCAGCCTTATGGCCATGAAAATGAATATCATCCCCAGCCCGCCACCGATTATGGCAGATCTCAGGCGATGGGATAGACCAGTCGCCCGCGCCTGCTCTAGATAAGAAAGCCGCTCCTGGGAATCGATTACCTTAGATCTCAACTCCTGTATCTCAAGCGAACGGTTCTCCGTATCGTTCCTGAATCCCTGAAACTCACGAGACAGCTCTTCGACGCTCAGATGCAAATCCCTAATTCTTTTGTCCGATGCAACATTTTGGTCTATCAGAAAGGAGAGCTTATTGGAAACAGTCATAACATCTTGGGGCAGATTTTTAAGCCTTGCATCTAGCATCTCCTGCATCTTCTCCTCCCAGGATGTCTCGAATGACTCCGCCTTTCTCTCCAGATTAACCAGAGATTCCTTGAGGGATTTAGCGCAGATGTCAAGCGACTCATGTACCTGATCTAACGATTCGCGCTCCTCATCCATTGCCCTTTTCTCATCCTTCATCAATGCCCTGAACTGCCCATTCAGCTCCTTCAAGGATGATTCGGCAGCCTCCAGCATCTCTGCTGCCCTATCCGCTTGCTTTGTGCTGGCGCCGGCTTCTGCCATTCTTCCAGCCAGTTCGCGTATGGCTGCCTCAGCCTTCAGAATCTCAAGTTTCCGTTCCTCTTCATTCATAGACATTCACCCCACCGCCTGGAATGATTGCAGCATTCCATCTACCAGCTTAAATAACGAGCAATAGCATATATCGCTGGCAAATTCTGATTTTTCGTAACATAATCTCGCCATATCCACAGAAGGATCGGCCTGCCAGACGATCTCCAGAATCAGTTCCCTATTAGAAGGCATAATGGACTGGGTATAGCTGACAATCTGCCGGGCGGCATCTGCTCGATCGGCCGGAGCATTCCGGCTCATCAGACCGGCAAACCCTTCAGTAAGATCGTTTTGTGCCCGTCCATTGTCCGGGAAGGCGAGAGCCAGGGCACAGAACCCGGAAACTATTCGTAGAGAAGCATCATCCGGCTGCAGCTTGAGCTTTGCTCGGCAGGCCAATAGCAGCCCAAGAAGCTTGTCCAATCCCTCAATCCCCTCAAGGACTTTCCAGCAGCATTCCCGTGGAACATGATCCAATATGTGCTCCATCTCCGGGAGTTGCATGGATTCATGCAGAGACTCCAGAAACTCTCTTAGCGAAGCCTGTTCCGCCTGCATAAGCCGGCCCATTCTTGCCAGATTATCCTCTCGTTCTATCTTGATCTTGCTGTAGCTGTAGTCAATCAGCTTGCAGCCGCATTGCAAAGCGGCCATCTTATAGCTGGTTGCCTCCTTTTGGGGAAGATAAAGTCGGCCAGAGCTTTCCGTCTCAAATCGATTTATATAATTTTTGTAATTGCAGTAAATGTTCGAGGCATGGCAGATGGCTATGCATACTTCAAACGAGTCCTCTCTTCGTTCATAGCCCTCAATGGCTCCAAGAAGCAGCAGCCTGTAAAGGGCCTTTTCCAGAAGCTTCTGCCTGCATGGGAATGAGACATCAGATCGGCCCTCTGTTTGAAAGAACAGGTCAGAAAGAAACGAGACGGATATCGCAGAATGCTTTCTGTCGGAAATGCTGCATGGGGCCAAAGAGAGCAGCTTCAAGAGAACCCGGCTGAAGATTCGCTTTTCCCTGACCCTTCCCGGAAATTCTCGTGCGACCATTTCCCGGCCGATAGGCCCATCTGGAAGGGACTCATCGGAAAGAAATAGCATGCAGGTTGACGGTTTGCCATCCTGTCCCGCTCGAGAGATATGCCTTTGGAACTGGTCAATAGAGGCCGACAGAGTGGCATGAAGGGTGAACCTGATATCCTCATGGCCCAGATCTTCAGCTCTGTCTGCGCCGCACACCAGGATGGGAAGCTCATGTCTCTGAAACTGCGACAGGGCCTTGTCGCAAGCTCTTTGCCAGGCTAATTTCGAGCCGCCCAGTCTGAGAAATTTTCCAGATGGCTTGAGGGAGCAGACACCAACAGGCACATTCAGGTAGGATACCAGCGACTGAGAAAAGCCGGCCGGATCGAAATGATCATCATCCTCGGTAGCGCAGATGACAAGGCCGCATGCCGCCTTACCGTCTCTCTTTTGTCCGCCATACTGGCGCATAGCCGCCCGCAAGGCTGCGATCAGAACCTGCTTTTGGTTCTTAGCGTTCACCTTGAAGATCTGAAAATCGAGGTTCTTAGCATCGAATGACCGGCCCTGCACAATGCAGTCCAGATCGAACAGGTTAAGCTCATTCATGATATCGAGAAGCACCAGCTTGGAACGGCTGGAACTGAGCGCAACCATGCTGAACCTGGAGGTGCAATTGAGCCTGGCCCAGCGAACCCGGTTCAAATAACCAGGAATAAACGCATGGCTCCATTCGCTCAGGCCATGCCCTTCGTCCAGGACTAAGAAATTGATGGCATGCGAAGGGAGATCGGCCCTGCAATCTCCATCCAATGCCGCATCTGCCGGCAACAAGATTATGGCAGTATCGCAGCCCCGATCATGGTGCTGTGGCATCGGTTCATTTGCTGCAACGATAGCTCTGCACCGGTGTATCCCCCTGGCGGCCAGGCTCATTTGTTGGTCCAATGCCGCGTACCGGCTGGGAACTATTACCAGGGCAAGGCCGGGCTGAAGAATTGAGGCCAGGGCGCATGCTACGCTCTTGCCGCCGGCTGGCTTCAATAGGCCGATTGATCCCTGCAAATAGAGCATCTGTTCAATCAGCTCCGCCTGGCCATCTCGAAAATCCTGGAACCTCAATACATTATTAAATATGAATTTCAGACCCGCTCGGGTCGATGAATCGAAGCCGGCACTGGGCCGGGCAGAGGCTGAAATTGCATGGTGGTATGAGAAGGACGCCATGCCCTCACAGGAAAATACGTATGCAGCAATGGACGAGTAGTATTCGATGTCTGGGAACTGATGATCATCTGCCAGGACGATTTGGATAGCGCAGTTTATGCCGTAGAGAGAGGACAGCGCATCGATCATCTCGCGAACGGATTGTAAGGGCACAGCCAGATCCAGCTTCTGGGGATTGCCGATCACGATCTCGCCTCTCTCGCCCCTGCGGATCAAATCAGCTATGATGCATGTCAACCTAGCTTCAGCTAGAGGAAGGGCAATGAGTTCTAAAATGGCCTGTTTTTTTTGTAAGGGAAGCTCTCTTAATTGTCTGGACGCCTCCAGTACGCTTTTTGGCAGGGCATAGGATATCTGGTCGGCCAGTTTTCTCATCTCGCTGTCCCAATGTTGCGGTTTCATCTGGTCAAATCTTTTAACCGTCCATCCCTCCGACTCCAGCTCTGAAAGGCAGGCATTTTCACCCAGAACTACGGCCATTTTAAGTGGAGTCTTTCCCTCGATATTGGTGATATGTATAACAAAATCCACA
>JBATEC010000081.1:0-2630 GCA_049663825.1 Methanothrix sp. | reverse complement strand
TCTCAATATAGTCGGTTATGATGCGAGCCAACTGAGGTATTTAGACGAGAAGATCCTCCTGGTACTGGAGAGTGCCACCGCAGAGGAGGAGATTCCAGCAATTGGTGTGCGCTGCGGGGATCAGTACATCCGTATGCGAGCAAACCCGGGCCATGGTTTAATGCTGGGAGAAGAGATACAATTTGGCAAAGATCGAGAAAAAAAGCCTGGTGGGGCCCAACTGCTCAGGAAAGATAACGCTCATCAAGTGCATCATGAAGTTGATCGCAGCCAAATGAAATCTTAATGCTTTTTCGGGCTGCTGATTGAGGACAGAACCGTCTTCAATCCGCGTGATCAGCGTACTTTGCCAAAGCGTAATCTGTCATGGAGATCACTTCTCTTGCACTATCTGCGAAATTCTGCTTTTTATCCAATTAAGTTGAATTATGGCGGATGAGGTATATGATATCGAAATCGATGATATTGTCCCTGATCATGATGCTTCTCTTGATCATGATGGTTGGGGCCGAGGAGAACAATACAATAACGTTCACTGACGATCTTGGGCGCCCAGTAAGCATAACAAGTGCTCCCCAGAGAATCGTCTCTCTTTCACCCTCCAATACGGAAATCCTCTTTGCCCTTGGCCTGGGGGACAGAGTTGTTGGCGTGACCAAATATTGCAGCTATCCGCCGGAGATAGAGGGACTCAAAGATAGCGGAAAGGTGGAGGTAGTGGGCGGCTATGTAGACCCCGATTTTGAGAAGATTCTTTCCCTTCGTCCTTATCTGGTCCTGACCAGCCGGACGCATAGCAGCGAGGCGATCTCCCTGCTGGACAAAGAGAACATTCCAAGATTTGTTGTCGGTCCGAATAATCTCTCCAGCATCATTCTATCCATAGAAAAGATCGGCAAGATCACGAAAAAGGAGGTTGAGGCATCCGAACTATGCAATCAGATGAAGTCTCGAATAAGAGCCGTATCGGACACGGTATCATCTCTTCCTAAAACGCGGGTTCTTTACATCGTCTGGCACGATCCCGTCCGGACTGCAGGTGCTGGAACCTTCGAAGACGAGGTCATCGAGAAGGCCGGGGGTGTGAACATCTTCCACGATCTATCGGGATATTCTCTGGTGGATCCGGAAGCCATAGCCATGCGAAATCCCGAGGTGATTATTGCCTGCTCTGGCATGGGAACGGGTGCGAATAAGCCCCTGCAATGGGCGGAAACGGAACGCGGCTTGAATCAGACCGTTGCCCGCAAGAATGGTCGGATCTATCAGGCTGAAGGTGATATTCAACGTTCTGGGGGCGGGCGATGAGACTGCCCAGAGTCTGGGTGTGAATGTAGGGCGTACGAGGGTGATTTACATGATGATCGCCTCGCTCATAACCGCCAGCATAATCTGCTTCACGGGAACCCTCGGTTTCATAGACCTGGTCTCCCCTCACATTACCAGGATGGCCATCGGCGGGGACCACCGTTTTCTTCTGCCAGGCAGTGCCCTGGTGGGAACCTTGCTCCTATTGGGTGCGGATACACTGGCTAGAGTAATCATGGCACCTGTGATTCTGCCTGTGGGCATCATGACTTCATTCCTTGGTGTTCCATTCTTCGTATACCTATTCCTGCGAAGGAGGATGACGTTTTAGTAAATATCAAATGCAAATATAATAGTATGTACAAACTTATTTACAATTTTTAGAATTTTGTATTACCAAAAAGCTTATAATTATGAAGTATCTACTATTACTCGCGTCAGGTCGATCCTATATACTCCATCTGAGGCATCAGGCTTGCTCCTTTGCACCGCGGTCACTCATTCATAATCGAGAAAACGCTTGCCTGGTCCGAAAGCTCATACTAGGATCGACCGGACTTCCGATTTTTGGTATAATTTCATATTTTCAGAGTTCTCATAGGCACCGAGAAAGGATTTATGATGCAGCTCAAATCGACTTGACTTAGCTAAATAGCAATACAATCAAAAAGTTTATTACATAGTAGCACAATTATTGGTACGTAACATAATAGGAGGTTCAATGATGTCGCAAGCAGATAAAACATCAATTAGCAGGGTAGTAATATCAGATGCCGCTGTGCCCTTTATTGCTCGTGGTGGCAGGCTCTTTTCGGGGCAAGTGGTAGATTCGGATCCTGGGATTGAAGATGGTGAGGAAGTTCTCGTAGTAGATAAAAAGAACAATCCTATCAGTAGGGTCCAGATCTATCAATGAGCCATAAGGTGAACAAGAAAAAGCAAGGCGAATAAGCAAATCCGGATGGATTTGGCTGTGCCATTGAGAAAAGACGCTGGCATTGATCCTAACCTTATTCCATTCAAAGATCAATTGCCGGTGTTCCTCTTCTATGATCAATTTGAGCAAATTATTTGGATCTCAGTGGCAGCACTTGTGTCCGTGCTTGTGCTCTGCATCGTGGATATGCTCATGGACGTGCTCTTTACCATTGTGAGCGTGTGCGTGTTCGTGCTTATTATCATCATGGCAACACATTTAGATTCACCTCCATTTTATTATTGATATCATCTAATTACATGGATCAGATATATAATCCTTTTTGAGGACTTTTCCAAATATAACTGGAACGTTTGTAAAAGATAATGGCTGCTATTTGTAGCAC
>JBATEC010000080.1:0-5565 GCA_049663825.1 Methanothrix sp. | reverse complement strand
GTCATCATGATCCTCGCTGCCTCTTCCACACTGGAGCCCTGCCTGATGGTTACTACATTCTTGATCATCACATCTCCCACAGATCTGCGGGAGAGAAAATTCTGAATGGTATAGTTCATCTGCCCGGATTCCAGGAGAAATGCGTCATGCCCGTAGTTTGATCTGATCACGCAGTGCCGCACATCGATATCATTGGCACTGAGAGCATCGGCGATCTCTTTGCACTGATAAGACGGAAAGAGCCAGTCGGAGCTTATGGATATGACCAGGAACTTTGCCCTCACATCCTTGAAGGCCTCAGCTAATGAGAGTTTGCCGCTTTTCGTCAGATCGAAGTAATCAACGGCCTTGGTGATGTAGAGATACGAATTGGCGTCGAAGCGTTTCACAAATGTATCGCCGTGGTACCTCAGGTAGCTCTCCACCTGAAAGTCGAATGAAGCTAAGTCGAAGCTAAAATCCGTCTTGCCCTGCAGGCGCCTGCCGAACTTCTGGTGCATAGACTCATCGGAAAGGTATGTGATGGTTCCAATCATCCTGGCCAGCGATAGACCGCTGGCGGGTGGAGTCCGACCGTAGTAGTTGCCATCGTTCCAGTCAGGGTCCGAAGTTATCGCTCTGCGGCCCACTTCATTGAAGGCAATCTGCTGGGGCGATGAGTAGGCACTGGTGGCTATGGGCACGGCCAGGCGCACCATCCACGGATAGGATATACACCATTGCAAAACCTGCATTCCGCCAAAGGATCCGCCGATGACTGCGAATAGCTTATTGACACCCAAATGGTCCAGGAGCTTCTTCTGGACATCCACCATATCCTTCACAGTGATGAACGGAAAGTCCAGGCCGTAAGGTTTTCCCGTCTTGGGATTAAGAGACGAAGGGCCGGTAGTGCCCTTGCATCCTCCCAGGACATTGGAGCATATCACAAAAAAATTATCGGTATCCAGGGCTTTCCCCGGACCGATAATGATGTCCCACCAGCCTGGCTTCTCATTGCCTTTATGCCAGCCCCCGGCATGGGCATCTCCGGAGAGGGCATGACAGATGAGAATGGCATTGCTCTTTTCTTTATTCAGCTTGCCATAAGTCTCGTAGGCCACCGTGGCTCGGACGAGCCGGCCGCCATGCTCCAGAGCAATCTCTTCCGCTATAGAGTAGCATTGTGTCTCGACCAGGCCTGCAGATTCCCGTTTCATAGCACCGCCTTGGCCAGAGCCTGATCGAGATCGGCAATGATGTCCTCGACGTCCTCGATGCCCACAGATACGCGGATGAAATCGGCTGTGACTCCCGTAGCCTCCTGCTCGGCTGGCGTCAGCTGTTGATGGGTAGTGGATGCCGGATGGATGACCAGGCTCTTGGAGTCGCCGATGTTTGCCAGGTGGCTGAGCAGGCTTAAGGACTCGATGAACTTCTTGGCAGCGGGAAGGCCGCCCTTTATGCCGAAACCGAGGATGGCGTTGTACTTGCCCTTCAGATACTTCACAGCCAGAGCATGGCTGGGATGCTCCTCCAGGCCGGGATAATTGACCCAGGCCACGGCAGGATGGCTTTTTAGAAACCGGGCCACCTTCAGGGCATTCTCAGAGTGCCTCTCCTGGCGGAGAACCAGAGTCTCCACTCCTTGCAGGAAGAGGAAGGAATTGAATGGGCTTATAGTCGGCCCGAGGTCACGTAGAAGCTGAACTCTCGCCTTAAAGACGAAAGCTACATTTCCAAGCCCCGGAAAGTTTCCGAATGTATCCCAGTACTTCAGGCCGTGATAGCTGGGATCAGGTTCTGTAAATTCTGGAAACTTTCCATTGGACCAGTTGAATTTTCCTGAATCAACGATTATCCCGCCGATAGAGTTTCCGTGGCCGTTTATAAATTTCGTGGCCGAATCCACAATTATGTCCGCGCCGTAGTCGATAGGTCTAACTATGCCGATTCCCACGGTGTTGTCCACCACAAAAGGAATGCCTGCCTCATGAGCGATCTTTGCGATCTTCTCGAAGTCCGGCACATCCAGCTTTGGGTTGCCTATGGTCTCGGCATAAATGGCGCGAGTTTTGGAGTTGATGGCCTTTAAAAACTCCTCCGGCCTGGTGGAATCTACAAATATTACCTTTCGCCCAAGCTTTGGGAAGGTGTAGTGGAATAGCTCGTAAGTTCCGCCGTAGAGATTATTGCCGGAAACGATCTCATCGCCGACCTGGGTTATGGTCAGAAGCGCGATTGAGATAGCGGCCTGGCCGGATGCCACTGCCAGAGCACCGCTGCCACCTTCGAGAGCGGCTATTCGTTTCTCGAAGACGTCGCTGGTTGGGTTCATGATCCTGGTGTAGATGTTGCCCAGCTCTTTCAGAGCAAAGAGATTGGCAGCGTGCTCTGTACTTTTAAAGACGTAGGAAGCGGTCTGGTAGATGGGAACAACCCTCGATCCAGTGGCGGGATCCGGTGACTCCTGGCCGGCATGAACCGCCAGGGTGCTTAATCCTAATTTTTTTTCGCTCATTTGAATCCTCTCTAATTTACATTAAATTGACTAAGCTTACTAATATCGAGTCCATACTTGCTCGCTATATCCAGGAATGCGTCTGATGTATACTAACCCTCGTAATAGTATTCGGGAACTCCTCTTGCGCTCTATCATCAAAACCAGCAGGTAGTGACTGCCTGAAGATCTCTCTGATATCCTCCTGGGCAAAGAGTGCCTCATATGTAAGGAAGTGTTAGCTCGCGATTTGCGCTTCTTGCTGGAACGCACTATTGGCCCGCACTCGCGTGCTGGCCCAGTTCACGATTGTGAATAACGCCTTGACAATTGTTAAGCCATATAAAGCGATTCTCCTGTTGCTCCTTCAAATTGCTGGCATGTTTGACCTTTGATAACAGGCCTGTTAAGACTTGGTAGCTATTAAAAGTTGAGATTGAGGCAAAAATAGCCTTGAGCAAGACTGTTCAGACTTGCGCTTGCTCAAGAAGTTTTCTTTAAGTATGACCCAATTCGGGCCAGGTTATCGTAGAAGCTGGTATCGAAGAGATCCTCTTCGGTCAGATTCTTTACCTGATCTATGTCTTGACCTGTCTTCCTGGCATAGATCTCTGCGGCATCAATTACATCTGAGTTCGTGGGTGCGCACGGCATTTTTGCAGCATTCCTGGCAGGTGTGATTCTCTCTCTAAGACGATCTAGAAGAGATCTCATCTTGAAGAATACCTATCTTCCGGTTATGACCATATTGGCACCGATTTATTTCGTATCGATCGGGCTTAAAACCAACTTTGCTGCCAACTTTGATCTGACAATAGTCCTGCTCGTATTTTTCGTTGCCTGCATCGGCAAGATCCTTGGGACGGGGCTGGGAGCCGTGATTGGAGGGATGACAGAACGAAAGGCATTGCATACGAGATGGGAGAGGATTGGCATTTGCCCTGCTCGGTGCGGCAATTCTGATTCTCTACGGGATCATACCCACCTCTGGGGCTGGCAGATAGACAAGATCGCGCCGGATAAGTTTGATTTGATCGGCGGCTTCATAGCCCTGATGGGGATAGTAATCATCATGTTCTGGCCGCGGGCTTGAACTGAAGGCAATCTGATATAAGAGAAAATGGAGTTGCAGGCCGATGATGAAAGTGGACGAGGATATCGAGATGTATGGAAGGATGGCAGTGGCCCTGAATATGCTGGAAGGCTGCCGGGAGTTTGCAGCGATCATCCCTGAGGTAAGGACCAATTTGGCTTACGCCCGCGCCAATGCTAAGACCCGATACGAAGTTTTGGCTGTAGATGGCCGCATAACAGTGGTGAACGGCTTGCCACATGCGACGGGCAAGCCCAGATTTGGAGCCTCCAGCCACATGGCGCGCTTGATCATAGAGATAAGAAAGGTCGAACCTGCCATTCGAGCGGGAGTGGACTTTGCCAATGATCCCAGGCTGGCTCTATGGCTGGAAAATTACTGCAAAACCAAAGGCTGGATCTTCAGTGCGATCGATCGAGGTAATGAGCCCGAAGAGATTAAGGAAGCTGAAGGCGCAAGCATGCCCTGGAAGGTGGCCGAGGCGATCAGAGCAGCCGGTGGCTGCGTGCCCAAGATCTTCTACGAGACTGGAGCCATCGGCAAGGAGCCCGTATCCGTTCTCGTGGGCAGAGATCCCATTGAGGTAGCGGAACAGGTATGCGAAATAGCGAGGATCTATCATGGATAAGACGAAAATTGGAAAGATTGACCTGGACACATTCCAGTCCTTCCTTCTGCAACGTTTGGGAAAGAAGGATCCCACGGTTTTAGTGCCGCCCCTAACAGGCGTTGATGCCGCCGTGATCGACCTAGGGCACGATCAGGTGTTAGTGATTGCAGAAGACCCAATTCTTGCCATACCGGGACAACCATGGGAGATGTTTGGCTGGTACACGGTACATATTGGAGCCAGCGATGTGGCGGTAATGGGCGTCAAGCCGAGATACCTGACCTATTCCCTTTTGATGCCACCGGAGACAAGTGATGAGGACTTCAAGACCATAGTGAATTCCATTCACAAAGCTGCTTTGGAGCTTGATATTGCCATCGTTGGCGGACATACAGGATACTATCCGGGATTCGCCGCGCCGACGATTGGAGGAGTGACCGTCTTCGCTGTGGCAGAACGAGGAAAATACATAACGCCTGGTGGAGCGAGGTCTGGAGATGATGTGCTCCTAACCAAAGGTCCGGCCATTGAGACCGCAGGCTTGCTGGCAGTGCTGAGGGAGAAGGAGCTGCTGAAGAAATACCCTGCATCGATGGTGGAAAAGGCCAAGGCGCTCTGCCAGCAGATGACTGTTGTCAGGGATGCATCTTTGGCAATGGAATGTGGAGGTGTTTCCGCCATGCATGATGCAACTGAAGGCGGCGTCATCGGTGGTCTATTCGAGATCGCCAACGCCAGCGGTGTGGGCATGGAAATAGATGAATCTCTGTTTATCTATCCGGCTGAGATAAAAATGATCTGTGACGCATTCCAGATCGATCCCGTGGCAGCGATCGCGGAAGGCTCTCTCTTGATCACAGCCCGCCCTGAGAGTTCTGCAGAGATATTGAGCAGGCTTAAGGCCGCAGGCATAGAGGCATCAGTAATAGGAAATGTAACATCCGATCCCAAGATAAGAACTATGAAACGGCTCAATGGTGAGGTCGTACCCCTGCAAATACCCAAGCAGGATCCATTCTGGCCGGTATTCTTTGAAAGCGTTAAATTGAGCACTAATTAGGATTTCGCCAGGGAGGGTTTCCGGATCTCGTCTAAATACTGCTCCGGCCTTCCCGGCAGATGCATCGACTGCGCCCTGGCCTTCATGCTGGCGCTGCGGGAGATGGGGTATCTTGCGCGCGAGCTGACGAAGGAGGAAGTATTCCACAGCGGCGCTATCAAGAAGGTTCACAAAGGAAGAGGATTGACATTTGCCCTGCTCGGTGCGGCAATTCTGGTTATCTACGGGATCATACCCACCTCTGGGGCTGGCAGATAGACAAGATCGCGCCGGATAGGTTTGATTTTATAGGCGGTGCAGTCGCCCTGATAGGAGTAATAATC
>JBATEC010000079.1:0-14674 GCA_049663825.1 Methanothrix sp. | reverse complement strand
ATCCTTGCACTACGGATGCCTACAATGGCACAGGCTGCGTTTACGCACTGATGAATTGCGATGACGGAAATGACAGCACTATCGATTCCTGCAAAGACGGCGCTTGTACTTATGTGCCCATAGATAGTAGCGGCATCATGAGGGATAACAACAGCACTGTTCCATACTCAAACAACAGCACAGTCCTCTCCACAAACGAGACGCTCATGGCCAGTCATCATTCGGACTGCGATGATCATGATCCCTGCACGATGGATAATCTCAACGGGACAAGATGCGAGCATAAACCGAAGGTTTGCGATGATGGAAATCCCGGCACGAACGATTACTGCTTTGGTGGGGTATGCTACAATACAACATTAAATTGCGACGACGGCAAAAACTGTACCATAGACTCTTTCAATGGCAGAGTGTGCGTGAATACGCCCAAGAATTGCGATGATAAAAATGCCTGCACCATTGATACCTGTGTTGATGGAAAATGCGTGCATACGTCCAAGAACTGCAACGACGGCAATCCCTGCACCATAGACTATTGTGATAGGGCCCGGGGCTGCATGCATTCGTATGTGGTCTGCGGACGGGGAAATGCATGGAATCCATATTACCCATATGATCCGTTCTATTACCCATATTATAAGCCCTATGTAGCACCTGCCAGTACCCTTCCATCCGCCCAATCTTACACAATTCCTACCGGGACGGCCATAACTTTGCCCTGGGCCAAGTCTGTTACTGCCCTTAATACGCTAAAAGTGGAGAACGGTATAGCATATCCAGGTGCATCAACCCTGAAGTTTGTAAGATCGCTGGGCTTGGAAGGTCAGACCGGTTCAGTATACCAAACAGGATTGTCGATCTCAGAGCGAGCAGAGATGATAGGTATTTCCTGGAAGGATAAAAGCTTCACATTGACTTTGATCCAGCCAAATGGAAGCGCTCTTCCTGTCCAGGGTGATAACCAGAATGTAGTGCACCTCTTGGGTTCGAACTACGATTACTACTTCCTGAGAAATGCTGCTAAGGGAAATTGGGGCATAGAGGTAAAGCCCATCAATCCGGGATCTAATGGTGTCGGATTCTCATTGATAACAGGGCTGGTAAAGGGCGCAGCCCCCATAAATTAGCCTAAATTCAGACGGTGTCCAGTTGCATGGGTTCTTGTGCGAGGGGACACATCTCTCTTTTTGTCAGAGCCGCCTCGCAGAAAATAATTTAAATGCTTGGGTCAACAGGAATCTCGTGACCGTCTTTAGAGCTTATGATGTTCGAGGTGTCTACGGCACCGATCTAACAGAGGATCTGGCCCGGCGCGTTGGCCTTTCTTTCGGATCTTTTGCCGGTGGTGGCAGTGTGTCTTTGGGCAGGGATACGCGAATCAGCGGCCCGTCTCTGGAGAAAGCCTTCCTGGAAGGAGTTCTGACTACAGGATGCCATGTGCACAGCTACGGCATAATTCCAATTGCCGTTCTAAGCTACATCACCTGCAAAATGGGCCTGAAAGCCGCGGCCTATATTTCAGCATCCCATAACCCTCCTGAGTACAATGGCGTGCGGTTTAGAACGGGCGATGGCTACGGCCTGCTCTACCAGGAGTCGTCCATCATGAAATTCTACCATGAAGGCGGCTTTCTCTCAGGAAAGGGAAGGGTAGAGGATCATCTTTCTGCGGAGGCTATCGACGAGTACCGCCGTTATGTGGCAGAGAAGCTGCACTTAGAGTGCCCGCTAAAGGCAGTTCTTGACATGGGCAACGGCTCGGCTTGCGCTATGGCTTCATTTTACCATAGCCTTGGCCTGGACTGCTCTGTGCTTAACGGCACCATGGACGGCCTATTTCCCGGTCGCGGCCCGGCTCCTAACGAAGAGTCCTTGCAGCCCGCCTGCCAAGAGGTGCGGAAAAATCAGGCGGATTTCGGGGTGGGATTTGATCCTGATGCTGACCGTGGGATCATCATCGACGACCTGGGTCGTGTTCTGCCGCCGGAGAAAGTGGCCATCATCATCGCCCGGAGAAGGTACAAACGCGGCGATCTGGTCATCTCCGGATTTGACTGCTCCATGATGCTGGAGCGCGAACTGCAAAAAGACGGCATCAGGGTAGTAAGGGAGAGGGTAGGCGATGTATTCGTTGCCAACCGGGTAAAGAACGAGGGTGCGGTCTTGGGTGTTGAGCGCAGCGGCCACTTCTTCCTACCCGAGTTCCAGTACTCGGATGACCCCTTCGCCATGAGTCTGGCCATTGCCGAGATCATCTCAAGTGGTGAAAAGCTCTCAGTTCTCGCGGATGAGATACCGGACTATCCCTACAAGCAGATCAGCATTCGCCTTAGCGAGGACCCGGCCCGAGTAATGCTGCAGCTAAAGGATGCGCTCGCGGCAATGGAGCCGGACACATTGGACGGGCTGAAGATCACCACCGACAGCTACAGCGTTCTTATCCGGCCCAGCAATACCGAGCCCATCTTAAGGCTTTACATCGAGACCGCGGCAGGCGACATGGCTGAGCTGGAAGAGCGCTATGAGATGATCATACATCGGGCCATGAAAACATGAACAACTCTTTAGGCAAAGCAACCTATTTAATCCGCCTCAGCCCATCACCAGATAACCATGGCCAGAGCTGATCTTCGCGCGAGCTACAAAGACGTATGCGTTCTCATTCCCACCCTCAATGAAGAGGAGACCATCGAGCCTGTCATCCGGGAATTCAAAGCCTTGGGCTTCGAAAACATTCTGGTGGCGGACGGCCACAGTACTGACGGCACCGTGGCCAAGGCTAAAGCTGCCGGTGCGCGCATCTTTATTCAGTCCGGCTCGGGCAAGGGCCAGGCTCTAAAAGAGGTTTTCGAAGAGATCGAAGAAGAGTTTATCCTTCTCATTGATGGAGACGGCACCTATCTTCCTGCCGAGGCAGCTCTCGTCCTGGGGCCGGTTTTGGGGGGAAAGGCAGACCATGTGGTGGGAAATCGGTTGGGCAATGTTCAGGGTGGAGCCTTAAAGGGGCTGAACATGTTCGGCAACAAGATGATCAACCTCTTCTTTGCCACCATTTATCGCGTTCACTTGACCGACATTCTCTCAGGCTACAGGGCGTTCACCAGTGAAGGCATTCGCCGGCTGGACCTATCTACGCCGGGCTTTGAGATTGAGTCCGAGATAACCATTGAGAGCGTGAAGAAAGGCCTGCGTATTATCGAAGTGCCTATCACTTACAAGCCACGGCCGGTCGGCACCAAGACCAAGCTGCATCCCTTCCGTGACGGCCTCAAGATCATTCTCACCATCTTCCGCATGGCCAAAACCGAAAATCCCATGTTCTACTTCGGCCTGATCGGATCATTCTTTGGTCTGGCCGGATTTCTCATCGGCCTATTTGTTGCAAGAGATTGGTTTTATTGGCGCATCGAGCACATCCCCCTCACCATCCTGACGGCCATTCTGATTATCGTAGGCCTCCAGCTATTTCTGATAGGCATGCAGGGAGATATGATGGCATCCATGCACCGAGAGATGATTCGAGAACTGCATAGAAGGAAATAACAAATTTTAAAAAAACAAAAAAGAGAGTTCTGCTGATATTTCTCAGCGGAACTCCAGCTTGGCCTCGTCCATGGCCTCGAAAAGATAGGCCATTCCCGGCACAAGTGTCTCATTCTTCCCCAGGTGCGTCCAGCCCTGCCCCTCATACTTCCAGACGAAAGCCGAGACCAGGCCTTTAGTTACCGCCTCTGGATATTTGTACCTCTTATGCTCGGCATTCACGGTTATGTTGCCTAAATCTACAGTCTTGTTCACAGGAAGACCAATCATATTCCATCCTGCATGCAGATTGAGGCGATAGGGCAGATCGACAGGCTTTCCAGAGATTTCTATGGTGAAGTTGTCGGCGCTGTCGATAAGGTATCCCTCACCTGGCGAAAAGCTGGTTACACTGGCCATGTCCTTATTCTTCATGCCAAAGTCCCACCCCTCGTCGGAGATGGAGAATATGCTCCGGTAAGGCTTATTCGCCAGGTACTTGGAGACCGTGGCATCTTTCGGCTTGAGGTATATGGCTATAGCATTCCAGCCGGCTGTTACATTGATGCGCTGAACCTGGCCGGGGATGAGCACATACTCTATCTGAAAGCTCCTAGACTCATTAAGCCTCGGTCGTATGATGGGCCACATCACCTTCTTTTTTTCGCCTAACGTATATTCATCATGCCAGACAGAAAGGCCGTTTTCCTTAACCACGATCTTGTCTGCATCTTTGGGCAGCAAAACCTCGCCGATGATGGCAGGTGGTGCATTGAGATTTAGTTCCCCGCTGGTGCTGTCCGTCTCGATCCAGTAGATCCAGTCGGTTGCGCTCTCGTTCATGGGTGTTATGGATGCCTTGACGATGCTCTTGTTCTCGCCTGTGGTATTGACGATTTGTACCACTGTGCTGTAGGGGCGAGTTGGAGTTTTTTGCAGAGCCGGTCGGAAGCTGGGATCTCCCAGCATGACATCCATGTAGGCTGTCTGATTGAGCATCTCAGAAATAGAATAATCCCAATCTGGCAAAGCCTCATCGTAATCGGAGAGGGCCTTTATGTTCTCAGTACCCTGAAATTTCAGCCTGATGAGGTTATCTGCGTCAAGAGCGGCCTGTCCCACCGTAGCATTATCAAATGCCAGGGATTGATAAAACCTCTTTGAGGCATCTTCCGACACGAAGATCCAGGAAAGTGCAGACTCTCCAATATAATTCACAGCTCCAGCTCTTATAAAGGACAGGGCAATGGAGTCCTCCAGGTTCAGGGGGATATACATCCTGGTGCCGGTCACATTGAGGTAGTATCCCTTGAGGTTTGCAGTAACACAGGCGCTTGAGGTGGTTGTCTGGGGTGAAAGAGTTAGCTCCTTTACATGCTCTTCGGTAAGCGAAGGATCCAGCATCGACCAATCCGACAACTGCCATTTGTTTTCATTGCCGTGATGATCGAAGTGCACAATATTCTGGCCGTTATTCATCTGCGAGATGACTTGCTGGTAGGTAGCCACCTCATAACGCAGGTCCTTGACTTGCAGCCCGGCCTCCCCCAAATAGTCTCTGACTCTCATAGCAGTGGGAGCCTGTGGATAAGAGAGTGGCGGCGAAGATATGACCAGGGCATTATTCTTCCAGGACCCATTCAGCCGGTCATAGGCCAGGGTGCGAGCCATGAGCTGAGATGCATCGTAAACGGAAAGCCCCATGATTCGGCCCACTGCTACGCTGCTGTAATTCTCTTCATCCATGGGCAATTGATAGTCCCTGTAAACCTCGTACTCCATGATATCCGATAGCTTCTGAATCATGCCGGTGGATATGAAAGGCATCGACCCTGGATCGCCCACAACCATCAGATATTGAGGTGAGAGCATAAGATCATCAACCGTCTGCTTTAATGCTTGCTCTTCAATCAGTGGATCAATTTGCTGCGGGTCTTTAGCCACGTCCAGCAGAATTGCCTGGCGAGCTGCTGCTGCACAAGCCGCAACCAGGGACAGCCGGGGGACTTTGGTGTGGCTGAATGCAGTGATATTCACAGCCTCAATATTGGAGCGAACATCAATTGTGTAATTTTCCGTTCTGTGGATATAACCGTCGCCGGTCTCAATATTGAAAATCCACTTGCCTGGCGTTAGCATCTGCACTCGCACTTCATAGAGCTTATCAGGCTCGATGCCCGTGATCTTCATGTTTCCGTTTCGTTTGTCCGGGCTATAGAGGTTTAGGGCGGTGTAACTTGCGTCACGGTTAATGTTCCAGGATATGTTCGTTCTGCCCGAGTATATCCAGGTGGGGTAGGTCAGATTGATAACCGGTTCGTCATCCACATTCTCCAGGGTATGGTTATAGGAATATCCGTCGTATGCGGCCGTGGCCCCTGTGTCCAGCCCCTCTTCCCAGCCTGAGTCCAATGGGTAGAGCAGTTCTACATCCACATTCAAACTGGCGGACTTGTCTGGTTCAAGCTTGTTTATATTCCAGCGAAGCATGGACCCGTTGAGGAATGCATTTATGGCATCTGAGGGTAGGCCGGTATAGGGATCGGTGACATTTGTCTCGCCCATTTGTGACCGGGGCCATTTTATGAACCTGCCCATGGGGAAGATGTCCAGCAATCGCACATCTTTCAGCACCTCTTCGCCGGTATTGCTCAGGGTTACGTTAAGCCTTACAATTTCTCCCAGCTCCTCGGCCGGTACCTGGCTTGGGCTTATTTCCGTCCTTATCAGCAGATCGTCAACAAGTGTTCGCTCTACTACAGGATTTGGCACCGGCTGTAGAAGCGAGAGATCATGCGAGTTGGTAAATACCACCATATTCGGGCGATCACCCCTTTTGCTCATCTGCAGGGCGAGAAATTTAGGGCTTCCTTCTTGCATGGTAATATTCATTTGGCTCAAGTTCTGCCTCACGACTGGCGAGATTGGACCTACTATCACAGCCTCTTTTACATCCAGACGTGATAATGCGCCGGCAGTCTCATTGGGCAGCACACTATTCACAAAGAGGAGCGGCCAATTGAGATATGAGGCAATTGGTGCAGCAATGAGGGCCGCGCTGTAATTTTCGCCTACAATTACTGCTCCCGGCGAGCTTTTCCAGTACCGGCTTATCTTTTCAGCCATCTCAAAGCTGCTATTTGCTGCTACCCTGGCATCGCATTTCCATGAGACATTTCCTATGGCAAGGGTCTTTCCGCCTAACTGACCCAGCAGCCAGTGAGCGGCTAATGATGGTGGCTCTAGCTCCGACCAAACTGGCGTATGAACTACGGTATACTCGAAGGCAACTCCTGCTGCGCCGGATTTTATGAGGTCCTCGATGTACTTGACTGTGCCATCTACATTCTGGGTGGAGAGAACGTATCCGATGTAATCATCGCTCAAACGGACATAAACCGGTTTATTGCTGAGAAGGCAGGCCTGTCCCACATCCTGTGGGGAGAGGGGAGATATTATGGAAAAGTCCGTCACCTTCGCGATCTCGGCGAAGTTGTAGCCCCGGCTGCGATCGACGGGATTATCAATAGCAACACCAAGCTTCACAGGACCCAAATCAGAGGTTATATTTCGGGCATAATTTACAATCATCATGAGCTGATCTTGCTTCCACTCTGTCCATCTCTCCTGGTTATAGCTATTAATATTGACTTTGCTGAGATCCATCCCGGTATCTTGATAGAACTTCTCCTTGCAGACATTGCAGTAGCAATAGTTCTCATCCTGGAAGCCGAAATTATAGAGCACAATGCCATCGGCCTTGTAGTCGTCTATAAGCGTTTCGATAAGATTGTAGAGATAATCCCTTGCTTCTTGGTTTACAGGGCAAAAGAATGCGGCATTGCCGCCTATGTCGGGATTTGCCACCTGCAACATACTTTTATCAATCCTTGAATCGTCTGTGACGGTCAGGTCGAGGTCTGCCTCTGCAAGCATGACTTTTCTGGCCTGCGGCAATTCTTCTATATTTTTTGCCGTCTCCGTCTCGGAGATAACTGGAATCTCAAGAGTTGCCGTAATGTAAGCTTTCAGCCCGTCTTTGTGGGCTGCTTCAACCAGAGATTTTACTTGATCACCCGTACCGTGGATGGTTATGGTGCTGATATTTGCCGCCTTGAATGTGCTGAGGATAGCAGAGGCACCATATCTCTCAAGATCGCTCACTTCCACCCAGCCGTTTCTATCCCTGGCCTGGACCGCTTTGGGAAGAATCAACAAGGGCAAAGTTCTGGTCTGATTTTCCTCAGACCAAATGGCTAGAGGAGTAGCTGCAATGGCTGCATGCCAATCATCTGCTCCGACTAAAATCACATCATCGAGGTCGCCCTTAACTCCTCTTTGCAGGGGTGCGTCCTCTGCTAAGCAATTGGACATGATTACTATGAATAGTATTAGATAATGCAGCCTCACGTTTTCACCTCTTCAGTTTTAACGCCTGCGTCTTGCAGTGGCTTTGTATACTTCGCTCCAATATCGCCTACGAGTAGCGCCCTGGAGAGGGTAACATTTCTCTTAGTCAATTCCTTTATGGCGGCCCCGACCTTCTCGGTCACATTGCCCTCGCATACTACTATTGGCGCTCCCGTCGTTTCGGACACTTGATAGGCCTTGAAGATATCCGCAGGACTGGAGTTGGATAGGACCACCTTGGCCGTTCCATTCCGCCAGATTTCTGCTGCAAAGAGCCAGCACTCTTCGTAAAAGCTATTTCCTTCAATGCGCTCGATTTTGACCCCTTGCAGTGCCTTTTCCGCATCTTTAGAGACTATGGATTGATTGCCCAAAATCAAGATCATGGAATAGTCCTGCAGCTTCACCTGATTCGTTTCGCTTATTTTTCCAGGTGGAATGGTAATTATGTCGGAATCAGCAGTTCCATTGCCAAGACGACTTACGGATGCAATAGTGCTGTAGAGGAAGTCGTCTCCCGTCAGAATGACCATACCTTGCGGCAAGATCACTTTGATGGATGCTACTTCGTCCGGCATGGGAATGCCCTGGGAGTCCATGAGTCGGAAGACAAGCGGATAGTCGCCGTCCTTCGATGCCAGCAGTGTGAAATTGGCAATGCCTGGGCTATGCGGGTTGACTTCTACCGTCTGGGCTAAAGGTATAACCATAAGCTCGGGAGGCGTTACTATTCCCACCATTACCAACTCCCTGACATCCAGCATGATATTGAAGGAGCCTTTGTAGGTCTTGTTGGTTACAATTTTTTCCGGGACATCGATTACCACGTTGTATCCCCTAACTTCCGCGGCGAAATCAACCACGGCCTCAACAGAAGAATTTTTGGACTGGTTGCCTAAAGATGTGGCTATAATTGACAGATTGCCCTTCTTGCCGGGATTGGTTGTTTGCACCTGCAGCTTCATGGTATGGGTTGTGCCGGCGTCCAAAGGCAGATCGTAGGGAATGTCAAGCGTTTTTTCTCCATCCATCAAGCTCACGCTCCACCCATTCGGCAGCGGCCCGGTGTCGATAGAAGCCACATCTCTAAAAGCGCCCAGATTTTTAACAGCCAGATCGAACTGAGCGATATCATTGGCATTGGCCGAAAGCGCAGCAGACTTGGCATCATCTATGGTCATGCCAATGTCATAGCTTTCCTGTCCAATGACCGTCAGGTCGAAGTCTATTCTCGTGGGCAGCGAGGGTGGTGTGCTATCCAGCAAATATATAAATCCGGTATAAGATCCCGGTGGCGTCTCAGGAGACAGGGCAAAGTAGATCTTAATCTCTGCACTATCCTGGGGCTTGAGCGTTTTTTCTTTGGGCATGTCCAGGAATATGTAGTCTCTGGCAGTTCCAATCATCTCGGTTTTTGAGATCTTGAAGATTGTCGCATCTCCAATATTGGTTACCTTAAGCGTTCTCTCCTCCAGGTCACCGGAATGGAGCACAACATCGAATCTATCCTTGTCTGCTGCCAGCTGGGCGGAGCTGGCGGCAATCAGCAGGAATAGAATAACAATAGGGTATATCTGCCTCATCTAACACCACACGATGGCATACGCCGGATTTTACTATAGTTAGTATCCCACTACTCATCCCATTTATAAATTCTCTCTCAAAGGAATAATAATCTTCTCCTCTCGACGGACTAGTTTATATCTGTTATGCATCAGACCAACAGGTAGGTGTTTCCTTGGACCCTGAGAAAGCCTTTCTGGTGGCCACGCCCTTCAAGAAGCGCGGCAAGACGAGCCTGAAGATCAGCGACTTTATCTTTGCCCTCTCCCTCGACCTGAAATGGGGGCCTCCTGAGAAGGTGCGGTCCCTCCTCCGGGAAGCGGAAGCTGAAGGCATGGTTAAAATGGAAGGCGAAATGGTAACTGCGATCTTTGATGCTGCAGTAGTGGCGGTTCCCATGGGATTCAAGCCGTCAACGGAGGAGGGCATACTGGATCAGGGAATCAGGCTCATCACTTCCCATACAGGCATGAGCCGAAAAGAGGTCATTGCTCTTGCCAATGAGAAACAGGATTCCCTGAAAAAGCTGGTGGATCTGGATGCTGTGGTCCTATTGATCGCTAGAGAGATGGGCATCGATGTCAGCGAGCTGGCCGGCATTGCCTACGAGAACCTGCTGGCTCGTGGCAAGGAAGATAAGAGCATTTCAGCCAGTCCGGAATCGTAAGATTAATCTTCCATGGGACAGGACAGGGCGTTTATGACTCCCCGTGTTCTGTTCGCAACCATTTATAGAAAAGGCTCCGAGCCTTACGACTACATCGGAGCCAATACCAGGTCGTGGTTCAGATTCTACTGGCCGCGCATCCAGTCCTTCGGCCTGCGATTTCTAAAGCAGAACATTCCTGAGCTGGAGATCCTGGAGTTTCCCACCTGGGATGAGTACCAAAAGAAGCTGCAAGAGGGCTGGGATGTGGTGGGGCTCTCCTTTTACCTGAGTGAGACCCATGAAGCCATGGAGATGGTGGATGCGGCGCGCTCTGCCGGCGCAGGCGAGGTATGGGCGGGAAACTATGGCGCGCTGACCTCTGCAGTGCAGGACAGGTTCGACAGGATCTTCGTGGGCTACTCGGAGCGAGAGCTCGCCCCCTATTTCGGACGGCAGATCAAAGACATAATCCACCCTCCGCTTATCGAATATCTTAATTCGCCCTTCAATATAAAGCTGAACATTTACGGTGTGATGTTCACCACGCGCGGCTGCCCGGTGGGCTGCAAGTTCTGCCAGACGCCGGTCTTCTGCAATAAGCCCAATATCATCTCTCTGCAGAGCATAGAGCGAGTTTTGGCCTACTACAAAGAGCATGGCATCAATGTGATTTTGATTGAGGATGAGAACTTCGGCTGCAATCGCCGCCATGCCGATGCGGTGGTAGAGCTTTTGGACAAGTACCAGATGGTCTGGGGATGCATGGCTCGGGCCGATTATCTCAGAAAGAAGATCGATGACTGGGCGGACATGAGAAAGAAGAACGGCAGAAAGGTGGCCGGCTTTGGGGGTGCGGCCATCGGAATCGAGAACCTGCATCAAGAGCGCCTGGACCAGATGAAGAAGAAGGAAGGCACCGAGGACATTTTAGAGACATTGCGCATGCTGCAAGCCAGGAATCTTGGCACAGTGGGTTATTACATGATCGGTTTTGAGGAAGACACCCAAGAGTCCTTGCGCGAGGACATAAAGAAGCTGGCGGCTCTGAAGCTGGACATAACTCAGATCTGCGTCATAACTCCACTGCCCCAGACGCCCATGTGGACTGAGATCGAGGAGAAGTTCGGCATCTGGGATAACGATTATCATCATCACGACGGCAAGCACATGGTCTGGAATCATCCTCGCATCAAGCCGGAGGAGTTTCCGGGAATCTTGGACTGGTCGTTCAAGCTGGTTCATCCCTGGTATGCGCCTTTTCGCACCTCGGGCCGGGTATGGTCCAATGCCTATCGTTACGGCGGCTGGAATGGAGTGAAAGAGGTTGCCGCCTACATCAGCCGGGCAAATAAGTTCGACTGGAATGCCGGACTGCGGCTGCTGAAAGTGGATGAGAGCCAGATCGGGCAAAAGTAAGATGCGAGAAGGTAATGGATGAAATTATTATTACTATCATCTCCTGTAGTTCAGCTTGATTTTGACCGCATCGCCCGTGTGCCTAATCTGGGCCTGGCCTCGCTGGCTGCTCATGTGGATGATCTATGCACGGTGCATGTGGCGGACATTCACGGCCTGAAAAATCACCGGGAATATGTGAGCCGGATCGTAAACGGCTACGACCTGGTAGGCCTGACCGCCATGAGCTTTCAGTATCAAGAGGCTCTGGCGCTAGCAAAGATCGCCAAGCAGTCAGGCGCACAGACGGTTTTCGGCGGCTACCATCCCACGCTGGCCGCAGAAGAGATCGGCGAAAGCCCTGATGCTGCGCTCATAGACTACATTGTGCGCGGCGAGGGAGAGGCCACCTTCCGGGAGCTGGTACAGGCAAAGCTGGCCGGAAAAAGCCCGCGAGGCATTCTGGGACTATCCTACCACGAGGGGGAGAGGAATGCTAAAGGGGAAAAAATGGTCCACAATCCCACACGGCCCTTACTCAATGTGGAGGAGATTGCCATGCCCAAAAGGGATGCGCGTCTCATAACCAAAGGATTTTACAGCTTTGATGTGCCCATCGACTGCGTGGAGACCAGCCGGGGCTGTACGCAGGGCTGCAAGTTCTGTTCCATCAATATCATGTACGGCCGCCGCTTCCGGCGCTTTTCCATCGAGAGGGTGATCGAGGACATCCGGGACGCAGAAGCGCACGGAGCCGGCTCCATCTTCTTCCCGGACGACAATATCACCCTGGACCCAAAGAGGCTGGAACGGCTGTGCCAGGCTATCATCGATGCCAATCTCACTCATTTGCGCTACAAGACGCAGGCATCCGCATCGGGCATTGCGTCAAGCAGGCAGTTGGTGGACAAGATGGGGGAAGCAGGCTTTGATGGTGTCTTTTTAGGCGTAGAGAGCATCAACAAGAGGAACCTGGAATTCCTGGGCAAGGGCAAGATGTCCAACGATGCAGAGAAAGCGGTGCAGTACCTGCATGATAATAATATTATTGTCTCTACGGGCCTGATCGGCGGCAATCCCGATGACGATGAGGAGGACCTGTGGGAGAACTTCAAGCTGGCCAGGCGTCTCAAGGTGGACTTTCCCATCTTCTACATCTCCACGCCCTACCCCAAAACAGAGATGCGCGCCGAGCTGGAGGAGATGGGGCTGGTCACCAACAGCGATTTTACCAGGTACGATGGGCTGCATGCTAACCTGAAGACGCGCCACCTCTCCGAGGAAGAGGTGCAATTCATCACCTGGCAGATGAACGCCCGCTACTACGATCTGGATTGGCTGCGGTACAACAAAGTAAAGAAGCTCTATCCCAAATGGTTTGCGAGCGAGGTTCGCCGTCTGGCGCCATTTTACGCCCGGCGCAAGCTCGACCTGGCTTTGGGGAGGCGCACGCCGAAAGACTTCTTCCGAGAGGATCTGGAGAGCGGGGAGCTGTGCAAGGGAGTGACTTAGTTAGAGCGTAATTATTTACAAAGGGCGATCGTTTGATTCAATAGATAAAGATGAAAATCCGTGCAGTATTTGAAGATTGTATCTTGAGGCCTTTAAAGAGACTTAATCCAAAACAAGGTGGTCAAGAAATCTCATCGTTGATCCTCTGCTACAATCAGGTCGATAATCTACCGAAATTGTTTTATATGTTCATCAAGGAACTATATCAAGATCAAAAAGTATCAATTTGTCGGATTTTTGTATGATTTATAAAAATCCAATTAAAATTGAATATTAATAAATTAGAGCGATTATGATGGTAATCAACGAGGTTTTTTCAACCCCCAATAATTTTTTTGATTCAATTCAAGAGAATGATAATTATATTGATAATTGTAAAAAATTAATTAAAGACTTCGCTGAAAAAGTGCGGGATAAATCAGCTTATCTTGATACCACTATTCAATTTATTGATAAATCCGTCAAAGACAGCAATAGAAGCTGGGGAATCGCAATCCTGAAAGAGATCGGCAAAGATGAGAACGTGAACGAGTCCGCCAAAGAGAAGGTATTTCAATCCCTTATGGATCTGTTCGACAAAAAATATTATGCTGATAAAGAGCAAGAAGAAAGATATCTCTCAGGAAAAAAAGAAGATAAAGAGAATCCCGATAAAGAGAATCCAAAGAGAAAATTTCGTAATACCAGATTTTATGCAATCAGTGCAATTAAAGATCTTGCTAAGTCGGATAAACAGCGATCCGAAATGAATAGATTAATGAAGACTTTATCCCAGGATAAAGAAGAAAGTTATTTAGTCCAAGCTGAGGCATTGGCCATCTTGGCGGACGGCGGGGATAAAAATGCGGAGGAGAAGATAAGGGAACGGTTAGGTGATAAAGATTACTGGATACCATATTATACTCTTCGAGCATTAAATGAGGTTCCACTGCCTGCCCTCACTGATGACATTATTAAGATCATGAATACTAGCAAGGCCAACGATTATAAATATTGGGCAATAGTGGCTCTGGGCAACCTTCGTTATTCTCAAAACTCCAAAATAGCAAGAGCGTTGGGCGATTTAGCAATTTCTGAGCCAATTTCATACTTGCGCTTGGAGGCAATAAAATCCTTAGCAGAAAGAAAGGATGCAAACGCATTTTCAGACCTTCTCAAGGCGCTAGAGGATAGCAATGCTGAAATTAGGGTGCAGGCATCAAAAGCAATAGAACAGATTGTCCCGAAAGAAAAAGCCATTCGTTCCATTGTAGAACAGGCTTTAAATAAAGAAACAGATAAAGATATTCGCACCTTATTGACAAAAGCCCTTCGAGACATTGATAAAGATAGAACTGTCTCCTCTGAGATCCTAAGCAGGAGTCTTGGCGGAGAGGATGTGGATCAGGCACGAACAGCGAGAGAAATGCTGATTGATTTGGGTGGATGGGCTGCAATTCAAAGTGTTGCTCAGCGGCGAATGACTCTGGGAGACTTGGACAAGCTCTTAACCGAATCTGAAAAGGTAGTTAAGGACACTTTTCAAGCTACAATTCATCAAGCCAGGATTAACTTCTATTTTGCCTTAGTAGTAAATATTCTTATTGTTATTATGGGTCTTGCTATAAGTACGATAGCTATTGG
>JBATEC010000078.1:0-6638 GCA_049663825.1 Methanothrix sp. | reverse complement strand
CATCCAGCCGGTTGATAGCCATTATTATGATAGTATTCGCCCGAAAATTCTTTTCACAACACATTATAATTTGTTTTCCAAGTCATAAGCGTATCTTGTGGAATACTATTCTGAGTACTATTAGGGCTTTATTCCAATAAATAACGTTAATTATTAGTTTTAAGCCATTAACCACAACTATCAACTATTAGAAAGGTTTATATATCTCAAAACCCAGTTGAATATTGTGCCAAAACGGCCAGACAACCTGTCTGAATACATCGGGATAGGATGACTAAAGAGGGCTTATTCGTCTGAGGGGATGGATGGACCTTGGCAATATATCAATGCAGTAAGGGAAGCGTATCAGGTGGATAAATCTGATGTATCGGCTCTATTTCTGCCACGCAATTGTGGAAGAGCTGCATCGTCTGGAAATGTTCGCCTTTGTGAAAGCATAACGTCACTGTAAGGGATGGCATGAGGAGTAGCAATGAAGGGGAAATCGAAAGCCTTGAAAGACATTTTCGGTATCCTGCAAAATGCTTCACAGCAATACACTTTCTTGCATAGATGGCACAAGGGGTAGCGAAAGGGAGTTCGTATCGAATCCGGATACAATGCGCCTGTTTCAGACTGTTCACTGTCGGAAAGGGACGGCAAAATAGCTCAGGCCTGATGCAGACGATAAATTCCTTGGCCGGTGAAATCCTTGTTGTCGGAAAGGGACGGCAATTAGGATAAAAAGGGAACGGCTGAGACCGGGATCTGATATAAATCGTTGGAGACAGGCTGTGAAAGCAAGGACAATTTTAGCCTTGTGTTTCACAACCTGTCCAAAATTGGGGATGGCACGAGAATAAGATTAGATCGGATCTGATGGAATGGAATTCATGCACAAAGCGGATCCGATCTGGGGAAAAATGGCTAAGAGCGAGCATTTGACTGTGAAGAGGGGAAAATTATGAGAGGGCACATCAAATTATTTATGTTGCAGATGAACCTGGAGAGTTCCAGGAAACTTAAAAATGCCGCAATGACAGAAAATGTCTGCTTTGGCAACTGCCGGGATGAAGCTTCCTCTATGCAGAGCATATACCTTCCTTCTTTGAAGGTAGTATCCGGAAGATGAATGAAGGGGTTTTAAATGAGGATCCGGATAGAGATAGAAGACAAGAGCCTTAAGTCCTCCCATGAGTTTGAGTCGCAAAACATGGATGGAGAGGCATTAAGAGAGAGGATCATTGGCTTTCTGTCAGCTTCCGGCGTCTTTGAGGGCAGAGGGGAGAGCATTGCCCCAGTCACATCTGCTCGTGATTATAGCAGCGGAACGCTCATGGACCGGCTGGAAGACTTCATCCGACATGAGTTTACCAATACCTGGTTCACAACCCAGGAATTAAGAGAGCGATATGAGACAGTAGCTGATGATATAAAGCTATCCACAGTCTCCACCTATCTATCCCGCATGAATCACGACGGTCTGCTGGATAAGAGAGGGAATAGAAACAACAGGCAGTACAGATTGATGGAGATCGTCGAACCGGAAATGATATCGCAGCATAATTATCAACGCCAATCTAGCTATGAGAAAAAGAGAGTAGAAAGCAGATAAAAAAATAGCCCGACCGGAGAGCATCATATGGATCTTTCCCACCACCAAGACATCCTTTGCCATAGATTTCCGGTCAGGCATCTCTGCTCCAGAGCACCAGTATTTTGCAGCACTTTATGCAGACGGTATGTAGGCTGTTTTAAGCACCACGAGCTAGGCTGTTGCATTGAGGCGAGCCAAAGTTAGATTGATGGCATACCTGGCGTTTGAATTCTTCGGATCGATCTGCAAGACCTCTTCAAAGACACTGAGAGATTCTTGATAGCGTTTTTGGGCCACCAAGACCAGGCCCTTGCAGTATTTGGCGTCAATATTTTGCGGCTGCAGCAAGGCCGCAGCCTCAAAGCTCTGCAAAGCACCATCAAGCTTTCCACTCTGGTTTTGCGCCAGTCCCAGCTGCATCCAGGCGGCTGCATCCTGCGGATTTAGCCGGGTCGCATTCCGGAAAGCATCTGCCGATTGGCCGTAGCGGCCCAAAGAGTAGTACGCCTGGCCCAGATTATACCATACCTCCTCATGAGAGGAATCTGCCAGGCATGCCTTTTCCAGGCTCCCGGCAGCCTCATCGTACCGGCCAATCGAGGCCTGCATGCTTCCCATATTTGACAAGGCTGCATAGTTTCCAGGATTTACGGATACGATATCTTGGAAGCATTTTAGGGCAGAAGAGCTGTTGCCGATAGCTGCCAATGCCAGGCCCTTGCCCAGCAATGCACCGACATCATATGGCGTCAGGCTCAGTGATCTATCAAAGAGAGGCAGAGATCTGTTGTACTCCCCCAGAGCGCAGAGAGCATTGCCCTGTCCCCGGTAGCCATGGCCGCTGGGATCAGATGCTGTAGCCTCCTCGTAATAGGAAAGAGCATCGCCGTAGTTGCCCCTTTCGTAAAGCACGTCACCCATGCCCAGGAGAGCAGCCGCGTTTTGCGGCTCTATGGCAAGAGATTGCTGGTAGCTTTGCCGGGCGAGATCAGCATCCTTACCGCAGAACTCCGCGTTGCCGCGGCCTGCCCAGGCGGCGGCGTTATCTTCATCCAGTGCCAAAACTATGTCATAAGAATGCAGAGATGATTCGCAGTCTGCCATTGCATACTGAATCCCGGCTTTTCCCAACAATGCCCGAATATTTTGGCGGTCGATTTGCAGAGCTTTCTCATACAGCGGCAATGCCCTATCAAGGAGGCCATTTCCAAGAAATGCATCTGCCCTGCCCAGCATCGCCCGCACATTGCCTGGCTCCTGATCAAGGACACGACCATAGGCCAACAGAGCTCCGGATAGATCGTTTTTCTCCAAGAGCACATCTCCCTTACCAAGCAAGGCAGCAGTATTATCCGGCTCCAGCAAAAGAGCCTGATCATAGCACTGCTGGGCCTGTTGTGCCTCTCCCTGCTGGTAGAGGGACTCTCCTTTTCCCAGCAGGGCAGCGACGCTTTTCGAATCCTTGGCCAGAGCACTGGCAAAGCTTTCCAGGGCGGCAGAATAATCATGCAGCGCCAGAAGGCTGTATCCATTGCCAATCAATGCCCGAAGATCGTCAGGCTTTATCTTCAAGGCCTGATCGTATGTCTGCAGAGAGAAGTTGTAGTCCTGCCTGGCATAAAGAGCCTCAGCTTTTCCCAGCATTGATGCAAGATCGCTGGAGTTGTGCAAAAGTGCCCGCTCGTAGAACTCCAACGCAGGATTGTATTCCTGGAGAGCAAGCTTTGCATCGCCCATGCTCCGCAAGGCCGCAGCATTTCCCTTTTCCTTCTCCAAAACCTGGGAAAAATATTGCACAGCCTCCCGGTACTTTGCGTTTTCCAGCAATAGACCGCCTTTGCCCAGCAGAGTCTCTGTATTATTATCATCCAGCTTTAATGCCTTGTCGTAGCTTTGCAGGGCGCCTTTATAGTTTTGTAGCTTCTCTTGCACCCGTGCCTTTTCATTCCACAGGGTGATATTCTCCGGGTCCAGACGCAGGGCAGAGTCAATGAATAGCCCGGCCATCCTATATTTACCTGTCATGGCCAGGATACGCCCCTTTAGTTCCAGGGCTGGAAGGCAGGACTGATTGATTTCTATTGCCAGATTCAGCGAATCGAGGGCCTCGGACAGCCTTCCCAGGCGGGAGAGCATCTGTCCTTTAAGCAGCCATGCTTCAGCCCGAGGATCAAGCTCAAGAGATTTGTTGATGCTCTCTAAAGCCAGAGAATACGAGCCGTTCCGGCTATAGTTTTTTGCCAGCTCAAAATAATAGGAGAATTCTGAGATCGCCACAACTTTTTGCAGGGATGCGTTCGCCGATTCGTCCTCCCCATTACTGACTACAAGTGCTGCCGATGCCTTCTCTTTTCCGGCCAGTGCGCCAGGGTCCGAAGGCATAAGGACAAGGGCAGTTTCGTAACTCTTGAGAGCCTCTGAGAAGAGACCATCGTGCAAAAGCCTGGCACCCTGGGCCGTCAAAGCCTTGACCGAACCGGACACTGCATCTTCGCTTTTGGGATCAAGCCTGGAAGCCTCCTCAAAATTGTAAAGGGCCCTGGAAATGTTCCCCCCCTCAGCCAGCTCTTTGTTGCCCAGGCCCACCAGAGCCAGGGACTTGCCCACCTTGCCAATCTCATCGGACGGATTGCCCTGGAGGATTTGGCCATAGCAGGCCAGGGCATCCTCAAATCGGCCCAATCTGTTCAAAGCGTCTCCCTTTAGCTGCATCCCCCGTATATTTTCCGGGTCAATGGCAAGGGCCGCGCTGCTGCTATTATAAGCCGCCTCAAATTTGCCCTCCTTCAAGAGGGTCGAACTGTGAGCCAGCAGCACTCTAACCTGGCCGGCATTGCCGGCATCACTCTGGCCGTAAAGAGAGGCGTTCTTGAAGCTTTGCAGCGCCTCATCATAGCTTTCCAGGGCCAGTGAGGAATTGGCCAGGCCCAGCCACGCCCCGGCCAGGCTTGCCTCCAACGCGATGGCCCGCTCGTAGCTCTGCCGGGCTTCGGCCCACTCTTCTGCCTGCTCTTTGGTCCTGCCGTCCTCCAGCCAGAGGCGAGCATTTTTGGCATCTTTTCCCAGAGCATAGCTGAAGCACAGCTCGGCCATCTTGTAACGGCCCAGCCGGGAGAGGGCAACGCCTTTGCCGCCCCAGGCCGATGCATTCTCGGGATCGATCTTTACGGCCCGGTCAAAGCTTTCGATGGCCTGCGAAAAGCTGCCGTTTAAAAGATATGCCTGGCCATTCTCCAGCCAGTAGGCGGCAGTATCTTGAGCTGCCGAGGATGCGGTAAGGAATAGCAGCAGCATACAAGCCAGCATAGCGCAAGAACGCACCAGGGACGGGATGGAAAAGGACCTTTGCAAAGCAATCACTGTTTTACTAATAATTGCAGATGGGATATATTTCCAGCGCCTTTAGCTGAGCTCTTGGATGCACCTCAAACACTCATCGTCAATAAAATACTCAACGTATCATCTATTGCAGATCAAGCTTGTGCGCTATTACAATATTGAGGATCTGCTTGGCAATGACAGTGAGTACAAGGATGCCTTTGCCAACGGCGTGCTCACCCACACCTTCCTGAATGTAATTCAACAGGAAAGAAGTATGACCCAATCGATTTTTTTTAGCGTTGTTTGACTGCATCAGATCATAATAATATTACTTCAACCAGATCGCCGTCTTCCAGCCCCAGCGCTCGGCGCAACGGTACGGGCGCTATGACCTCGATCAACTCCGGCGGATAGCGGCTCCTCTCGGGCCGGACCACAGCGGCATCGATGCCGTTTAATTTGATGCGGTAGCACTTGCACTCGCCAAAGCTACGCCCCTCCTCGGCGAAGCCCTCGATTTTGATCGCCTGCCTCTCTGTCGGGAATGGCACCTCCAGCAGCACATTCAGAGTGCCGGGGAAGGGGACGAAGCCCAAGCTCTCCAGGAACTGGCGGCTGTAGCCATCACAGGTAAGGAAGTACTTGGCCTGACCGAGACCTGATAAGATTTTTCCGCGCATGAATTCGACCTGCTCGCTCTTTAATGCATCAAGCATCTTCGATTGGAATACATTTTCCAAGATCACGCAGCGTTTCAATATAGACTTCTATGGCCTCTTGGGCAATCAGAGCAGCTTCTTTTGCATTCTTTCCGAATGTATGGCATCCAGGAAGCGAAGGCACCGAAGCGATATAAACGCCATCTTCAGGGTCTTCTTCGATTATTATGCGATATTTCGGGGGCATCATCATTTGATCGTTCCTGGATCTCTCTGTTATTTATGAGGAGTCTGTAGCGATGATCATCAGCCCCCATCACGTCTCATAGTTCATTAAAATAATTTTTAATTTTCTGAGACATGAGATTACGACGTTCTGCGAGGAAATCTAGATAGTTGTCCGCTGTCATCTCCTCCATTCCCCCAGGAATACAGTTCATCTGGAAATTTCTATGTACCTCGTTTGGATCTGTAATGTTTCCGTAGCATTTCTGCCCACCATTACATTGTTTTTTGATTTCATTAAAATAGATACTTGGTTCCTTGTTAGCGATAGATATATTTATCGGCTTTTCGCACACAACGTAGTTAGCGATCTGGTTGTATATTCGCTGACTATAACCCCTTTTCTTGAGGTAATCTCGGGGAAACAGGTGGTGCACATCAGACTGAATTTTAATTAACTGCTCTGCTGTGATTTCATCCGATAAGAATCCTCTATCATTCATTTTTACTTGTGCTGCCTGATATACGCGAAAATAAGGACTTGAAGCTGCCGATGTATCCAAAGCTTTTGGAAGCCCTACATCCCAGAAAGCATCAGAGAGTGCGCTACGACAGATACCATTGAAATATTCCTCAATGCCTTGTTCATGAATTTTTCTAATATCTTCATCAAATTTTGACTCAGGTGAGCCGGAATAGCGACCTGTGAGAAGTGACATTACGAACCAACGTCTTACGTATCGTTTAACATCAGCATCATTCCATTTCAGATCGCGCAAAGTCAAATGGATTATATAAGCAAAGTTCAACGCATTTTGCGAGCTAATCATAAAGGCGTTAACGAAACCGGCTGATTG
>JBATEC010000077.1:0-7878 GCA_049663825.1 Methanothrix sp. | reverse complement strand
ATCTTCCCCGTTTGACCGGTATGCTTTCCGCCTACGACCATGGCGAGATTGCCTATCTCAAAGCCGATCCTATCCTCAATTTTCTTATCGGGCAGTGAGAGGACCAGTGAATCGCCAACCTTAAACTCGCCTTCTGCCAGCTTATTTGAGCCGTCTGAGAGGTTAAGCTGCTGCTTTTTGCCCGAGATTATGGTTTTATTATCAATTCGGGCCAGCTTTTTCATGTCATTCGTCTCGATAAGGTCGAGATAGAACATTCCCTTCTCATCCTTGAGCATTCTATATTGCTGGTTGCTTGAGGGAACGGATATGACATCGAATATGCCGATAGGCAGCTTGTAATCCTTCTGGATCTTTCCATCTACCAGCACCTTGCCCTCGTACAGAGCCCTCTTTGCCTCGCGGGCATTATCTACCAGCTTAAGCATGTCCCGGATTACCATCACGAGAGGCATGCTATCCCCTGCGGAATGAGGCCCGGGACTGGTCTTGGCAACCCATGCGTGGGTCTTTCTTGAAATGGGCCAGCTTACGGGAACCGTTACTCTTTTTTGATGTCTGCTCATTCTGATCGCCTCGCGAAGATCTTTTCCCTCTCTGCGTCTTCAAGAATGAGCTTGATTATCATGACGTTGGAGGGATGGATAGTTCTCGGCACTTCAGTTCCGTCAGCCCGGTAGTTGCTCACGCCTGCTACTTTGATGGTGCACCTCTTAAGGTCCACATCTTCTACCTCACCTTCGGTGCCGGCGTGATCGCCACGCATAACCTTGACGGTGTCGCCCTTGCGAAGCTGTGCATTGCGCTTCTTCAGCTCCTCACGCAAAGCTTTGCTCAAGGGTGCGTGCATGTACTTTTGACGCATATGCAGCGGTGCGGTATACCTCGCCTTCCGCTGCTTCCTTGGCTGTTTTGTAATCATAATCATCACACAATCATGGATGCCGCGGAAGCGATCTTGCTAAACCTTTCCGCTACCTCGCGGGCCACCGGTCCCTTAACCTCAGAGCCCTTGGGAACGCCCTCGTCATCTACTATAACGGCGGCATTATCCTCGAATTTTACCCTGAGGCCGTCAGGCCTTCGAAACTCTTTTCTTTGGCGGATGATGACAGCTTTAAAGATCTGCTTTCTCATCTCCGGACTTCCTTTCTTCACAGAGACTACTACTACGTCCCCGATCCCTGCGCAGGGCTGTCTATTTTTCACGCCTCGATAATTCTTGACTGCGATGACGTGTAGCGTCCGCGCACCTGTATTGTCTACACAATCCAGGTATGCGCCAGTGTTGATCGCCCTTGGGATCTTGGCCTTTTGTCCTTTCATTTCAAGACCTCCACTACTACGTAGGATTTGGTCCTGGAAAGGGGCCTACACTCCGCTATCTTGACACGATCCCCTGCCTTGGCATCAATGCACGGGGGATTGTGCGCATGGATCTTGGACTGCCTCTTCTCGAATCGTTCATACTTCGTTGCTTTCTTCTCGAACTTACGCATGACTACCACGGTACTGTCCATCTTGTCGCTGACCACGGTGCAACTGAAGACCTGGCCACGTACAGGCAGGCTACCATGGAAGGGACACTTAGGATCATTGCACTCCTTTTCCGGCGCGCTAACGTCCAGTCCGATATCCCTCATAACTTCCACCTCGTTCTCTGCATTCTCTTGCTTATTCTGTTCTCTGGCTGTGAGATCAAGACTGAACCGTAGACCTTCACGTTTTGTCCATCGGGCAATGTGAAGATCAGGTTCGTATTCTTTTTGGCAAGGCGCAGAACCTTGGCTTTCGTCTCCAAAAGGAATGTATTCCTGGTCTCGTCCACAACTTGACCTGAAAGCCCGATCTGGCATGGGTTGCTGCTTGCAGCAACCAGCATCTCAAGGCCGATCAGCTCGTGTCTTGCTAGGCTTTCAGGATTCAGATCCACTCACTTCGCTCCGTTTGGATCGTCTTGATCCCCTTCGCTCGGTTTGGATCGTCTTGATCCTGGCGACCGTTCTGCGGATGTCTCTGATTCTCCCAGGCTTTTCCGGGGCGCCACCTGCAGTAACGATGCCTCTCTCTCGGATGAGCTCGCTTTGAAGCGTTCTTAGCTCCTCTGCAATCTCCTCCGCGTTCATGTTTCTGATCTCATCAATCTTAAAAATCGCCATATCGGATCACTCTTCCTTGGCACAAGGCTCACTATCTGCCATCTCTTCAGGGAGAGATGCATCCTCTGTCACGCCTTCGTTCGGCTTCATGGATGACTCATCCAGGGGAGACGGAGCAGCTAAGGGCTCAGACTCTAAGAGCTGATCCAGATCGCTCTTCTTCTCGGGCGCAGGCGCTGCAGCGGGCACGGGCGGCTTGGCGACGGGCTTTGTTTCCACGACAGGCACAGCTACCGGCGGCTTTTCAATCCGGAAATCATCGGGAAGTCGCACGTCGGGCGGGATGATCCTGACCTGACAGCCAATTACACCCAGCTTCTTTACGGCTACGGAGTAGCCTTTATCCACGAGATCAATAGCAGGCTTGCCGGAGTGCTTAATGTATCCGGAGATGAATTTCTCGGTTCGGGAGCGCGGACCTGTCAATTTGCCGCTGATTACAATCTCGCAGCCTAAAGCGCCCGCATCCATCACCCTTCTCATCATGGACTGGCCTGCCTTTCGGAAGTACCAGCCGCGCTCCAGAGAGGACGCGAGACGATTGGCCACAACTCTGCCGTTCAAGTCTCCGCGACCCACATCCTGCACGTCGATCTGGGGATTGTCCAGATGGAATTTGCGGTCCAGGTCGCGGGTGATCTTCCGGATCAATTTGCCGCCTTTTCCTATGACCATGCCCGGCTTTTCCGCATAGACAGTTATCTGAGTGCCCATGGGTGTGCGGTTCATGACCATGCCGCCGTATCCCGCGCGTTCCAGCTCTTCCGCCAGATACTCATTGACTAGAGCTTTGGATAGGCCCTCAGCCACGAACTTCTTTTCTACGGACATCAGCTCTTCACCTCGGTGAGGACCATCTCCACAGAGACCGTCTCTGTGTTCTTGGGGGTGGCTCTTCCCATGGCGCGAGGCATCCATCCCTGGATGGTTCTGCCCTTCTTCGTGCCAACATGGAAGATCCTCATCTTCTCGGACTCCATTCCCTTGTACTCGGCATTGGCAAGTGCATTATCCAGGACAATCAAGACTGCCTTGGCGGCCTTTTCCGGATATCTGCCGGCATCCCATCCCACTGCACCATGCCTGTGGGCCACATTTCTTCTGTAGCGCTTGAAGGGAATAGCCCTCTTCAAGGCTATTACATCTTCCAGATAGGCACGGGCGAGGTTGGCCCTCATGCCTTTTAGCGTCCTGCAAATCTCGTGGGCATGCTTAGGTGAGATGTGAAGCTCCATCCCCATGGCCCTTGAAGAGCGTCCTGCAGGCGTAAGCGAATAATTCAATCTGCCCAATCTCACACCTCACTTCAGCGGCACATACTTGCTTGATCTGGTAGCGCCCACGCCTGCGGCACCGTGCTGTACGCGACCGCGCGTCAAAGCGAACTAGCCGAAGAAGTGCCCGATCATCTCGGGCATGACCTCTACCTTTTCAAAGCTCTTGCCGTTGTAGATCTCGAGATTCTTGCCCACCATATCAGGCATAATTATCATATTCCTGATGTGGGTTCGAACCGAGTCCTTGTTCTTCAGGCTTGTCACGAGATTCTTGTTCTCTTTGACAAGGCCTCTTTTGATCGATCTGCGTTGCCGCGCTGGTAAGAGCCCGGCAAGCTCCTCTATACTCAACTTGGCGAGGTCGGCAACCTTCCGGCCCCGATACAAGAATTCTTCCTTTCTCTTAGGAAGCTTGGATCCTGCTTTCTTAGCCAAAACCTTTCACCTAGCGCTTACCGGTTTTCCTTGCGGCAATTGAACCTACCTTTCGGCCAGGAGGCGTATTTCTGCTGCATGTCTTTGGCCGTCCTGGATGCTGGCGTCCGCCGCCACCGAAGGGGTGGTCTACGGCGTTCATTGCAACGCCTCTGACGATGGGCCATTTCTTGGCCTTGGACTGGAACTTAAAGAAGCTCTTGCCTGCTTTGACCAGAGGCTTGTCCAGACGACCTCCACCGGCCACGACCCCTATGGTCGCCATGCATTTCGGGGACAGCCATTTCATCTCACCGCTAGGCAGCTGCACAACGGTTTGACCTGCATCATGAGCGACGAGAATGGCGCACACTCCTGAAGCTCTGGCGAACTGGCCGCCGTGACCCGGCTGTGATTCGACGTTGCAGATTGGTATGCCCTCGGGAATCTCCGCCAGATGCAGAGTGTTTCCCGGCTCTATGGGGGCAGAGATGCCACATGAGACTTCCTGGCCCACATACATGCCCTCGGGAACCAGGATGTATCTCATCTCACCGTTGCTCAATGCCATGAGCGCAACAGGAGCTGATCTCGCTGGGTCACGCATTATTTCCTGGACAACGCCTTTTATGGTCTCATCGCTATCGACTTTTATGTGCTTGATGTCCGCCCTGTACCTGTGGGAGGGTGCCCTGTACGTAGGACCTCCTGCGCCTCTATTCTGAGATATGATTCGATGTCCCATATTTTACCCACCTACAGTAGTCCCAGCCTTGTGGCTAATTCGTTCGCGCTTCCCTCTCCGGCCAGCTTCACGACGGCCTTCTTTTCTCCCCGAGAGGTTATCATGGTCCTGACTGCCAGGACATCGATATCATAAAGCTCCTCCAGGGCCTTTTTGATCTCCGGCTTGGTGGATCTTATATTCACCAAGAACTCCATGGTATCATTGGAGTCGATCATTCCGGTGACCTTTTCTGTGACGAAAGGACTCTTGATAATCATTGTACTGCCTCCGCTCTGCCCTTTTTGGCCAGCTTTTCCAGAGAAGACTCAGTCCAGACGGTCAGCCTTCCGGCTTTGGTTCCGGGGGCGAGCAGCTCAGCGTTCAGCCTCTCCACGGTAACGAAATCCACACCGGGGAGATTTCTGGCGGCTTTTCCTAGTCCCAAATCGTTTCCGGCGACTATGAGCAGGCTCTTGCGGCTCTTATATTTCCTTCCCCGCAGTTTGCCCTTGCCGGCACGAATATGTCTTCCATCCTTTGCCCTCTGAACGTCATCCCAAAGGCCCGCTGCCACCAGGAACTTGATGACGTCTGTGGTCTTGCTCAAGGATTCGAGGTCGTTTTTGGCCACAACAGGCAACTCTCTCGTGAACCTGTGGCCTCTTGCCTCGACCAGTCCCGACAAGGCCGTAGCGGCGATCGCAGAGCGGATGGCTTTGCGCCTCTCCTTCTTGTTGACCTTTTCGGTATAGTCTGCATTGGGCTGAGGCGCATGTGATCGGCGGCCGCCTACGGCCATGGGTACGCCTGCAGCTTTTCTGCCGTTCTTCAATCTAGGAATTCTGGAGACGCCGTGACCAGGACCCCATGAGAGGGCAGATGTATTCATGCCCGCATAGAAGTGAGGTCCATAGGCCTGAAGCCTGTTGGCCTGTGCGGCCAAGACGGTCCTCTTGATGATATCCGGCCGGTATTCCTCCTCGAAGACGGCAGGCAACTCAATCTGGCCGCTTGCATTTCCCGATAGATCAATGATATTTGCCTTCATCGCCTAGACCCCCTGCTTGGACTCTTGGCTCACATAGAGAAACTCGGGCGCTTTCACGAAGTTCTTTCCGGGTCTTATGGCGTGTCTTATTCTGACCATCCTCTTGATGGGACCGGGAACGCTTCCCTTGATCAGAACATATTGATTCCTAACTATGCCGTAGCCGGGAAATCCGCCTTTCGGAGTTACTTGTGCGCCGTCGGTTCCGATGAACATGAGTCTCTTATTGAACTCAGTCCTCTGGTGGTAGCCCATCTGGCCGAGTTGTGGAACGCGCCAGCTGATATGAGATGGATGCCAGGGACCGAGGTTGCCCACGTGCCGCAATTTGCCGGTGCGGGCGTGTTTTCTCTTGGCGATGGCAATTCCCCAGCGTCGCACTGGACCCTGGGTGCCCTTTCCTTTGGTGACTGCGGAGGCATCCAGAAGATCACCCAGCTCAAAGACGCTGGAGACTGGGACCTGCTGGCCCAGCAACTTCTGCGCAAAAGCGAGGCGTTCCAGCATGGAGCCGCCGCTCACCGGCATCTCCATGAGCTCTGGAGTCTTCTTGGGAATTCCAGTTATGAGCATTGGATTGGTGTGTACCACTACTCTAACATCTACTATATCGTCGCCCAGAGCCTGCAAGTCGCTGGCTGAGGTCCCGTGAGTCTTCTTGGGGACGGTCATAGCGCGAGCTAAATCGGGGCTCAGGTTCTCGGACCAGGCCTCGCCCGCAGGCCGAAGGCCGCCGTTGAAGTTCTCGTAGGCGCGCACAGCCACCACATTCATGGGGGGAACCTCCAGAACAGTTACGGGCATGGAGATCTCCAGGCCCTCGGTGAGGCTCCTCGGTCTGTCGTCGATCATCATGATGTGGGTCATGCCGGCCTTGTAACCGGCAAAGCCTGCCATCCTGGCCTTATCCTCATCGGGCCAGCTTCGAATTCTTGGGACCTCGCTCTTGGCCCTCTTTCTTGGGCTGTAGGCCAGCGAACCTCGTCTTGGTCGGTGTATTGTTGCCATTTAGTCCTCCAAACGCACAAGGTTGAGCAGGGCTAAAGTGGCAAAGACAGCCTCTTCCACGCGAACCGTCTCAGTTCCTTGATGCGGGATGGTGTTGATCATTTCATATCTGTCCATTGATTCCTTGCTCAAGAATGCGTCTACGCCTCGTGACGGTGAGCCAAAGACCACCGCAAGGTCGCGCTTGTGGCCTATGTGTCCCATGTTGGAGAGGATTTCAGGCGTTATGCCTTTTCCGTACCGGGAGGTGAGAACCACGTAGCTACCAAGCTCATGCTTTTCTGCCAGGTAGCTTTCCAGGCTCTCCACTACAACGGTCTCGTATCCCCAGTAATGAGGGATATCCTTCGGGTCCACAGGCTCAGCGGCGAGCGGCTGCTGCGAAAAGATTCTGACATTTAGGCGCTGCCCCACCGGGATTTTTTCCTCGGTACGAAGGGGAATTGGGCGATTGATTCCGATTTCCACCCAGACGCCGCTATCAGATCCGACGCTTTCAACGACTGCTCCGACGCGAAACTCGCCAATCTTGAGCGATTCTGATTTTGAGTTGATGGGATGATGAGCCGTACGTAGCGGCGGCAGAGTTCCAACATGACATAGCTCCTCCCGGCGCGGGATGAGCATTCGTCGCAGGTACTGCGGCGTTTCCATATAGCGCAGCACCATCGCCATGAACCGCGAGTCATTACGTTCTGGATCGCGATAGATCACGACGCGGTTGTATTGGAAGACCGCTGCTGCCCGGGCGATTTGGCCAACCTTAAGCGTGTTGACACGCGAATCCCTACTCTCCATGGTGAGAGAGGACGGGATAAGGATGGCTCTCTCGCGGTGTCCGGTCATCAGGTTTCCCTACTCTGAAGAGAGAGGAGGTATAAAAAGGTTTGGAGAGGAGGCTTTTGCACGTAGTCTACCTTGCAGGTGAAACGGCTCCTCCGCTGTTTCACCTTTGGTAATAGCTTAATATTATGATAATGTTAATAAATCAATGATAATTTTTATTGTAGCTATGAATCCGAGGAAATATAAAGCAATTGTTAAAATTGCAATTGCCTTATTAGTCGTTATCTGTGCAGTTTCTGATTTCGGGTAGACTGTTATTAAATCTACATTATTTTGACTTTGTATCTTTTTATTTTCAAAAATTGGATGGTTCTGAAATTCCAAATGAAAAGTGGCTCTATATCTCCCTTCAAGTGGCCAAAACACTTTCACCGTTCCAAACATTTTATTATCTTGAGT
>JBATEC010000076.1:0-12809 GCA_049663825.1 Methanothrix sp. | reverse complement strand
GGTGGCTGATTATCAGGCTGGCCACGCTGCCATCCGGAATGCCGCCCACCATCTTGGTGCCGGCATCCTTGACATAAACCTGAATGGTGAAGTTGGTATAATCCAGCAGCTTAGGAATGGTGACTTTTTCCAGAGAGGGGCTATATGGCTGAAGCGAAATGTTATATGGTCCATAGGTCAAGGGGTCGACCTTGAGGTTGTTGTAGACCAGATTGAAAGTGAAATCTCCGCCATTTCTGTAACGGGATAGGTCCTCATTCACGGTGCAAGAATATGTGCTCTTTCCCGAGGACTGGCAAGAGACGTCTGCCGTGGTCCAGCTTCTGGATTGCGCAGTCCCCAGCGGGCCTGTGATCTCCAGATGGCATGTCGGCTTGGGGCTTAGCCCTTCCATGTCCTTGAATCCAGCAGAGACTGCGATTCCCTGGAAGAAATAGGGCTTCTTCTCAAAGCTTGGAGTGCCGGTTAATGTGGGTGGCTGGACGATGGGGCCTTTTATGCGGGGGGTTTTGGCGACCTGCTGCCCGCCTGCGTAGAAAATAAATTCAAAGGTGGCATTGCTGGTGCTGGCTATGCCGAATCTATCCTTAAAGCTGTAGGGCCCGAAGACGAAAGAGGTTTTGCTCAATCCCCTTTGGTCGGAGGATTCTGTGTGGATCAATTCGCCTTTGTCGTAGATATTCATTTTCAGGCTGAATCTGGTGACGGCAATGACGCCCTTTTCGCGGTCCGCCTCTTCGCTCATCCATACCTGGGCAGAGTAGGTGAAATCCTCATAGCCGTATTCTGGAGTTACTACGGCGCTTCTGATTTCATAGCCGCTCTGGGCTGCACATGGTGATGCAAGGGATAAAGCAGAAATTAAGCACAGAGATAATAGAAACAATGTGTGATTATGTCTCAAATTTTCCATCATCGTGAGTAATAATCCATTGATATTTATTTCTGCTTTCGTCCCTTTCAAGTGGTTCAACCCCTATGAATTCAAGAGTTTGTTGCTTCTGGGCAAATATTAGCCTTTCCCTTCAATCCAGTTTATTTTGAGATCTTTGATCTAATGCTTACTCAAGGGCATTTAAATTTCTTTTGCGGATGCTTTAAATGCAGCCCTATGACTTATGAATTTCGAAACGTCGATCGTGTCTGAACATATATATGGATGCAAGGTTATATTTTATGGTCGCCGCGATCTACACATGTTCTACTCTCAAAATGTCAATGATGCCACCTCGATCCTTCACAGCATGGAATTCGAGCAAGGCTTATTTGAGGGGTGATATCACATCGTGGTAAATCTTTTATATCAATGAAATGGTAAAAGAAAAGAAGCTTTGAGAATAGGAGGGATTTGCCTGGAAAAAGAAGGATGCAATCGACCATCATTTAATGGTCGCAGTCTAGTTTTTTTACTATATATCTTTGTAGTCATTTCTGGATTGTATATAACTATCTCAGAAAGTACTGATCAACAAGAAAAGGATTGGACTTGGTCTGTAACAACTGGAGATATTGAGGGCTACGATAAAAATTATCCCTCCAATTCTTATCCCTACATGATAAATGATAGCGTAAACATATCATGGAACATCATACCTTCTCCCAGTTCTGAAATAATCGACACGATGTTGCAGGTCTACCCAAAGGATGACGACAAATCGAAATATAAACCCTATCCAATAACTATTCCCCCGAATAAGGGTTATAAGTATGTGTCATTGGTAGATGCATCATTTCTCGGTGGTATTTTAGCAAAAAATGAATATATATATAACGTAGAGGTAAGTGCTACTGCGATAGATCATACCTCTGAGAACACAACGCGCCCCAATGAATGGCACACACATAAAATAGAGATAACAGTAACGAAGCCAGGAATACTGGTGATTCAAAAGAAAATACCTGGATGGAATGATGCTGACCTGTCAGGATGGCGATTCAGAGTGGTAGGACCCGTCGACACGGTACTCACGAAAACAGCAGAAAAGGTCACAGATAGCTCTGGAATGGTCGTCTTCTCAGGACTAAGACCGGGGATGTATAGAGTTGAAGAGGTTAAGAAAGACGGTTGGCTTTCAATTCCGCCTCGGAATGTGGAAGTCAAACCCGGACTGATCGAGCCAATAGGTCCAAATGAACCGCAAGAATTCATCAATACGCCCAATACGCTGACAATCATTAAGAAGGATTCTGAAGGACGTTCATTATCCGGCTGGGCGTTCAAAGTTTCTGGGTCAAAAGTGACTGAAATCACAAAGCCCACCGACAGCTCAGGAATTACAGTGGTTAAGGGATTGCCTTCGGGAGAGTACAACATCCAAGAAGAACCCTCTAAGGTGGGGTGGAGGCAGATCTCAACCGAACCAGACCTTCCATTAATATTTGGATCAGGCGAAAGTAAGTCCGTCGTTATAACTAATGCCAATGAGGGATCGATAAAGATATCAAAGAAGGACTCTGAAGGAAATCCTCTTGCCGGGTGGAGCTTCACCGTGGCCGGACCCGATAGTGCAACTGTGGTTACAGATATCTCTGGTGTAGCTGTCGCAAGTGGTCTGTTGCCTGGAGAGTACACAGTCAAAGAGATTCAACAATCGAAATGGGTTAACGTAACAGATATTGCAAGAGAAGTAACATTACAGCCAGGAGAAAATAAGCAATTGGAGCCATTCATCAATGCGCCAATAATTCCCTTAACCATCGTTAAATTTGATGACAAAAATAGAAACGGACGACTGGACCGGGACACAAGCGGCTCGCCAATAGAAAACGGGCTTTCTGGCTGGACATTTATTGTGGAGGGACCAAGGGGTTCCAAGACCATAGTGGGACCGACAAATGCCGCAGGAATCGTTGCCATAGATCTGACTCCGGGAGAATACAAGGTCACAGAGGATATATCCTCATCTAGCAAGCCTGGCTGGATTTGCACAACATCGAATCCACAAACGATTAGGGTATCTCGCGGTGCAGCAGATACTGTTGAGTTCGGAAACAAGGAAAACAAGCTCACTCTGGTTGCGTTCAATGATACGAGCATGGATGGAAAGAGGGAAGGCAATGAGAGTGGATTAGCGGGATGGACATTTGTCCTAAAAGGGCCTAATGAAATAAATGATCCTCCCGAAACCACAACTCGACCTACTGGTGTGGATGGCACAGTCGCTGTAGATGGATTGAAGCCAGGATCATACACGGTAACTGAAAACCTAGCCGGTGGCTGGATTAATACAACACCAATCTCAACATCTGTTAATATCGTGGCTGGAGAAGAAAAACAGGTGGAATTTGGCAATATCAAGCCGAGCAGGATCGAGATTTTCAAGTTCAACGATACGAACCGGAATGGTAAGCTTGATGCTGGCGAAAATGGCGTACCTGGCTGGTCTTTCAATGTTACAGGCCCTGGTGGGTTCGTCGATACCACCAATCCGACCGACGCCGAAGGGACCGCTGTTATCGAAGGACTTTTCCCGGGAAATTATGTCATAACCGAGCCCCAAGTAGATCGCTGGCTAAATACAACTCCACGCATAGAGAGTGTTGCGATCGGGTTTGGAGATAGTCAAATAGTTACCTTTGCGAATTACTATTGTCAGAGATGTCATCGGATCAATGATCAGCCAAAGATCAACACTAGCAGCGATCGGGATCTGAAAGTGACCAAAGAAGTCAGCAGCATCTCCGCAGAGAACATAAACAAGAATGGAGTTCCAGTGAACTACAACATCAAGATCTGTCCGTCCGGAGGTCTTGAGCGGATCGCAGCTATTCCAACTGACATTGTGATCGCGGTAGACAACTCACGAAGCTTAAGCAATCTCAGTGAGTCGGCAATTTCAGGAGTTTCAAATCTGGTGGATGGGATATCCAAGAACGATAAGCAAAAGGTAACCAGATTGGGGCTTGTTTCATGGAACGATAAGAACTTCAGCAAGATAGAAGTGCCACTGACAGATGACTACAATTCAGTTGCATCTGCAGCCAATAACATAATCTTCCCTGAGGGCAATTACACCGACTATCAGGAAGCAATCAATACCGCACTCCTGCCGTTCGAGGGCATAAAATCTGATGCAGGCAGGACCAAGAAGATCGTGTTCATTACCGATGCAAACGACAGTGGATATATTGCTCCCTCTAATATGCCCGGGCGCGATTATGCTATTTACGCCATTGTGGTAGGAAACAACAAAGGTATAAAGCCATATGAGATGCTCGACAAGTTAACAAGGGATCATCAGGGATACATAAGATCCATAAACAACATATCTGAGCTGCAAGATGCACTCATTCAAATGGTGACCGCAGGATCGAGGATCAAGAATGTGCACTTAGTTGAAACCTTGCCCAACTATTTGATCCTGGATAACGGTACCGCTGAAGACGACTCCGGCAAGATACAGCTCAACGGAGACAACAAAGAATGGACTACCACTACCATCTCCTGGGATGTGGGCGACCTTTCTGGATGCTGGAACACGACTTTCGATGCGTTCTTCTGCTGGAAGCTGCCTGCGGATGTAAATCAACAAACGTTGACATCTTACGTCAATTACACAGATGATACGGGCGTTGAGAGAACTATTCTACTGCCTGAGTACGAAATTAATATAGTGACGGCTTCAAGGCAAGAGTCTCAAGGGGTGCCATTGAATACTGCAGAAAAGAAGCAGCCAGGATTTGAGGCATTGTTCGCAGCGATGGGGTTTTCCATTGCAGGATATATCTATCGCAGGAGGGATGCAGGTGATTGATGGGATGAAAATCCCATCATATACGTTCTTTTTTGGATATATTTTCTATGAATCATTGCTGTGTCGATTATGCTTAAATTATGTTGATAATGTTCTGGAATTCAAAAAAGATGGGATACAATGGTTGGAAGCAAATGCATCAGTACGGCAGAAGGTGGGCAGTTGAAGGCTTCTTCTCATCGATCAAGCGTATCTTTGGCGAGACTGTTCGGGCATCTTCACCCGAAGACTACCTCAATAAAACCCAACCATCAAGGAGTACAATTCAAGATAATCTTAAAAAAGAAACAATTGCCCTTCGTTTAAGGGCTAACTTTTTTTTAGATCCCTAGCACCCGGCTTGCAGCCTCGACCCCAGCTCCGCATGAGGCAATCTTGCCCTCCTTAGCCAGGATCAACTCCAAAGTCTGGATGGTTCGCAGGATGTCGCCCGAAGAGCACATGCCCATAGTGCCGATGCGGAAGATCTTACCCTTGATGAGGTCCTGTCCGCCGGATACGATTACGCCCTGCTTTTTCATGCCGCCGCGCAGCTGGTCGTCCGTGACGCCCGCTGGCATATTCATGGCGGTAACGGTATTGGAATAGTGAGTGAGCTCATTTACGCGCGGGTACAGCTCGATTCCCAGCGCCTTGGCAGCGGAGCGGACCGACTCGGCCTGCTTTGCAGTTTTTGCCCGGCGGGCGGCAAAGCCATCCTCGGCTGCCATGTGCAGGGACTCTTGCATGGCGAAGAACAGCGAGACTGCCGGAGTAAAGGGCGTCTGGGGCTGGCTCTTTCGCACGCTCTTCAGATGAGCCTTCAGGTCGGAGTAGTAGCTGCTGCTCTTGGGCAAAAAGCGCTCCTCTGCCCTTGGTGAGGTGGAGACTACGGCCAGACCCGGAGGCACGGCCAGAGCCTTCTGCGAGCCGGTGATGGCAATGTCTATGCCCCACTCGTCTGTAAAGAAATCGTTGCCGCCGATAGAGGATATACCGTCTACGATAAAGACTGCATCATGCTTTTTGGCCAGCTTGCCTACCTCTTTGGCAGGATTGGTAAGGCCTACCGAGGTCTCATTGTGAACCATGGCCACGGCCTTGGCACCCCCTTCCAGCGCAGCCTCTACCCGGTCCAGGTCGAAGGGAGTGCCCCATTCAAACTTCACTGGAATGGCTTTGCCGTATCTCTCGCCAATCTCGGTGAACCGCTCGCCGAACTTGCCGTTGGATATGGTAACGATCTTATCGTCATGGCCGATGAGGCTGGCGACCGCAGCATCCATGCCCACAGTGCCGCTGCCGGTCATTACTACGATCTCGTTCTTGGTCTCGAAGAACTGCTTGAGAAGCCCGCAGCAGTCGCTGTAAATCACGCTAAAGTCACCGCTTCGGTGGCTGATCATAGGCTTGGACAGGGCGCGCAGAACGCGAGGCGCGACCTTGACAGGCCCTGGAATCATGAGCAATGTATCCTCTATATCCATGAGATCCCTTCTTCTTTGCGCCTCTTAGTTTCAGGCGGCCTATATAAAACTAGCTTTTATACGCTGCGCCGTCGCCCAGCTATGCCTGGCACAGGGAGGAAGATCCAGGTTTTCCTTCACCCATTCGTTCAAAAAATTTATGGTATCCTGATCGTGGGGATAGCCGCTGCCGATCTTGCAGTGCATGGCCTCTTCCAGCTCCCGCATGGACGCATCCCTCCGCACTTTGGCTAGGATGGAAGCAGCCGAGACTACCTGATGACGCTGATCGGCTTTGTGCTCGGCCAAAAGGTGCATGGTGGTCTTGCTCACGGCCTTCACTCGATCTGCGAACCTTTGCGCGTTCACATCGGCTGCATCGAGAATAGCCCGGTCGGCGTGCAGCTTTGCTACAACCGTTGAGAAGCTCCTCACCATAATATCGTTCATGGTCATAACAAGTCGAAGCTCATCGATGACCTGGGCCTTCACCTCCAGGATATACTGGTCGGTGGCAATCCCGTTGATCTTTCTGGCCAGTATCTCTCTTTTCGCCGGCGTGAGAAGCTTGGAGTCCTTGACACCAAAGCCGGCCAGATCGAAGAGACGATCCTCATCGATCACCAGGCCAGCCACGAACATGGAGCCGATGACGGGGCCTTTTCCAGCTTCATCTGCGCCCAGGAGCAACATAAGATTGCACTAGCACTTTCAGATACATTAAGTAAGCGAACGTATGCGACCATGTCCGGGAATACGCCCGAAAACCCGGACTGCAAAAGCCATCTTTGGCCGGCTGCGCGGCGAGATGATTTGCGCGCTCGGCAAAATCATGGTGTGAGATGAGTGGATTTTAGCGTGGGATGGACGTGTTTCAATGGAAAAATGCATAACGCTCCCTTTTTAATCTCATCAGAACCGCGCCTTTTTGTACGCAAGCTTTATAAGCTATAGTAAAGTCATTGAGTATATCCCAAATGCAGCGGGGTAGGGTAGTCAGGATATCCCGACGGGCTCATAACCCGTAGATCAGTAGTTCAAATCTACTCCCCGCTATATTTCTATCAATAAAATGTAGCTTCTTCGAGGTTTTTATTTGTTTATTATAAAACGGCATGCATCTCTTAATAGGTTGATTTTCTATTAAATTTTCTGCAATACTTGTCGGATGGAGCAAGAAAATCAAGCCATCGCAAAGGTTCTCCTGGTGGTAGGTCACGCCTGATGCCCTCAGGCATGACCATGCAGAGAATGCGCTTCTGGAGGGCATAGCAGGTTATATCTTGTTCATACTTTATATTATGTAAAAATGGTTCCTGAATATCTTTTTCCGGCAAAAGTTCTTAAGCTTACACGTAGTAGTATTCCATCATGGCAGCAGTCTTAAAGCTACTAAGGCCGCGCAAGAGGGCGATATTGCCAGGCACTTTCCGGAAAGATGGACGGGCTTTAGAGCTGCAGACGGCCAAGGAGATCCTGGCTGAGGTCTTTGGTATCCGAATCTCTGAGGTCGATGAGATGATAGCAAATCGCTCTTTGGATTGCCATGAGTGCCAGAGAGAAAAAGGGCTGTGGCCCATGGAGTTTCAGTTGGATGAGTGAGGCCTTGGCTGCGGCATGCCCGCAGGATCTTTGAGGGTGGACATTAGATCAGGGCTTTACAGTTCATGCACACAGCGGAGAATAATAAATGACAACTTTTGGATTCATCGGCACTGGCCATCTGGGAAGCATGCTGATAAAGAAGTTCGTGGAGACCGGGGCCATTGGGGCGGAGGAGATCTTAGCCAGCAACAGGACTGCGGAGAAGGCGAGGCGGCTGGCGGAAGTTACCGGAATCCGCCCGGTTAGCAATCGCGTTGTGGCTGAGCTTTCCGATGTGATCTTCATCTGCGTTCGGCCCCTGGAGGTCAGGGACGTGCTCAGCGACGTCGCCTACCTGCTCAATTCCGGCAAGCTCGTCGTCTCAGTGGCCGGGGATGTTTCGCTGGAAAAATTACAGAGCCTCTGCCCCGCCCGTCTGGCCCGCGCCTTTCCCAGCATGGCCTCTCTAAAGCTGCAGGGCGTGACTCTGCTCGCTTTCGGGGATAATGCTACCGCAGAAGACAGGCGGCTCATCGCCGGTCTCTTTCATGCCCTCGGCCAAACCGCAGAGGTCGAGGAGAAAGACTTTGCCGTGCTGGCCGATCTGACGAGCTGCGCCCCGGGCTACTTCGCGGCCCTCATGCGTGAGTTCGTGCTGGCAGCGGAAAGAAGGGAAATCTCGCAGGAGCTGGCAGAGCGCCTGGTCAAGCAGACCCTGCTCGGCACGGCTCTGCTCCTGGAGGATGAGAGCTTTGCCGGGCTGATCAAGAATGTGGCCACCATCGGCGGAATCACGGAGGCTGGAGTGCTGGTAATAGAGCGCGAGGCACCCGGCATGTTCGACCAGCTTTTCCAGGCCACCGAGGCCAGGCACGAGCTGGTAAGGAAGAGAATAGATGGACAGGGATAATTGAAATAGTACTATTATATTTATTGGATAGATTTTTATATTTTTAAATATTAATATCTACTCTCTCGAAAGGTTTAAATATTTGCCTCATCACTAACTACAAGTTAGTATCATTATGTGTGCAATGCTCAATTAGCAATCGTAAGTGGTGTTAGCAGACCACAATAGCAGAAGAACAGACTAAAAAATTACTTAAGCTTTACATGTACATATACCTTGGAGGAATTTGATGGCAGGAGAAATCACACTTAAAGTCATAGAAGCGCGTCCCACGGATGTCGGACGCGGCATCGCTCGCATAGACCCGGCGGTATTTAGCGAAATGGGCTGGCAGGCAGGAGACGTAGTCAGCATTCATGGAAAGAAGAAGACCGCGGCACTACTCTGGCCGGGCTATCCCGAGGATATGGGAACGGGCACCGTGCGCCTGGACGGCAACACCCGCAGAAATGCAGGCGCAAGCATAGATGACAAGGTGCCTGTGAAGATAGCCCAGGCGGCAGCGGCCGAATCGGTGACCTTTGCCCCCACAGTGCCCCTGCGCATTACCGGTGCTGAGGCCTATCTGCAAAGATATATGGAAGGGCGAGTCATCACCCGGGGAGACATCATTGAGATCCCCGTCATGGGCAGAAAGATCGAGCTCATGGCCACGCGCGTATCCCCTTCCAAAGAAGCGGCAGTGATTGGTGACAAGACCCGCATCGAGATGTCGGATAAGCCAGCCAAGGAAGAGAAAGCAGGGCCTCGCGTCACCTACGAGGATCTCGGCGGCCTGTCTGCAGAGATCAAGAAGGTGCGGGAGATGATCGAGCTGCCCATGAAGCACCCGGAGCTCTTCGAGCGCCTGGGCGTGGAAGCGCCCAAAGGGGTCTTGCTCTACGGCCCGCCCGGCACCGGCAAGACATTGCTGGCCAAGGCTCTGGCCTCCGAAACCAATGCTCACTTCGAGACTTTGAGCGGTCCGGAGATCATGTCCAAGTACTACGGCGAGTCCGAGGAGAAGCTGCGCAGTCTCTTCAAGACGGCTGAGGAGCAGGCGCCTTCCATCATCCTCATCGATGAGATCGACTCCATTGCCCCCAAGAGAGAAGAGGTGACGGGCGAGGTGGAGCGGCGCGTAGTGGCTCAGCTCTTGGCTCTCATGGACGGCATGGAGACGCGCGGCAGAGTGGTGGTCATCGGCGCTACCAACCGGCCCGATTCCCTGGACCCCGCATTGCGACGCCCTGGCAGATTCGACCGGGAGATTGAAATCGGCGTTCCAAATCGTCAATCCCGTCTTGAGATCCTGCAAATCCACACCCGCAACATGCCTCTATCTAAAGATGTGAACCAGGAGAAGCTGGCTGATGTAACGCACGGCTTTGTGGGCGCTGATCTGGCAGCTCTAGCTCGAGAGGCAGCCATGCGCGCCATCCGGCGAGTTTTGCCTGAAATCGACCTTGAGGTTGAATCCATATCCCTCGAGACCCTGAATAAGATTGAGGTCAACAACGACGACTTCCTGGAGGCGCTGCGTGAGATGGAGCCATCTGCCATGCGTGAGGTCATGGTGGAGTCGCCCAATGTGCACTGGGATGAGATCGGTGGTCTGGCTGATGTCAAGCAGCAGCTTGTCGAGTCCGTGGAGTGGCCGCTGACCTATGCCAAGCTCTTCGCTCACATGGATGCCAGGGCTCCCAAGGGCATACTGCTTTACGGACCGCCCGGCACAGGCAAGACCATGCTGGCCAAGGCAGTAGCCACTGAGAGCCAGGCCAACTTCATCAGCATCAAAGGCCCGGAGTTTCTCAGCAAGTGGGTGGGCGAGTCCGAGAAGGCTGTGCGTGAGACCTTCCGCAAGGCAAGGCAGGCTGCTCCTTCCGTGATATTCCTGGATGAGATCGACTCCATTGCCCCGGCCCGGGGCGGATCGACCAGCGACTCGCATGTCACAGAGCGCGTCATATCTCAGATCTTAACCGAGCTGGACGGCCTAGAATCCCTGAACAGCGTCATGGTAATAGCGGCCACCAACCGGCCGGATATCATCGATTCGGCGCTCCTGAGACCGGGGCGCTTTGACCGGCTCATCGAGATCGGGCTGCCGGACGAGCAGGCCCGCAAGGAGATCCTGAAGATCCACACTGCCAAGAAGCCCCTGGCCGATGATGTCAAGATCGAGGATCTGGCCAGGAGGACCGAGGAGTTCTCCGGTGCCGACCTGGGAGCTCTTGTGAGCGAGGCGGTAATGCTGGCCATACGGGAGTGCGTGCTTGCCGGAAAGGGGAAAGAAGAGGCGCAGGTCTGCGAGTACAAGCTGGAGGCAAAGCACTTCGAGGAAGCTCTCAAGAAGGTCAAGCCGACGGCTTCAGAGATGGACATATACAAGAGGTTTGCCGGATCAAAAGCGGCTTAAGGCCGCTTTGAATCCTTTTTTTTTGTTGCATTTAAAAATCCAAATAAGAGTTAGGCGTTTATTCAATTGTGTTCTCCATAATATGCCAGATGTGTTGATCCAAATAAGAGGGCGACTAAAGAAAGCAACAACAATTATTGATGAAAGGAAAGATCGTCGTAGTCCCATTCCCTTTTTGCTGATTTGAGTTCAATGCGTGATTCGCTGGATCTCACGCGAAGCCTTGACTGGCGCGAAGAAGGTAAAATGCAAAGCTTTACGAAGCTTAAAGGCATTTTGGTAACCAACCGCGGAGGAGGACAAGGGCGCAATGGCGAGCATACTGATTTTGGGAGGCACGGGCGAGACAGGTTCCTGGTTTGCCCGCTACTTTAAGGAGAAGGGCTTTGATGTGGCGGTCTGGGGGCCGAGCGGCAAGGTGGAGGTGGCCGAGCGCCTGGGAGTGCGCTATGCAAGGGACATGATGGCAGAAGTGGAAAAAAGCGACATCGTCCTGGTCAGCGTCCTGATAGAGAAGACCGTAGAAATAATTCGCGAGGTTGCGCCCCACATGCATACCGGCAGCCTGGTCATGGATGTGACCTCCATCAAGTCCGGGCCGGTAAGAGCCATGAAAACCTATGCCCCCAAAGGGGTAGAGGTGCTCGGAACGCATCCCATGTTCGGGCCCACCATGCCGGCTCTGCGGGGCCAGACGATCATCCTGACACCCGTAGAAGGAAAGACGGGAAAGTGGCTTGCTATCATGCAGTCGCTCTTCGAGTCGGACGGAGCGCACGTGGAAATCCTGGATGCAGAAGAGCACGACGAGATCATGGCCGTGGTCCAGGCGCTGACTCACTTCGCCTACATCGGCATCGGGGCGGCGCTGCGCACCCTGGATTTTGACGTGCAAAGATCGCGCAGATTCATGTCCCCGGTCTACGAGACCATGATCGACTTCGTGGGCCGAATTTTGGACCAGAATCCCGAACTGTACGCCTCTATCCAGAAGAATCCCAAGGCAGCAGTTGTTCGCCAGACCTTTGTGGCCGAGTGCATGCGACTAAGCGAAAAAGCGGATGCTGGCGATCTGGAGGGCTTCAAGCAGATTATGCGGGCGGCGGCAGAGCACTACGGGGAAACGCACGAGGCTCTGGAGAGGTCGGATCGAATGATCAACGTGCTGATAGAGGAAAAAGCTAATCAGAAGAGATATTGATCATCAGCGAATTGGACCATCCTGAAGTGGCTCCTTTATCATCCAAGGCCATGGCTTTGACCTGGTATGTTCCGGCCTGGCTCCATTTGTGAGATACGCTTTCACTCTTCCCAGAATCAGTGAATACCAAACCGGTCCAGGATGTTGTTTTATCTCCCCAGTCGAACACATACTTGACCGGGTCGCCGTCAGGATCGTTTGCAGATGTAGCATATCGATAAGTGGCCTTGCGTCTCCCATGGGTCGGTCCCGCTGGCACAATCGGCGACTCGGGTGGATCATTGTCGCTGATAGTCACATTCATCAGATCCGTCCACCCAGATGATGCGCCTTTGCCGTCTGTAGCGTTGGCTTTTATCTGGTAGCTTCCAGCTTTAATCCAGGTATGATTTGCGCTTTCAACTGATCCGGAATCGACCATACCGGTGGTACAGGTCGCCCCATCGCCCCAGTCGAAGGAGTACATGACCTTGTCACCATCGAGATCTTTAGCCATTGTAAAGTAGATATGGAC
>JBATEC010000075.1:0-20605 GCA_049663825.1 Methanothrix sp. | reverse complement strand
GGCCATGGCGGATGGGAGGGAAAAGAATGGGAGAAGAGGGTAGTTCGGAGAAATGTACAGATAATTATAAAGTTTTGTCTGAGTAAAGTTATGGATGATAATATAGAACTTGTGAGAAAATCTTAATAGCAACTCCTACTAGAAAATATTCTGTGTCGATCTCACATGAGATAGTGATGCAATATTTGGTTGGCGTTTTGGTCGTAATACCGGGCCGTAGCCGGTTTGCCTTTTACACCAAAACACTAAATTGCTAAAAATATAAACACAACAATGGTGTGGCATGCAAGGAAATCTGAGGAGCAGGAGTTCTGATGCATCGAAGAATAGGAGGGAGGCAAAAGTCTTAGTGTAGGAGGGATTAAATGATGGTCTTCGACTTTTGCCGATTATACTGTAATCGTTCGCCGATATTTAAGGATTTCGCCTCATGTTGATTTTTTCATCGACAGCGAGATTCTATTCCTCGCTAAATCCACGTCCAGCACCATAACCATGACCTTCTGCCTGGCCTTTACCACGTCGGTTGGATTCTTCACATAGCCATCGCGAAGCTGGCTGATGTGCACCAGCCCGTCCTGATGCACGCCTATGTCCACGAAGGCCCCGAAGGCGGTGACATTGGTCACAATGCCTGGCAGCTTCATGCCCACCTTGAGATCCTCCATCTTCTCAATTCCCGGAGCAAAGCTGAAAGCCTCAAACTCCGCCCGAGGGTCTCGGCCCGGCCGGGACAATTCCTCCAAAATGTCCTGCAGCGTGGCGGCGCCCGCTTTCTCGCTGATGTACTTTTTTGGGTCCAGCTTCTTTAGCAGCGCTTCATTTTTCATCAGCTCTTTGACGGTGACGCCCAAATCATTCGCCATCCTCTCCACCAGAGTATAGCTCTCCGGATGGACAGCAGTGCCGTCCAGGGGATTTTTGCTCTCACGAATGCGCAAGAATCCCGCCGCCTGCTCGAAGGCTTTGGGCCCCAGGCGCGGCACTTTGCGCAGATCCTGGCGCGAGGCAAAGATGCCGTGCTCATTCCTGTACTTCACCACCGCCTCGGCCAGCTTGGGCCCCAGGCCGGAAACATAGGCCAAAAGCTCCCGGCTGGCGGCATTTACATCGACGCCCACCAGATTTACGCATGAAGAGACCACATCGTCCAAAGCCCGCCTCAGCGCCGGCTGGTCCACATCATGCTGATACTGGCCGACACCGATGGCCTTGGGCTCGATCTTGACCAGCTCCGCCAGCGGGTCCATGAGCCGCCGCCCAATGGATACTGTGCCGCGCACGGTAGCATCCTCATGGGGAAACTCCTGCCGGGCGACTTCCGACGTTGAATAAACCGATGCCCCCGATTCATTGACCATCATGATAGGCGGCTTTAGCCGCAGGCTCTGCAAGAAGGCCTGTGTCTCTCTGCCTGCTGTGCCGTTGCCCACCGCGATCACCTCGATGCCATTCTTCTCGCAGATCGCGCTAACAAGGGCTGCCGCCTCCTCCCTCTTCTTCTGAGTGTCATGGGGGTAGATCACATGGCTCTCTTGCAGCCGGCCCAGTCTGTCGAGCACGGCCAGCTTGCAGCCCGTGCGCAGGCCTGGGTCCACTGCCAGGACGCACTTTTGCCCGAGAGGCGGGTCCATGAGAACCTGACGCAGGTTCTCGGAAAAGACCTCGATGGCCTTCTCCTCGGCACGGGCACGCGCCGCCGCCAGCGTCTCATTTTCCATGGAGGGGGCGAGAAGCCGCCGGTAGCCGTCCTCAGCCGCCTGCATCACCTGATCTGCAGCCGGGCCATTTCTTTTTATGAAGAGTTCCTCTAAAACCGCCAGCCCGTCCTCCTCAGCCGGGGCCACATGCAGGCTGAGCGCGCCAGTCTTCACTCCACGCAGCATGGCCAGGAGCCTGTGCGGGCTGGCCCTTGCGACAGGCTCGGAAAAGTCCAGATAATCTCTGAATTTGTCGTCTTTGGCATCAGACGATTCTCCTTTTCCGGCCACGGCCGCAGATCGAAGGACGCCCTGCGACTGATAGAGGGCTCTCATGCATAGTCGCGCCTCTGCATCCTCACTCATCCACTCAGCCATAATGTCCCTCGCTCCGGCCAGGGCTTCTTCTGCAGATGCAACGCCCTTATCGTCATCAACAAAAGATAATGCCTCATTTTCCGGGTCCAGGTTGCTGTGGTCCTGAGCGAAGATCCTCCTGGCCAGCGGCTCCAGGCCGCGCTCTTTCGCAGCAGTGGCCCGGGTCTTCCTCTTGGGCCGGAAGGGGAGGTAAATGTCTTCCAGACGGGCTAAAGTGTCGGCTGCCTGCAGCTTCGCTTGCAGATCGGCTGTGAGCAGCTCTCGTTTGGCAAGAGAATGCAAGATGGCGTCCCGCCTCTCTTCGAGCAGCCGGTTTTTGCAGAGCTGATCACGAATCCTGGCAATTGCCACCTCATCCAGATTTCCTGTGGCCTCTTTTCGATATCTGGCAATGAAGGGAAGCGTTGCGCCGCTGTCCAGCAACTCTACAGTGGCCTGCACCTCTCTCTCGCCCAGGGATAGCTGCAAAACCAGCTTTTTAATCTGAGGATCGGACATATAACATTCTTCCTGGAAAATGATGAGTTTAAGATCGACGAAAGCCAACCTTCTCATCTGTTTTGGTCCACCGTTGGCTTGCTTTAACTCTATGAGGTATATCTAAGAGCACCATAGAAAAAGGAGATGGGGGGTTAGCTGCTATTTACACGCACGGTAGCCAGTCAACGCTGATGGCTCCGCAAGTGGAATTACCCCAGAGCTGAATGAACTTCTCGATGGAGAAGACGCCGGTCAGGTCCTCGACGGATCTGCCGTACTCAGCATGCCTGCCCTTGAGCTGGCTGTTAGCCATGGGATCACGGGAGATCCAGCCGATGTGGGCAACGCCGATGACGTTGCTATTAAGGTTGGCTTCAAGGACACCGGTACAACAAGGTGTTCCGCCGACAGTTAAGAAATCAAAGGTTTCATACGACCTGGTCTTGACCTCGGTGGTCTTCTGAAGGTGCTCTGCATGGGTGTACATCTCAGTCAGCACGGCTCCGATCCTGTAGTTCTGCACGCATAGCTTTTCGATCCACTTCTGGTCATAGGTGCCAGTCTGGTAAGAGACAGGCATATATTCGAATTCGGCTTCTTTGGTGAAGTTGATATAATCCATTTCAGGGATACCGGTTGGGTACAGCAGATAACAATCTAAGAAAATTCCCTTATCTGGATCGAAAAACAAGGGATGACCGTCCTCCGCAAGCTCTCTATCAACCCCAAGTTCCGTCTTCTCTGTGATAACATTTCCTGAGCCAGACTCCTTCTCTACCAGCTTCTGGCCGTTAAAGCCTGTCTGGGTGGAAATGATCATCTCAACGTTCTTGTAGCCGACACCCTTGACAGATGCCTTTTCGTACATGTAGTTTGCAGCTCCAGCCATGCCGATTAGCGCAATAGCCAACACGGTCAAAATTAGTAATCTCTTCGTTCCGTTCCCTCCTTACTCGATGATGGTAATCCGGTTATTCGTGATCATATATGAACGTTATTAATAAGATATTTTGCCAAAAAATTTTAAATTAGTTGAGCATATTTCTCTCATCTGTGGATTTTAAAGGTTCATCCAAAACAAATTGGTCCGGGCTTTACTCTCGCTCGGCTAAATCAATAAACGAGTTGTCTGATATATTGCGACATCCTATAAATAAGGAGATGGGGCTTTAGTAACTATTTATTAACAATTGTGAATTGCATTCATGAGACTCAATGGTGATCATAAATACGAGTAAATCTATTGAACTTGTAGATTTGACATGTACCGGCAATAGCTTCCAAGCCGCAAGCTGCAGGGTATTCATTTTAAAATAAGGCAAAAGAATAATCTTATCATTATTATTTGTTATCAAAGGCAAGCGTTATATAGTTTTTCACGCTTAATGCTGATACAAATGCGAAAAACGAGCGAGATGCAATTGGAGCTAAAAATTGCCTGCGCAAGCTTTGCAGAATCCTGTATCATGCCATTTTTCGGCTTTGCTGATGGAAACTCGAGGCGAATATGATCGATGCTGACAAGGAGAAGCTGGATAATATAATAAAAAGATATGAGGGAAAGGATGGTTTCTTGATTCAGTTGCTTTTGGATTTACAAAGCGAACTGCACTGGATTTCCAAAGAAGCTATCGGGGAGCTTTCTCAGAGGCTCAGGATTCCAGCAAGCCGGATATTCAGGTTGGCAAGCTTCTATAAAGCGATGAATCTCTCACCAGTAGGCCGGCATAAAGTATGCGTTTGCATGGGAACCGCCTGCCAGGTGCGAGGCGCTCAGAGATTGCTGGATACAACCGAGTCAAAATTGGGCATAAAATCAGGGCAGACTACGAAGGACAATAACTTCACATTAAATAGAGTTAACTGCCTGGGATGCTGCGCCATCGGCCCGGTAATAGTAGTAGATGATGATTGTCATGGCCGGGTGGACTCAAAGAAGGTAAAGAAAATATTGGGACTGCTTGCTTCCGATAGTGAGTAATAGACAAGAAATATGGGGAATAGATGGCAAGACTTGCATCAATTCAGGATCTTGAGATCTTGAGGGAAGAAATCGAACGCAAGAGTGAGCCCAAGAGAAAAGAGGTGGCAATCTGCACCGGTACCGGATGCCTGGGCCTTGGTGCACGAAAGGTGGTCAGCGCCTTTGAAAAGGAGATTAAAATAAGGGGTCTGCAAAGAGAGATAAGCATCAAGGAGACGGGATGTCCCGGCTTTTGCGAAAAGGGAACTGTGGTCGTTGTATATCCGCCGGGAATCTATTACATGGGCGTCTCACCGGATGATGTGCCGGAGATCGTAGCAAAGACCATTCTCAAAGGTGAACTGGTGTCGCGCCTTCTTTATACGGATCCTGCAACCGGCCAAAAGGCAATACTGGAAGAAGATATACCATTTTATACTCATCAGATGAGAATTTTAATAAAAAATAATATAAAAATAAATCCAAAAAATATATATGACTACATCGCCCAGGGCGGCTATGCCGCTCTGGCCTGCGTCTTATCGCAGATGACAGCCCCCGGGGTGATTGAAGAGATAAAAAAGTCCGGTCTTCGAGGCAGGGGCGGGGGCGGATTTCCCACCGGAAAAAAATGGCAATCAACCGCCCAGGCACTAGGCCAGCCCAAGTACGTGATCGTCAATTGCGATGAAGGAGACCCGGGTGCCTTCATGGATAGAGCTCTCATGGAGGGCAATCCGCATAGCGTTTTGGAGGGCCTGATAATTGGAGCCTATGCGATTGGAGCACATAGCGGCTACATCTATGTGCGCATGGAGTATCCTCTGGCCGTAGAAAATGCCAAATTCGCCCTGAATCAGGCCCGAGAGCTGGGTCTTCTTGGGGAGAACATACTTGGCAGCGGATTTGATTTCGACGTATCCGTTCATAGAGGAGCGGGAGCCTTCGTCTCCGGAGAGTCAACCGCTCTTATGAATGCCCTGGAAGGCAAAGTGGGCGAACCCCGGCCCAAGTACGTCCATACCTCGGAGTGTGGCGTCTGGAACCGACCCAGCCTTCTCAACAATGTGGAGACCTGGGCCAACATTCCTTTCATCATCAACCACGGTAGTAAATGGTTTTCCTCCATTGGAACGGAAAGAAGCAAGGGAACCAAGATCTTCTCACTGGTAGGAAAGGTCAACAATACCGGTCTGGTGGAAGTTCCCATGGGCATAAGCTTGGCCGACATAATTTATAAGATAGGTGGCGGAATTCCGGATGGAAAAAAGCTCAAAGGAGTGCAGACGGGAGGCCCATCGGGGGGGATAATTCCGGCCCGGCATTTGCAGACGCCTGTTGATTTCGACGAGCTTACTCGCCTTGGCTCCATGATGGGCTCAGGCAGCATCATCGTCGTCGACGAGGATACCTGTGCAGTTGATTTGGCCCGATACTTTGTGGACTTTCTCTGTGATGAGTCCTGCGGCAAGTGCTTGCCCTGCCGGGAGGGCCTGAAACAGATGAGGAATGTATTGGACGGCATCGTTTCCGGCAAAGGCCATGAGGGCGACCTGAAGATTCTTAAAGAGATAGCCGACCTGATGAGAAAGACGTCGCTGTGTGCATTGGGCCGCACAGCCGTCAATCCGGTTTTAAGCACTATGGCCCACTTTCCCGATGAATATACGGCCCATATAATCGAGAAAAGGTGCCCCTCTTTAGCCTGCAAAGCTCTTGTTTCATATTATATCGAGCCGAAGGTCTGTATAGGGTGCGGCCTGTGCAAGAAGAACTGTCCCCAAGGTGCAATCGAAGGAGAGGAGGGCAGCATCTGTGTCATAGATCAATCACGTTGTACTCGATGCGGCATTTGCTTCGATATCTGTCCGCCAAAGACCCACGCCATCAAGAAGGTCTCTTGCGGACTTTTCCAGCCATCTCCTGCAACCTGTGCGAAAGCGAAAAGAGGTGAGAAAGCATGACCAGGTTGAAAATCAAGATCGACGGTCATGAGATTGAGACCGATGACGGGGGAGGCTCGGCCACGATCCTGGAGGCGGCAAGGCTGGCTGGCATCCATATACCTACATTATGCCATCATCCCTCACTTGAAGCCTACGGATCTTGCCGACTGTGCACAGTGCAGATCGAAAAAAATGGCCGGAAAAAGTTCGTTACCGCCTGCAATTATCCGGTAGAGAAAGGGCTTGTCGTAAATACCTGCACACAGGAGATTGCTGACATCCGGAAGATGATCTTAGAGCTTCTCCTCGCCCGGTGTCCCCATGAGAAGAGATTGCAGGAGATGGCCGGAGAATATGGAATCATCAAGCCCCGTTTTGCGCTGGAGGATAAAAATTGCATCCTTTGCGGGCTATGCTACCGGGTCTGCGAGGAGCTGGTGGGAGTGGCGGCCATAAATGCTCAGAATCGAGGAGTTTCCAGGGATGTGGATACGCCGTATGGAGAATTATCGGAAGACTGCATTGCATGCGGGGCCTGTGCCATGGTCTGTCCCACAAAGTCCATACTGGAAAGAAAAAACATTTACCCGCTCACCTCTGTCGATATCAAAGAGATGGATGAGGAATTCCTGAGCGGAACGATTGATAATGATTTAGGTGCAAATAGGGAAATGTTTGCCGGAAAGAGCAGCATTGAGGGGCAAGATGGGGGAATGGTAACCTCAATTCTCCATCGAGGAATTGAGATTGGGCTCTTGGATGCAGCTGTTGTTGCCCAAAAAAATAAGCGATGCGGCGCGAATGCTGCTTTTGTTGACGAAACTGATCGGATTTTGCAGGCAAAGGGGACAAAATATGTGCGCGTCTCCGTAATCGCCCCGCTCCTGGAGGCCTTAGAGAGAGGCAAAAGGAGAATTGCCGTTGTCGGCACGCCATGTCAGATCCGGGCCGTCAGAAAGCTGCAGAGGCAGGGCTATTTTAATGATGCGGAGATATTTCTCATCGGGCTCTTCTGTTTCGAGAGCTTTGATTATGAATCACTTAAAAGCCGCATGGGAGAGCTTTTCGGCATAGATCTGAATAGGGCCGAAAAGATGCAGATCGCCAGAGGAAAATTCATAGTAGCAGTAGACGGCCAAGAGTACTCCTGCCCTGTGCGGGAGCTTAAGAACCAGGTGAGGGCCGGCTGCAGATTTTGCGATGATCTGGTCAGCCGGCTGGCAGATATTTCTATAGGCTCGATTGGAAGCGCGGAAGGATATTCCACGGTGATCGTGAGATCGGAGTTAGGAGAGAAGCTGCTGAGCGCAGTGCAATTCGACCGAAAAGAGATAAATCGAGATGAGATCGTCAAGCTGGCTGCAATCAAAAAGAAAAATGCTGATAAAAATTTTGCAGGGATCGTGGCAGGGCTACCTGAACGGCTTGAGGGTAAGAGGATGGATAGCCCTCCTGTTTGCAGTAATTTGGGCATTTTATCCTGAATCTCATTTCGCTCGAAAGATCTATACCGGAATAAGCCCTAACCTTTGGGCATGGACTACTCATTCAAGCGAGGCTTCAAGCCTGACTTAGAGCGAATTTTCAAGGCTCTGGAAGAGGAATTTCCCACCGGTATCAAACAAGAGGATGGCAAGCTTCTGTTCAGTTATGGAGCTCTTAAGAGCATCAGTGTGTCAATCACCGGCAAGAAGCTCACAGTGACCACGCAGTCGGTAGCAGGCGCGAGCGATGATGAGGTCATGGATACCAATAAGCGTTTTCGGAATTTCCTGGAAAAAGCCACAGGCTACAACGCCAAGCAGAGGCTGCAGATGGCCAAAAAAGAGGTAGCCAAAGAAGCTGATTGATGCTTCTTTTGGTCTCCTTAATTTTTCAGTAAATAGTCAGCTTGCCTTCCACAAACTGCTCCACCAGATCCTCTGTGCTTTCCAGCCAGAAATCAAGGATGGCATCGACCTTCGACTCCATAGCCGCAGTCAGAGCCGTATCGCCTGAGATCTGCACGCCTCGCAGGAGCGGCTGGCTGATGGGCGAGCCGATCTTGCTGACCAAAGTCACATAGGCCCCATCCACACCATTCAGCTCTGCGATCTCGGCGGCAGCTTTTTGCGCCAGCACATTGTAGATCTTGCCCACGTGGCTGACCGGATTTTTTCCGGCTATGGCCTCCATGGTCATGGGCCGCATGGGTGTGATCAGGCCGTTGCCGCGATTGCCCCGGCCCGTGGCTCCATCGTCGCCCATCTCAATGGAGGTGCCGGTCACTGTGAGGTAGATGTTCTCCCCGGCGTCGGCGCAGTTCACAAAGACCTCTATTTCACCGCCATGATCAGCCTGAGCCTTTCTCATAACTGCCTCCTGGACGGCAGCTTTTGCCTCATCGTAATCCGCTCGCGAATTTATCAGCTGAGAGACCATGGCTGCGGCTACTACGAGGGTCAGCTTGTCTCCTACGCGCACCGCCATGAGCTTGGTGTCCTCGCCAACAGCTGGCACGATTCCCACAACCTCCTCCAGATCCAGGATGAGCTGCTCAGTGGTGCTCAGCGGCGCATATCCTACTCCAATAGAGGTATCATTGGCTCCACGACCGATGAGGCTTCGTAGCTCCGGGGCGCCCTCTTCCACGCGCGGCTCGACCTCGAACTGCTGCAGGTTTTTCACGGTTTTATGAAAGTGTGAGGCAGCAGCATTTTCAATGATCTCACTGATCGGCTTTGTCGAGGGCCGGCTGGCTCGACCACCCACGACCACAGAAGGAGACTTTAAAATGGTGCCTCCGGCAAAGTGCGGCGCGCTCTTGCCGGCGATGATGAGGACCTTGTCCACATTGTGATGCAGTATTTGGCCGAACTCGTCCAGATAAAACCGGCAGAGGTCGCGGGAGATAGCCTCAGAGATGCCGTCCGCCAGGGTATCCGGGTGGCCGAGGCCTTTTCTCTCCACTACCTCAAAAGGTGGTGGATTGTGTTTATTCAGAGTGATCATGAAAACCACAACATATAATTAGGTTAGTTATGATTAATACGTTTCTGATATAAAAAAATTTTTCAGTTTACCGCCACTAGGCATGAATTTATAAGCATGAAAAACTGAGGGCTTCATTATATGAGTGAAACATCGGCCATTTCCGGTCAAGAGACCATTCAGGAGTCCTTCGTAAAGAGGATTAACGCTCTACAGTCCGACAACAAGAGCCTCGCCGAAGAGCTGGAGACAACCAGGATGGAGAGGGAAGAGGTAAGAGCAAAACTCTTCGAGTCCCTCATTGCCAATAAAAAATATCTGCGAGAGGTTGAGCGGCTGAAGAAAGAGAATATACTCCTCAAGAGGATGCCGCTGTTCCTGGCAACGGTTGTGGAGATGGGGTTGGACTATGTCCTGCTCAGGCAACACGGCAATAATCAGGAGTTCATCACTACAGCACCGCCAGAGCTGATGGGGATGATCCAGACGAACTCTCGTGTGGCCATAAACAACTCTCTGACCATCGTTCGTGTCCTGGACCGCTCTGTGGATGTCCGGGCTAAAGTAATGGAACTGGTAGAGGCCCCCGATGTATCCTACGAACAGGTGGGCGGTCTGGAAAGCCAGATTCAAGAGATCAGGGAGACCGTTGAGCTGCCTCTCACGAATCCTGCAATATTCAAGGATATCGGCATTGAGCCGCCCAGAGGCGTCCTGCTTTACGGTCTGCCGGGAACGGGCAAGACCATGCTCGCTAAGGCTGTAGCTCACGAATCCAAGGCCACTTTCATCCATATGTCCGGCTCGGAGCTGGTGCACAAGTTCATAGGAGAGGGCGCGCAGCTCGTTCGCGATATCTTCCAGATGGCGCGAGAGAAAGCCCCCAGCATCATATTCATCGATGAGATCGACGCTGTGGGAAGCATCCGTACCCATGACGGCACCACTGGAAGCGCCGAGGTCAACCGCACTATGATGCAGCTTTTGGCGGAGATGGACGGATTTAGAACCAGGGGAGACATCAAGATCATCGCGGCCACGAACAGAATCGATATTCTGGATCCGGCGTTGCTGCGGCCCGGTCGCTTTGACAGGATTATCGAGATTCCCATGCCTTCAGCTGTTGGAAGGCTCAAGATCTTGGAGATCCATTCCCGGAAGATGAAGAAGGATGAGGACGTGGATCTGATGGAAATTGTCAACGTCACCGAGGAAGCGAGCGGTGCCGACCTCAATGCCATTGTGGTTGAGGCAGGCATGAATGCTCTGCGCAGAGGCGCATCTTCGGTTGGCAAGAGCGATTTCGAGGCGGCAATTAAAAAGGTGCTAGGAGATGAGATCGAGGGATCGGAGGAAGCCCTGAGGATGTTCTCATAGGCGGCATAGAGCCGCAATTATTTTATTTATTTTAGTGCTCTGGAAACGCTTAAATATTCTTTTTCCTTCCCTAGTCCTGATGAATCTTACGGCAATGGCAGGCATGACCGATCCGATTCTTCTGGCAAATTGGATTCAACATGCTGTGGATTCAATGACCGGCAGACATGTTGACCTGGTTTTTATACAGATTTTAGCAAATACCATCAGCAGCATTGATTTAGCAGCTATATTTTTAAATGTTTTTTTTATAATAGTAATTGCACTTTTAACCCGCACCGCCGCTAGCATCGTAGACCGCATGCTGGCGAACTATATTCCAACTGTAGTGTGCAAGGTGCAGATGAATATGGACGAGACCATGCAGCTCATGATGCGCAGATTGGTTTCCGCCACTATCTACGTTATCGGTCTGATGCTCATCATCTATCAGATACCGCAGCTACAAAGCCTTGTCACAGCCATTCTCGCCGGCGCGGGCATAGCAGGTCTAGCCATCGGCTTTGCCGCCAAGGACTCTCTCTCCAACTTCACCTCCAGCATCTTCATTGCTGTCTTCCAGCCCTTTCGGGTGGGAGATTCGGTGGACTTTCGGGGAGAATACGGCCAGGTGGAGGACCTTACTTTAAGGCATACGGTAATTCGAACCACAGATAATAAGAGAATTATTGTTCCCAATAGCATCATGAGCATGGAGCCGATCATCAACTGGTCCATTAAGCAGCCGGAGATAACCTGGATGGTGGACTTTGACCTGGAGAAGGCTTCCGACATCGACAGGGCCAGGGAGATCATCATCAAAGTTGCTAAGAGCCACCCCATGGTGCTGAAGGATAAGCCGCTAAACGTGCTGCTGATGAACACCAGGTACTCGGAGCTTACGCTGCGGCTGGAGGTTCCTGTCCCCGGCAGGAATGTAGCAAAAGTTATAGGCTGCGACATAAGAGAGGCAGTTAAAAAGGAGTTCGAGGTGCAGGGCATACCACCAGCACCAACGCCTTGATTTATTATTTTTATCGCATTGTCAATCCCAGAAAACGAGGATGCCGATGAGACCCAAGGTGGCTCGCTTTGTCGTGACTGGACTGAAGATACCGCATCTAGCGAAGACGAGAACGCCAAATCGTCTCTTTATTATCGGATTGCCTCAATTTTGATCAGCATGATACGTTGTATGTGTTTCGGTCTGGCCATTGCTCGCATGCTGCCGGATGACAATGATCAAACGTGAAAAAAGGAAGCAAAAGAAAAAATGCCCGCTGCTTGCAGCGGGTTTGGAAATTCAGCTTTTGCCGGAGCAAAGCTCATCCCTTTATGGCTTTGACCCTCTCAAATATCTGCTCCATCGTATCCGCATTGCTCTCTGTGTCGCTGAAGGATGACTTTGTGAATGGCTGGAAATAGATGGGGACATCGTCCAGACGGTAAAAGGTCCCATCGCACTCCATGGCATCGATCACGCCCGGAAGAACCACATCTGAGATCATAGTAGTAGGACAGGGGGCGATATCGATACAGGCCACTGGGATCTCGGATAAATATTCGGCACAGGCAGCAGGAAAATGTGAAACCAGATCGGCAGAAACGATCAATGCAGCATCTACATCTCTCTCTCTCAGCAGGTCTACCGCCGTATATTCACCAGGGTTATAGCGTGGATAGCCGCGCGAGAAATCCAGTCCGAAAGGAAAACCGTAAAGATAGGAGGCTATCTGGTTGAAGCCGGCTACATTGCAGTGGCCACGCAAGGCGCCGATCACAAACTTGGTGTGGGCGTTCAGCTCTTTGACCAGGTTGAATGCAGCTTCCGCATTGCGATGCTTGCCATAGGAGGAGACGATCCCCAGGCCCACGTAGATCGACCCGAATTTGCAGCCCTTCATCAGCTCAAGCATCTCTTCCATCTGGGTGATGGATACGCCCGTTACTTCTTCGACCGAGTGATTGGGCCTCTTGCCGTGCAAGAGTGTAAGCAGAGCCGACAGGAGCTCGTAATCGGTATTGGGACGAAGCTGGATATGTAAGTCGGAATTCTCAGCAGTGATGCTCTTTCTCGGGTCGACTGTGATTACAGTGCGATCGAACCGACCACGCCGCGTCCAGTAGCCTCGCGGGTAGACGGCATAACGGGACATGTGCCTGGGCATGGACTCCAGAGGATTGGTTCCCCAATATACGGTCAGGTCGGCTCGCGATTTGCTCTGCCCTGCAGTTGCGCCCACGCGCCCAGCTTCCTGGATGCCCATGGCTGTGGGCCCGTGGCAGACTGTTGAATTGGAATCAATGGCTGCGCCTAAAAATTCAGCCAGATGCAGGCCCACCTCCATAGCCTCGCAGGAGGTCTCGCTTCCCATGAAGATCAGAGGGCGCTTGGCTGCTGCCAGGATCTCTGCCGTCTTATTGATGGCTTCCTCCCACTGGGCTGGCCTGACAGCACCCTTCTCCCGGAGTAGCGGCTGGCGGATTCTGTGGCTGCTTACAATCTCCTGGAATTTGGCGTTGCCCATCTTGCAGGCATTCTTTACAGAAATGCGGTCGCCGGAAAGCTCCACCTGGATGTCGTCGCAGGATGCCCCGCAAACCGGACAGACTATGTTCTTAGAGGCCATAATCTACCTCATCTGCCCCTTGCATAAAGCTTCATGGTCAGATCTCCGGCATTCAATACCTCTTCTTGCGTGGGCTGCACCCGCACGGGAGATCCTTTGTAAAGGGGCGAGCCTGTTGAGAAGGTCTCCGGGTCCACCACTACATTGGCCCAAATTGCCCTGGGCATGAAGATTTGACCCGGCTGCATACAGTCAGTCGCATAAGCGTAAACTGCAACCGCGTGCCGGCCGTCAATGGCTGATACCAATACCCGTTGCGGCAACCCCATTGCCTGAAAATCCACGGGATTCATCCTGCAAACGGCACATTCCTGGGTGTACTCCTCGGTGAGCTTGCTGCCGCCTTTGGCCAGCCTGCCCTCCTCGATGGTGCTTCCGGTATTAAGCAGAAACTCTATCATTTTATCTGCCACTCCTGAAAATCGGCGAAATTGAGCATTGCCTGCATCCTCTAGCCCTCCCTGTAGTAGAGCGAGCCTTTGGGATTCTTGCCCAGGGCATAGTCGCCTGTAAATTTGGCAAACCATCCCTCTAGCTGCACGTCTCCCAGCTTTGGATTCTCCTCCCTGCCAGCCTCTACAAAACCGGGGGAAAACTGCCTGATCGCTCCGCAAACGGCAATAGTGCCTCCATTCATCTCCGCACCGGTGCCCCGCACGGCCGAGCCCTTAACCAGGATGAGTCCACCGCTCTGACGAATGCCGCAGAAGTTCTCGACGTTGCCGGCGACTATAATCTGCCCGCCCACCAGCCCCCCTCCTAACTGGCTTCTCGCATTGCCGTCGATTTGAATCGTGCCGCCGGTCATGCCCCGCCAGCTTCCTCTGTAGGCAGATCCGACGTGGTCTCCGGTGCTTCCGGCAATGTGAAGCAGCCCGCCCTTCATCTCCCTGCCCGCCCAGGACCCGGCATCGCCTTGGACCCAAATACTGCCTCCAGCCATCTCTGCACCAAGGTGCATGCCGGCCGAGCCTTGAATCTCAATACTGCCCGCCTTCATGCCCTGGCCGATGCGCTTTACCCGGGAGACATCTCCCTTTATGATGATGCTTGTCTCTTCGCTCGTGCCTGTCCTGCTCACATCCACATCGAAAAACTCGGCCAGAGGAAGCTGCACAGGCCCCTGCCAGACGATCAACCCCTCAATCTCCTCCTTCTTTTTTCCGGCAAAAATATCAGGGCTGATAACCTCTGCCTCAATCATGATTGCTATGCTGCCTTTGGGTATCAGAAGAATCTCGGCCATATCCTCACCTCCTCGCCAGGGCCTCTGCCTCCAGAGGCTTATTGACTGCAATAGCTACAGGGTTTTTCAGATATTTATCAGGCACAGGATAGTTGGCAAATCCTACTGTGTAGTACTTGAACCAGTTCTTGACATCTGATAGCATCTCCTTTTCTAAGCCATCGTCAACATAAGGCCGGCAGTAGTACCTCCTGCCTTCAGGCGTTGCGACGATCTCGCCTTTCCGGGCAACGATCCTGCCATCCTTCACAGTGTAATCGGGCCGGGCCAGCTTGGCAGTCAAAGTTGCTGTGTCATTGACGTTCAGCTTTCCCGGGTCGATGTCGTAAATTGTCACATCACCGTCTGCTCCCAGTCCCAGGTGGCCCTTGCGATAGGCCATGCCGATGGTGCGGGCAGGGTTGGCACGGGTGACAACGGCCATCTCGTAGAGGCTCATCTCCCTGTCCACGCCGCCGAGGCTTGATCTGTCGTAGGCCCACTTGTGGCATTGCTTGGCGGTATCATCCCTGGCCTTTTTGGACATGAGCCAGGTGATCAGTTGCGGGTACTGAGTGAAGATGCCTCCGTTGGGGTGATCGGTGGTCATGATCGTCTTCCAGGGATCGTTAATGAGCAGCATTACTTCAAGGCCGATGGCCCACTGAACGCTATGCACCGGGCTGCTCTTCATGTAAACCAGCGAGAGCACTCCTGAGCCGCATTCCATTTCCACATCGGTATTAGACCATTTCTGGCCGGTGAGCATGTAGAGATCATGCTGAGCCGGGCCATCGCCGGTCATAGTTGTGGCCGGGCCGAAGGGAACGGAGCCACTGTCAATCACCACGTCGTCAACCTGGTTTATGTATTTGGCCAAATCCGGTGCCCCGGAGCAAAAGTCTCTCCAGGATGTCCCGCCGTAGGCGCTGAACTGGGCGTGGGCTAAGTAGACGGCCTGCTTTCTTCTGGCGCTCTCCAGTGTCTGTGCCCACTGCAGATCGGATTTGTTCTTGGGCTCGATTCCTGAGGTGATCATGAGCGAGTCCCTGGCAATTTCCCAGTTGCCGGGATGGCCCAGGTTATTGGTATGCAGATGCAAAGACATGGGCAGTCCCAGCATCTCATTTACCTCCGCCAGTCCCCGTATCAGCTCTCGGGGAGTGACCTCAAAGTGAATGTTGGGCTCGTCCAGACCATGAATATTTTTGGCCCAACCCCAGTTCTCCACGCCCGCCGGGTTGACGCATTTTATGCCGTAGGCCTTGTGGGTTCTCATCATCCAGGCTACGTAGGCGGCAGCCTTCTCAACATCCCCCTCTTTCAGGTAACGCATGACAAACCAGTTGTTGCCGAGAACCATGTAGGCGCCCATATCCAGAATGGGAGTGGAACGCATCTCCTCATGGGTGTGACGGGCCTCTAAAGGCGGCATGGCAGCCTCAAAGACGGTGGTATAGCCCATGGCTGCATAGTCATAGCCCTGCTTGTAAACGGAAGGGACAGTGTAGCCGCTGCCGGAATGGGTTAAGGCAGTCTTCGACCGCACCGATTTATAGTGATCCTCGGGACGCATGAGCCGCCCGGCATTGACCTTGGCTCCGGCCACATGCGAATGGGAGTCCACGCCACCAGGCATGACCGTCTTTCCGGCGGCATCAATGATCGTGGCATCCCTCTGCTCAGCGCCTGTGAGGCTGGAGACCACCATTCCATCCCTTATGAAAATGTCCTTTATGTCTCCATTTATTCCATTAAGGGGATCGAATACGTAGCCGTTTCTGATAATCGTCGTATTAGTAGCAGTAGTCATTCTAGGCCACCTCCCGCCTCTCCAGCCATATGGCCTCTACCGGGCAGATCATGCTGCAGGTGGCGCATGAGCCGCAGACCTGCTGGCTCACAACTCGCACCGTGCCGTTCAATACCTCTAGAAGGGGTTTTTCATCCAGCTCGTTGAGGTGCCCTGCTGCCAGATAAGGATCTGATAGAGCATTGACCGGACAGGCTATGACACAATTTCCGCAGCCGAGACAGGCATTCTCATCCGTCTTGAGAATCGATGTCAATGTGGGCCGGGGAGCGGGAAGCGCCAGTTTCTTCTCCAGAGCCTTCTTTCCCTTCATCTCCGGAATTATGGCGGTCTTCTGAACGATGATGGCTCGCACCGGGCAGGCCTCTTCGCATGCCCCGCAGTAAATGCAGGCATCCTTCCTGTGGGTCACCTTCTCCACGATCTCTCCTGCCTTCCCTTCCCGATTAAAAAGGGCATTGGTGGGACAGGTGTGAATGCATGTCCGGCAGGCCTGGCAGACGCCGTCGTCCCGGGAGAACTGGCCGGCAAATGGCTTTTGGAAGGTGATGGCACCGGCAGGACAGACCTGAGCACACCAGCCGCAGTGCACGCACAGGTTCAAGTCGATGACGGTCTTTCCTTCCATCCTCAGGCTGCCGTCTTCCGCCAGTTGCCTGTCCTTAACCTCAATGCAGGATTGCGGGCAAACATCGGCGCACAGGCCGCAATGCACGCATTTATCGCTTACAGTCGTAGCTTGCACAGCCACGCTGAGATAGGACTCGTCCTTCTCGGCCTTGCCTGCTGTCCTGAGCTCAAGGGCACCCGTGGGGCAGACGCGGGCGCACAGAGCGCATAAAACGCAGGCTCCGCTCCGTTTCTTCTCAATGAAATCTTTATCAATAAGCCCGCGGGCTACAGCGCCCACGGAGCCGATAACAAGCTCCCCCTTGGGGCAGATCTGGACGCATGATCCACAGCCGATGCACTTCTCCGGCAGATAGACATGCTGCCTGTCATCTCGGGATTCCAGCAATACCTCTCTCATCAGACACCCTGCCTCGGTTGATATGGGTGGAGATGGCATAAAGAGGTTTTGCATGAGGGCTTAGATTAGCAACAAAGATGCTCGATAAAAATTCTTTCTCGATCGACCTCCAGTTAGTACTATTCTTTTAACGTTCTTGTGACTTGTGACGCGATGAGAATAAGTCTTAAATATCGCTAAAATAGATGCAAAGTATTATGAATAAATCATATTTGCAGCATCTTCATTCTGCAAAGATGGGCGCCATTCCGAAGCGATCCCGACAGAAATCAACTATGGACGTGATATCATAGAAATGTTCTCAATAGATGTCCAGAACCTGACTAAAAAGTTTGTATTAAATCGAGGACTGCTCGATTTTGTTACTCATCCGCTCGACAAAGATGAGATTACATCTCTTGAAATGATCAATTTACAGGTGCGAGAGGGTGAAGTATTCGGCTTACTTGGACCGAATGGTGCTGGGAAGACAACACTAATAAAAATATTATGCACCTTGATTTTTCCGAGTTCTGGAACGGCAAGAGTGAATGGTTATGATGTATTAGAGGAGAGTGAAAAGGTCAGAGAATCCATCGGTTATGTCACAACAGATGAACGAAGCTTCTACTGGAGGCTTACCGGCCGACAAAATCTAGAATTTTTTGCCAATCTTCATAACTATTATTCTCACAAGGCCCGTAAAAGAGTGTCTGAGTTGCTGGATATCGTCAACCTGGAAAATAGAGCGGATGACCCGTTTCTAAGCTACTCTGCCGGGATGAAGCAGCGCCTGGCCATAGCCAGAGGGCTGCTCAACGACCCGCGAGTTCTCTTCATGGATGAGCCGACCAGGAGTCTAGACCCTATAGCTGCTCAGAGTGCGAGGGACTTTATTAGCAATTACATTGTCGGAGAGCAAGGAAAAACCATATTCTTGTCGACCCATAACCTGAGCGAAGCCGAGCAGCTATGCAACAGAATTGCTATCATTGACGAAGGGAAGATAAAGACTACGGGCAGCCCTCATGAGCTAAAAAGCGGTCTTGGCAATGATTCTACATTAAGCGACGTCTTCTCATCCTACTCAGGCAAGAGATTCGAAGAGGAAAAACTACCCAATTCGTCTTTCATGAAAGAGAGACGCTTTCGGCGCAGGGGCGGATTTGGCGGAATGAGGAGGCGAGGAATGTGATTTTCAGAAAGGCTTTCTCTTTTATAAAGCGCAGTTATATGCTGCAGATGAGCTATAAACTGGAGTCTATTTTGCGATTATTCTTCATGTTATTTAATATATTAACATATTACTTTGTTGCTAAGTTAGTTGGAACCGCAGGAGCAAAATATCTCGCTCCCTATGGCGGAGACTATTTCTCTTTTGTCCTGATAGGCATAGCTTTTTCCACTTATCTGATGGTCTCGCTGCGAGGCTTCTCCGAGACTATACGGGATGAACAGATGATGGGAACTTTAGAAGCCATGCTCGTAACCCCCACCAGTACAGCTACTGTAATAACATTTTCGTCACTATGGAGCTTCATATTTGCCTCGATCAGAGTTCTGTTGTATCTAGCAGTTGGCATTCTTCTGGGCGTGAACATGACGAATGCGAACCTGATAGGAGCATTTATCATCCTTATACTAACAATATTATGTTTTAGCAGCCTTGGCATATTGGCGGCGAGCTTTATCATGATCTTTAAAAAAGGAGATCCGATCAATATGATGTTCATGAGCACGTCAGAGCTCTTTGGAGGTGTATTTTTTCCGATAGAGATATTGCCTTGGTGGTTGCAGAGTATCTCTCATCTCTTTCCCATGACCTATTCGCTGAGTGGTATGAGACATGCCCTCTTGCAAGGATATTCATTGCATGATTTGGCCCCGGAAATATCCACATTGGTCATTTTCTCCTTAATTCTTCTGCCTCTGAGCCTATTCATCATCAGATTCGCAGTAACAAGAGTCAAGGAAGAAGGAACGCTGGTTCAATATTGAGTTAAATTATCTCTAATTTTTTACACCAAATAATCTCCTTCAAACATAACGTTCTTCGTATTTGTCTCTAAATACACATCGTGGGATTAATCTTAAATAGTATGATAATTAGTAGATTTTATCATATCTGTTCATATATTGAGCAGATCGATCATGCCGAGATATCAAATAAAGCAATATGAACTGAATAATGCATACGAGGAGATCTTGATGAAACGAACCTGCAAAGTATTAGCTTTGCTCTTATGCCTGCTATTCTGGGCAGTTCCATCCACAATGGGAGATGAAACGCTCAAGATATTCGGGAATGCAAACATGGATCAAACCATCGATGAAAAAGATATAGCATATGTAGAGGATATTATTAGCGGCAAAAGTCAAACAACTGAGTTTGCAGATGCTAATAATGACGGAAAGGTTGATGCACAGGATATCGATCAAATCCAAGTCCTAATCGACGACAATGCAAAATCGATAACTATCAAGGACTCTGCAAATAGAGTCGTAACCGTAAAACTGCCCATTAACCGTTTTATTTCCGCAGATTATCGCACGACCGAGCCCTTAATAGCAATTGGGGCAGCAGAGAAGATTTGTGCCGTTGACACGACATTTCATGAGCGGATGTCCGAATTTGGGCTCGCCGATAGACCTGAAGTCGCAGTTCATGCGGGCGAAGTTAATTACGAGCTAATATTGAAGATGCAATCCGACCTTGTAGTAGTTGCGGCCAGCAAAGCATCCACTGCAAATGATACATCTAAAAAACTTAAAGGATGCCCGGTTATTGCTATCAGTCCCACTACCAGGAAATCCATAATCCCTGACTTAAGACTTTTGGGCTATGTATTGGGAGAAAGAAAAGGAGCAGAGAAATTGATCGGCTGGATAAATGAACATGAAGATATTGTGGAAGATCGCGTTAAAGATATACCATCATCTGACTATCCTAAATTCTATTACGAATCCAGTTCTGACCAAAAACTATGGTACGCATACACACCGGTTGGCGGAAGCATCTTAGACGGATGCGCAGCTGATAATATTGCATCATCGCTTGGATCTAGCTCTTCTTATCAGATCGAGCCAGAGTGGTTGCTGACTCAAAATCCTGATTTCATGTTTTTAGATATGATG
>JBATEC010000074.1:0-9441 GCA_049663825.1 Methanothrix sp. | reverse complement strand
GTGGCGGTGCGGTCCGCTTCTGGGATGCTGTCGATCAGGGCATCCAGGCGGGATTTTACGGTTATCTTCTTAGGGTGTCTCATCTTCAGATCCTCCTGTCGTGTACACAGTTATTGTTTTACCACCTTATATACTTTGTGTCAGACGTATACCTAAACAACGCAGGAGGCTAAAGTTTATATAGTGTTGAGGAGAGAATATAGAGTACAATGTCCGAAAAACAGGTGACCACAATCAAGATCTATGCAGAAGACAAGAATAAGCTCGCTGCATATGGGATCTTCGGGGAATCCTTTGCTGATGTTGTGCATCGGATTCTAGCAGAGAAAGAAGAGAATAGTGTGCGCGAGAGCCAAAAAGTAAACCCTTGTGAGGCCGCTCTAGCCCTCGCGTTAGCTTAAGACATCGTAGGTGAGACTACAATGTCCCAAAATGATACTAATCTAGCTTCGGCTATTAACCTTGCGGACCGTGTGGAGCCTAACGCTACCGTACTCCAGCCCGCCCAGGACTTGGCCCCCTCCCCAGCCATCTCTGCTCGACCGGATTCCTGCCAGCCATCTGCCGCCGCCCAGGCCGGCATCCTCGCAGGACCTGCAGCTTCAAGCCAGCGAGCGACACTAACCAGCGAGACCGCAACGAGTGCAGCCGTCAAGCTAGCCCGGCCCTCCTGGCGTGCGTGCGCCCCGGCCATCCAGCTCGACCGGATTCCTGCCAGCCGCCAAGCCGCCCCGAGAGCATGAAATGAGGCTCGAACGGCACAGCGAGCGCATAGTCAAACTGCGGCGGCGTACCCCACAGCAGAGCTGACGGGGCATTCATATTCAGGATGTCGTTTCTCGACTTGGGATCGAAGAATTATCTGCTAGGAGAAGAAGAGATCAATTGGTTAAAAACCGCCCCTTTCTATTTTTGAGATCACGCGTTTAGATCTCTTTATAACATCATCAGTTGTCCCTTCTAGGTTGGCTATTTCGATACTTACATCGTCATCATAATCGACGTTGCCTCTAAAAACGCGCATGATATTCAGATCTTTTCCAATTATCGATCTTATGCCTTCCACATCTGATTTACTTTCATCTAAATCCCCTTTATAATACCTGGCTAAGTATCTATGATGATCGATTCTAGTAGGAAACGGATTATTATCTTTAGTTAGCATATAATTTCTAGCATTGCAAAAGGCAGCATAATAGGCTCTGCTTATTGAAGCCCGTAGTTTAGCTTCATCTGTTCTGGACGTGGCTAGATCTTCTGCCAAGTCTAAATAGTGTTTCCAGCAAAATGTTACTGGTACTCCAGTTTCACACATATATCAACATAAGGATCGGTCGAGTCCTTATTCCACCTAGTATCTTCGACTTTATCCAAACGTTCAATTGCTTCATCCACAGGTAGAGATGTTGTCACAGAAACTACTACGTCTTTTTCACTATAATTCGACGAATCTGAAACAACCTCAAGAGTTATCTTTTCTGATGGGAATTCCTTCCTTATTTTCGAATGTATGGTGGACAGCATTCTTCTTAGAGTATTGTTACCACTCAGAAACGATTTAACTTGAACAGGTTCTCGAAATTCATATTGTCCACTGAGCCACGTAACCGCGTCACGAACCACGGCATCGATCTCGGCATTTAAACCAGCATCTGCGACTGAATGAATTGCGTTCACCACCTGGTTGGAATAAGTTCCTCTCGATATGTCTTTTCGAAAATTGTTGTATATTGGTTCAATTTGTCTGTACCTAAATCTGCTCTGGTCCGAAGTCCCGGCGGTGCGTTGTTTTGAGATAGATCCTCCGATTGGTACAGGGGTGTTCGCCCTTGCAAACCGCTCACCTACATTGATTCCAGTACCGCTATGTGGTTTCATTTATGTGCAGCCTTCTTTGCGCGCTCAGAAATAGCTTCTTCGGCCTCTGTTATTTTCCCATTGAGTAACTCAACGAGATCTTTTGCAAACGTCGCATTCATAACTATACCAAATTCAACTTCTCGCGTATAGTTACCGGTCTCCACAAAAACCGATTCCATCACAATTCCATCATTTTCGGAAACCGCGATCTTCTGCTCAGCAGGTCTATCCCTAGATTCAAGATGGAAATCACACACGATTTCCCCGCGAGCAGTTATATTGCATATCGCGCCATTGATGAACGCCAATTTGTAGTTTGGTGATCTCTGTGAGAAGACGCTGAATCTACGCAGATTCTCTGCTGGATTGCCTTTCTCAACGATTTCATCCATGTGATAACCTCGGATTGATTGCCATTGGATTGCATGTATTTACCTCTTGTGATATAGGATTGCTTGTAATCCTAAAAATTTGACATCATTTGCTCGAAGTTGCTTATCAAACAATATTCCAGCCAGCCACGCCGTCCAGGCCGCATCCTCGCATGACCTGCAGCTCCAAGCCAGCGAGCGACACTAACCAGCGAGACCGCAAGCGCAGCCACCAACCGGGCCTCCGGCCCCCCCTGGCGTGCGGGCGTCCCGGCCATCCAGCTCGACCGGCACAGCGACCGCGACCGGCCCAGGACCTGGCCGCGATCCTCGACGAGCCGCAAGGCAGCTTCGAGACATCCCACCAGGCCACGATAATTAAGGCGAGGAGGTAGGCCAAGGCGGCCAGCTTCTTGACAGGATATTTTGCCAGCCAGGCCCGGCCCGGATTGCTCATGAGGTCTTCTGCAGATCCGCCTGCGTGGTCTGCGGCGTAGATCGCCCATGTGACCAGGCAGAGGATAACGGAGGCGATGGGATCATAAGGTTGCCCTGCTAACCGGCTGAGCAGCACGATCCAGAAGACGGCCATGAAGGAGATCCAAAGGGCAGCGACCGACGAGAATCGGAAGAGCCTGACGGCTGAAAGTGGTAGATTCATTAAAAACAGCTCCTGGGAAGTTGAAATTATATGGATTTACTAAAACTGAAAAATTATGCTATGCTTTTAAAGCAGGATAGGAATTGATGGTGACAATTGAGAATGGAAAAGTGATTATTGATAAGAAATATGATTGTCGGTACTCAATGTCACAATCCCCCCTTTTCGATAAGCGCAACAACTTCTTCAGATTGCTCTAGAACAAATTGCGCAGAATCGTGCAATTTTTTAAGGAAATGAACATCATTATTATAATCAGCCATTCTTCTCTCTTCTCGCATACGTATCAAATTTTGTGCAATTTGTAATCTTCGGCGGTTGGGTCTGTCCGCCCCATTGCCATTGAAATATTCAATAACACATTGGTGCGTGGGCGTGCCCCGTTTCAAGGCTCTTTTGCAGGGGCCCTCCATATAATTTCTGGCACTGCAATATGCTGCATAATATGCTCTGCTAATAGATGAACGTAACTTTGCTTCATCTGTCCCTCCTTCTAATTCAATTGCCAGAGTTAAAAAATCTCTCCAATTAAATGCTATTGGAATTCCACCGTGATGCACAATTTGGCTTGTGATTCAGTGCAAACGTCGAGCCACCATTCATCATCGAACTTACTCAGGTTCTCTCTTGCATCCCTCGGCGCAAGATCGGTTCTTACCGACACAACCAATGTGTTTTGATCAACATACATGGATACGGTATCATAAGGAAAATACCTCTGTAATCTTCCGTATGCTTCAGATAATAATGGAATTAAGAATGTATTGATTTGGAGAAATTCGCGGATTTCAGGCCCATCCAAATCATTATCAATATTATACATATTGCTAAATAGACAAATTGCAGAATTTAGATACATCTCATCCGCATAGGGAAAGTCGTTCATTATCCCAGATACACCACTCACAGTCTCGCTAATCGCCTCGGTCAAATCTATAGCCCATTGTTTAACAAGATTGACCCCAACAGACATTCCATAGTTAATACTCGGGGCGCCTTTTAAATAATGCCCGCAATTTAAGTTCGATGTTTCGGCCATAATTTCTACATCACCTAACAGGGCCGAAAATCCTGATTAATTTCCATATTGTCCAAATTGTACTTCTACAGACTGCATCCATCGCATCAAGCAAACGTCCCTCTGTGAGTTCGTCAAAAGATACCTCTTTCGCGAACTGTATCCGCTTTGGGTTATTCATATCCGGGGACATGAAGAACGTGGCAGGGGCAAATATCAATTCCTTTTTAAGATCCCAAAGAATGTTTTCTCTCTCATGTGGCACGAGTTCTGCCATTGCCTTTACATGATTGGGCATGATTTCGAGATTTGCTACTACAACTATTGATCTTGGAATTTTGCATGGCTGAGTAATCATAAACCCTACTTGGGTTTCTGTAATACCTTCAAAGTTAAATGTTGCATCCTCAGATTTAAGTGCTCTAACGAAGAGATTTCGGCTCTTCATCCAATCGTAAACCGTTTTAGCAGGCCCGCTATTGGTTATTTCAGCAAGGTCTGATTCAGCAAGCTCAACGGTCATGAATGCACATCTCCTTTCTTAATGTACTTCATGTACATAGTAATACTTATAAAGGTTTTGAGACGGGATTCTTCGAAGATAATACTATTGTTTCTGTCGCCCAAAATAGAGTCGACCGCAATCGCTCCACCGAGCGGGCTATGCGTGCCTCATCCGGCCATCCAGTTCGACCGGATTCCTGCCATCTGCCGCCGCCAAGCCGGCATCCTCGCAGGACCTGCAGCTCCAAGCCAGCGAGGGACACTAACCAGCGAGACCGCAAGCGCAGCCAGAGCCGAATGTCTCCCTGGAGCTGTCAGCAAGCAAGACCCGGCCAGCCTGCTCGCTCCTGGGCGATCAACGCTCGACCGGATTCCCGGAAGGCATCAAGATCTCTCGACGCTAAAGGCATCTGCCTCATTTCAATCGCTCCAGGATTATCCTTTCAATCGCTCTGAGGGCCTTCAAGGTCCTCTTGCCTTTCGGCATGGTTACTGCAGGTCGTCGATTTGCCTGGAACCGCTTTCAGAAGCCCATATCCACGCTTAGTCGTAATTTCCGTTCCCGAACCACTCCAAGATGATCGGAGAGTTTTTACATTAGAAATTCCATTTATTTGATGGTGGCAAGTTATGGAAGTCAATACTGTGGCAGGCATAATGGCAATAGTTCTCATTATCACTGGTATCGCTTTTACGGGGATACAGCTTTACAAAAGCTTGCAAGGAAAAGAATTAGTCCATTCAAGGGCCCTGACTTCAGAGGTTGGGCCAGTTAAATTCGATCTGCAGACAACCTACCCAGGACTGATCATGATCTGTTTAGGTGTATTGCTATTACTTGTCGTTATCATCAAGGGCAATTAATAAGCATTAACTTTTTGCGTTGTAGCCCTCGAAGCTTGGATTCTGTGGCATATTATCCTTCCAATTGGTCGCTCCAGAAGAAACGCCGCCGGCCATTCGCGCTCTCTCGCGCTGCCAGGGAGCTTTCCCGGATCGATGCGCAAGGAGCGGGAGGGCGGCCAGCAGCGCTTTGCGCATCTCGGCCCCCCTGGCGTGCGTCCACCAGGCCACCCGGCTCGACCGGCACAGCGAGCGCTAACGACATGCGATTCGAGGAAGGACCGGAGCCGACAGCCACACAGGCAGCCTGGTGCTTCCGTGCTCCTGCCAGCCCAGGATCTGGCCGCGATCCTACAGGAGGTCATCAGGCAGGTGCATACTAATAACCAAAATCCTTAAGTGCGAATATTCATATACATGCGAAATACACGAATTATATGAAAGATATGCAGGTGAGTTGGATGGGGATTACAGAAAAGAGCAAAGGTAAGCATATATTTGGCAGCGTGAAGGTGGGCGAGAGGGGACAGATCGTCATTCCCAAGGAAGCAAGAGACGTATTTGGGATTAAGCCTGGTGATATTTTGCTTGTTCTTGGAGATGAAGCGCGAGGCATTCTCATTGTAAAAGCGGATGCCATGAAAGAATTTGCCCTTAAGATTCTCGAAAAGGTGGAAAATACTGAGGAGTAGACTTGGTACGAAATAGAAATAGAAGAACACTTAAAATGATAGCTATCGCCATCAATTCCAGCCCCCATAAAGAAAAGAGAAATACCGCACTGATTCTCAATCCGTTTCTAGAGGGCATGAAAGAAGCAGGAGCTGATGTGGAACTCTACTTCACTAGCGACCTTTGTCAGAGACGGGGCCCCACGTCACAAAATTCCAGAGATCAAACATGACCGCGCCCTCTCTTGCCCGCAGACAAAAATATCTGGGAGAAAAGGGGCTGATCGCGCTTATAACATTTCTTAGCGCCTTTGTTCCACTGTCAACAGACCTTTATCTTCCTGCACTTCCCGGAATGGCTCTGTATTTCAAGGTCTCTGCCGACTTGGCAAATCTCACATTGATTTTATTCTTTGTATTTTTTGGTGCAGGCACGCTTCTCTGGGGACCGCTCAGCGATAAATACGGCCGCAAACCTGTGCTGCTGATAGGGCTGTCTATATATTCTGCAGCAAGCCTTGCCTGTGCGGGCTCCTGGGATATTTATCAGCTCATTGCATTTCGCATTCTGCAGGCCATTGGAGGCAGCGGTGCTTTTGCCGTGGCCACGGCTATGATCAAGGATGTTTATGACAGCAAGAGCAGGGAGCCGATTTTAGCTATGGTCCAATCCATGGTTTTGATATCTCCGGCAGCAGCTCCGGTCCTTGGCGCGCTCCTGCTGAAGTTCATGTCCTGGAGGGAAGTGTTCTTGGTCTTGGCTTTCATCGGCCTGCTGGCGTTGGCAGGAAGTATAGCATTGCAAGAGACAATAGACAAACGCTATACAGGCTCGATGCTGCAGGCACTGGGGAGGCTTTACAAAGTTGCAAGGAATCCAGGCTTTTCGTCTCTGCTCGCTCTGTTTTCTTTGGTGAGCATATCCACAATGGCGTTCGTAGCCTCATCATCCTATATTTATATAAACGGTTTTGGACTCAGCGCGCAAGTTTACAGCTATTATTTCGCTATAAATGCCATTGGAATGATCTTTGGCCCGATGATTTATATGCGAGTGTCCAGGAAATACCGTCGCAGATCGATTATCCTCGTCTGCTTTGCGATGATATCTGCCAGCGGTCTGCTCATATCATTCTTTGGAGGCTTTCAGCCCTGGGTACTGACCGTGGTGCTCTTGCCGGCAACCATCTGTGCAAGCTGTGTGCGAACTCCCGGCGCAAATTTAATGCTGGAACAGCAAAAAGAGGATACTGGCTCTGCTGCGGCTCTGATGAGCTGCTTTGGCATCTTCATGGGAAGCATTGGCATGACCATAGTATCCCTGAACTGGAGCAATACAATTTTGGTCCTGGGCATGATGAATATCCTGATCGGACTGGTGTGCGAGGCACTATGGCTGCGCATCTCCCAAAAGCCGTATGTAGTGCAGGTTCCGGAAAGATATATCGCTGCGTCAAGCAGGTAGATGAATCTTGAAAGAGTTTAACATGATCCGGGCATTAGCAAGCATTATATCCTTTCCGGCAAAGGGGAAAAGTCATGTTTAACTTGTAGGATTGCGAAGGACGAAGCGGGAAGTCCCCCTCCTTTAGGGCGTAGTGTAAAATACCGGTAAAAATCTTCTCTAATTCTGCTGGCCGGGCCTGGAAAAATCAGGTCGGAACCTCATCGGCTACCGGGTTAGCTTAGCTGGCCAGGGATGCCAGGGCCCTGCAGAAGACCGCCAAGAACCTGCCAACGGCTCGTAAGGAGGCGCAGAGGCTTGCAAGGAGAGGCAGAGACAGCCCCGGCGCAGGCCGAGGCCCTCAAGCTTCTGGTTGGTAGGACCGGATCGTGTGGGAGATGGAGACGGTCACGGAGAACAAGAAGAGCTCCAGGACCTACTGGATGACATCATGGCGCGAGGGCGACAAGACGCGCAATGTGCGCCTTGGGAGCGCCAGAAAGATGGATGCCAGGCGACTCTGCAGAGCATGTTAAGGCCCCTAATTCCAATTTATCCAATCGCCTGAATGACTTAAATGATGGTCGGAGAGGCTTCGCTTGCATTAGATAGTAGATAATAGACAATATTGAATTCCTGTTATCGGGAAAGGAATGCGATCCCTATCCTCTTGCAGCTATCGTTAACACCTCATTCATGCTACCGCTTCTAAATCCTTCCATGTCCAATGCAACATACGAGAATCCAATAGACTTAAGCTCTTTAGAAATTTCTTCTCTGCAGTGCACGGCTTTTTCCATATCATTGCTCTGCAGTTCAATCCTCGCAAGATTTCCATGAGTCCTCACCCTGAGCTGTCCGAATCCGAGGCATTTCAGGAAATCCTCGGCCAGTTCTACCATCTCCAGATTCTCAATCGAAATCCTTGTCCCATAAGGTATTCTTGAGGAAAGGCAGGCAGAGGATGGTTTGTTCCAGAAGGACAGCCCCATGTTGCGGGCTATATCTCGAATATCTTCCTTGTATATCCCAGCATCCACAAATGGATGCCAGATCCCCATTTCATCGCAGGCCGCTATACCCGGCCTGTAATCATCATAATCAGAAAGGTTCGTCCCGTCAGCTATGCAGTTTATTCCCCTCTCTTCGGCCATGGATTTAAGCGTCTTGAAGGATAACTTTTTGCAGTAATAGCACCGATTAGGTGGATTTTTCAGGAATTCTTCATCTGTCAGCGACGAACATTTCACGACCTCATATTTTAAGCCCAGAGATCTTGCCAATTCTTCTGCATACTTTAGCTCACTCTTGGGCAAGGTCTCCGAGTCCAGGATGATGCAGAGTGCATTTTCTCCCAAAATATCCCGGCCAATTTTGGCCAAAAGACTGCTGTCTACCCCTCCTGAAAAGGCCACCAGAATCTTGTCCTTCTCAGCTATTTTCGCCCGGATTTTTCCGAGCTTATCATTCCACTCCATTATTCCACATTTCAATATAATAGATTTACTCGCATTTATGATCGTCTGATCCGCATATCTTTTCATCTTCTCGAAGCATCCGGCAGATCTCACAGATTCTTTCTACTGGATTATGGATCTTCTTTTCCACGAGATCGTCCGCCAGTTGGGATATAGATACTTTGATCTCCTCCCCAAACTCGATGTTGTAGCCTCTCTTCTTTGATAAATATTGAGATACTGCCGGAGGTGTAATTCCAAGAAGCCTTGAGATCTCCTTTTGTGGCAGGTCGCGTTTCATCAACTCTTCAGCAATGGCTGCTCTTATGCTGGGAAGTACGTCCCAAATAACCATTTCACATGGGGATTTCCTTCTATCTGATATTGCAGTTTGGGTTTCAGGAATGCGATTCACAATTGTTAATAGGTGCTATGGGTATATAAATTTTATCCGTATGAAGGCAGCCTGGATCAATTCGATCTCATTCTTGGCGATTCTGGCTTTTGCCGCTTAACAAATACATTTATATGATAACAATTGTTAAGATAGAATCCATGAAACGCATCTATATGGATCATGCCGCAACCACACCGCTCGCCCCGGAAGTACTC
>JBATEC010000073.1:0-6946 GCA_049663825.1 Methanothrix sp. | reverse complement strand
GAAAATCAGTTTTATCCGAGGCCTGGAGCTGGTACTTGTTGTGGTGCCAAATGCATTTTCGAATAAGATTTCTATCCCTTGCAGGCAGGATGGAGAGGACCTCCGATCGGTTGAGGACCTGCAGGCCGATCTGAGAATGATCCGCGGAAATCCGGTCGTTGAAGGTGCCGTAGACTCGCAGCTGCTCGAATCTGCCCACATCGTGAAAGAGAGCGATGGCCTCTGCAAGAGCCAAATCCTCTTCATTCATGCCCAATGATCTGGCGATTATGGCGATGTTCTCGCGGACCCGGTAGGTATGAGCAAGCTTGAGAAGAATGTTCTTTTCAATCTCTGAATCCTGGCAATGGACGCCGCGAGTATAATCTTCAAACCATTTGCGACAGAATGATAGGCCTTTTCCGTCCATGTCCTGCTTCTAGCTGCGACCACTCATGAAAGCGAATTTCATTTCCGAGCAGTCAACTTCCCACGCGCCCAATCTCTCGTCCTTTGTAAAACCCATGGAAAGCCATACCCCGCCAGGAAATGTGCACTCTCCCGGATGATCTTCATTGAACTTACAGAAGAGATCATAGATGGCATGCCATCCCTCTGCCCCCATGTGCGGCCTGCCCTCTAGAACATATTCTACCTCGTCCCAGTTGGGGACGACCATCTTTAAGAGAGCGATCAGCACATCGCATTCTTTTTGGCAGGAGGAAAAGATGGCTCTCACCTTTTCTTCGCTCAATGTCGATTTCATGTGAAAATTGAATTTAGGATTCAGTGATGCGCTCCATGCGCATCCCCGTGCGCGCCGTGGGGCGCGGCATCGGATCCAGCCTTGACAGCCAGGAAATCCTTATCGATATAGGCTTGATGTGCCAGGTCCAGGCACTCCTTGCAGATATTGAACATTTCATCCTTTGGGCCGTGAATAGTAGCCAAATTGAGCTTGATGGGTACAGTCTCCTTCTCAACAAGACACAGCGCGCACTTCATTTAATTCACCTTGTCAACCGCTTTGATTCAAACGGTTATAAGCATTTCCTTTCAAGCGTCTCCTTTCCACCGCCGGTAAAGATCGTTCTCTACTTCGAGAAGATCGAGCACCCGGCCCACCAGCACATCCACCAGATCATCCAAGCCCCGGGGCCGGGAGTAGAAGGCGGGGCAGGCAGGCAGGACAACTGCTCCCGCCTCAGCAACAGATACCATGTTGCGCAGCCCTACCAGGCTTATGGGAGTCTCTCTGGGAACAATTATCAGCCTCCTTTTCTCTTTGAGGCAGACGTCCGCCGCACGGGTGATGAGCGTGTCCGAGGAGCCGCATGCAACTGCGGAGAGCGTTCCCATGCTACAGGGGATGACGACCATGGCATCAAATAGATGCGATCCGCTGGCAACGGGTGCGGCAAAATCACGGGGCTCGTAAACGTGGTCGGCCAGACCCTGCACATCCTTTAGCAGAAAATCGGTCTCAATTTCAATGATCTTTGCAGCCGTTTCGGTTATCACCAGATGAGTAATGCAGCCCTTCTCCCGCAAGACCTGCAAGAGACGAACGGCGTACGCCGCCCCCGATGCCCCACTTATGCCTACAACTATTTCCACATAGACTCCTCATTTTTATTATTCAATATTGGATCAAACCACTCTCGCGCATGGCTCTCATTCTCTTGCCATCTCTTCCAATCGCAGCCGCAACAGAAACTCACGGAAAGCATCCACGTCGGGCCGGTCCGGCAAACGGCTTGCTTCATACGCCTCCTCCAGCTGGTACATCTTTTCCATGACCTCTTCGGCTCCCGGCGTACGCAAAACTGGCGCAAAACTAATCCGGCCATCAGAGAGGAGCTTTATCCCGAAATTGATGGTTCGAAGGGCCGTCCTGTAGCCTTTGCCCGCAATCCTGGGCTTTTCCTCGGACTTGATCTGGCTTTCCGCCATCCCTTTTATGGAATGATAGGTCTGCCGGCAGAGGTTGGCCTGCACCAGGGCTGATAATTCCTCCTGGATAATAGAAGGCTTAATGATCAGCGGGCTGGTGACATACCAGATAGCATTTACGTTCCCCTTGATGAGCTGATTTATGAGGTGGCCGATCTCCCAGCCTAAGGTATCATAAATCTCCCCATCCCGGGCCGATATATGCTGGCGCAGCGTGGGGGAAATCCTCTCGCCTCGCAGGAGGGCCCTGGTGGGAGCGATATAGATCATGACCAGGTCTATATCGCTTTCAGGACTTTGCATGCTCCACATGTGCGAGCCGACGCAACTGATAAACAGGGTTTTCATCCTGTTTAGATCAACTCGTAGCTGCAATCTTTTCACCTGGGTGGATTTATTGGCCTCATTTTTCCGGCAGCTCCAGCCGCTCCATCGTCGCCGTCACCATCATGGGGAGGGTGATGGTCGCATCCCCGTAAACCGTGACGAATTTCGCGTTTTCGGATATCTTGCCCCAGGAGACTGCCTCGGAGAGGGTGGCACCGGATAGACCCCCGTTCTCAGGCGTGTCCGTTGTAAGCTGGATCGCGAGGTCGAAGCTATGAGGGGTGACGAGCATGGACTGCAGGGCGAAGTTCTTTGGAACGCCCCCGCCAACTATTACTATTCCCGATCTCTCGCTTCCATAGCAGATGTCCACAATCTCCTTGATATCGGCAAAAGCATCTACTGTAAGCTTTTTTGTCTGGCTGAACATCCAGGCCTGCAGGCCGATCATGGAGTCGGGAAGCGCCGGGCAAAAGACCGGCACATCCATCTCGTAGGCCGAGCGCAGGATGGATCTCTCATCACTAATTCGACTGCCTAAAATGCTCATCAGCTCTCTTCCGGAGAGTTTCTCCTCTCCATCGGGCATGATTCTTTGCATCAGCTCCTCGAATGCGGCAAAGTCCTCGTCTCTGAGGAATATATCATAAATGCGGCTTTTCCCTTCCGCCCGCAACGCGGCATCATCCGACTCCGCCGTGCCCAGACAGTGGCAACCGAAAGACTCGATTATGTCATGGACAAGGTTTGCTCCCGTGATTACCAGAACATCCACATGGCCTTTTCTGATCAGATCGGAGACGACATTTCTCATGCCCGCCGGAACCATCGCGCCGGAGAGGGTTAAGAATTTGGTGAAATCTCCAGAAAGCATTTTTTCATAAATAGCCACAGCTTCCGCGAGTCTTCGAGCTCCAAAGCCGCAGTGGCTCATTCTCTCTACCAGGGTATTTACGCTCATCCCAGGCGTTATCTCCAGTTGGTGCACCACATCCATTTAATCACCTTAATGATGATAATATTCTTCAGATAGTCCCTGAAAATTGTGATTGAACTTATGCAACGCGAAATTTTTTCTCATAAACCTTTTATACCAGGCCTTATGTTTAGCTTTTACGGAGGGTAAACAATGGCCGGCGAACCGATGGCAGTGGTTAATTATATACCACTTATTATATTCTTGATAATGGGAGCTATAGTGCCCATTGCTGCTTTGGCTGCTATTAAGATAATAGCGCCCAATAGGCCAAAGCGTCAAAAGCTATCGACATACGAAGGTGGGCTTAAGCCTATCCGCGACGCCAAGATCCAGTATAGCGTTCAATATTACCTTTTCGCAATCGTTTTTGTCATATTCGATGTTGAGGTTTTATTCTTATATCCCTGGATCTATGTCTACGCGAATAAAGCAATGCAGCAGTTCATGCTCTTCGGATTCATGAACTACGCCGTCTTCGAGATGCTCCTATTCATCGTTGTACTGCTGGTAGGACTTATCTATGCTATCAAGAAGGAGGCTTTGCGTTGGGTATAAGCGATGTCATACCCGTGCCCGTAGCGATCGATGAGGAGATTGAAAAGTGGACCATCTTCGGTCAACCTGTGGCCGAAGTCTGGTTCACAACTACGGAGAAGATCCATCAGATAATCGAGATGGGACCCCTAAAAAATATCTTCAACTGGGGAAGAAAAAATTCGGTATACTTTTTAATGCAGCCCATGGGGTGCTGTGGTGTAGAGATGTTCGTTTTCGGTGCTGCGCCCTATGACAGCGACAGATTTGGGTGCATCCCGAGAAACACACCACGTCAAACCGATGTGATGATCATCTCCGGCTACCTGACCCGCAAGTACCTGCCGGTCTTCAAGAATCTCTGGGAAGAGATGCCTGAGCCCAAATGGTGCATCGCCATCGGCGAGTGCGCAATCTCGGGCGGACCGTTCTACGACTCCTACAACATCGTCCAGAATACCGCGGATCATTTCCCCATTGATGTCTTCATCCCAGGATGCCCACCAAGACCAGAGCAGTTCCTAGAGGGCCTCATCAATCTCCAGGAAAAGATCAAACAGCGCAAGGACAAGCGAGACTACTAAGGAGGGATCTTTTCTTGACAACAGCAAGCGAGGTCTTAAGTTCCATCCAGTCCGCATTTCCCGGAGCGGTATTAGACTCCAGGGTGGAGTCGGACCGGAGGCTTTGGGCCACAATTGATTCCAAGAATATTTTGGATGTCTGCAAACATCTGACAACCAAGCTTAATTTCGATCATTACTCGGGTTCTGCAGGCGTAGACTGGATCGCCAGGAAGGAGATGGAGGTAGTAGCCATCATGGCCAGCCATGGAGCGCATCAGGTTGTAGCCATGCTCAAGGTAAAGACACCTCGAGACAATCCATCAGTCAAATCCCTTACAGGCCTCTACTGGAATGCAAACTGGTATGAGCGAGAAATCTGGGAGATGCTTGGCATCAACTTTGAGGGGCACCCTGAGCTGTATCCTCTGCTTCTAACCGATCCGCTGGTAGGGGCATGGCCTTGGAGGAAGGATTATAAAGGCTATCCGGACCTGACCACCGGAGAGAGAGCTGTGGCGATCACCACACCAGAAGGCTATACTGAATATCACTTCCCACCCACGCCCGCAGAGATTGAAGCCGGGACCGTGGTTGCGGAACATCCCAAATATCCCTCTTTCCGAGAGCGAGAAGAACGGGAGATTAAATCCGATTCAGAAATGATCATGCATCTGGGGCCGCAACATGCCATGGTTCCAGGTCCTTTCCTGCTGGATATCCTGGTAGAAGGGGAGCGGGTGAAAAAAGCCTTCCTCGATATCGGATATATCCATAAGGGCATCGAGAAGATCATGGAGAACAGAACCTGGCTGCAGGGCATAACCTATACAGACAGGATGTGCTATGTGGCAAGCCTCTCCAACAACGAGTGCTACTGCGGTGCAGTGGAGAAGATTTTGGGACTGGAGGTCCCCGAGAGGGCGCAATACATCCGCGTCATCTTAGAAGAGCTATCCAGAATTCAGAGCCACTTGATAGGAACAGGCGAGTTCCTGACCTTGATCGCAGGTGTCGGTTTTGCTCCCTGGCAGTACATGATCATAGACAGAGAGAGGATCATCTCTTTGATTGAGAGCGTTACAGGCGCCAGACTGACTCACACCTTTGTGCGCTTTGGGGGCGTTCGTAACGACCTTCCGGAAGGCTTCGCCGAGCAATGTCGAAAGGACTTGCCATATATGAAGTCTAGAATTGAGGAATTCATTGAGCTGTTTGCGCAGGATCCGATTTACCATGCCAGGATGGAAAATATTGGCTCCATCTCAGCCGAGACTGCCAAGCGCATGGGATGCGCTGGAAGAGTGCTGAGGGCTGCTGGCGTGGCCTACGATATGCGAAAAGAGGATCCCATACTGGTCTATCCCGAACTGGACTTCAAGGTCGTAACTGGCACCAGAGGAGATTCCGCTGACAGGATCAACGTCACGATGAGAGAGATCATTGAGAGCATCCACATCATAGAGCAATGTCTGGACAGGATTCCCTCAGGGCCCATCAGGACGGAGGCCAAGATTCCCAAGAAGGTTCCGGCGGGCGAGGCTTACTATAGGGTCGAGGACCCCAGAGGCGAGATGGGAATGTATGTGATCAGCGATGGTGGCGACAAGCCATATCGGGTAAAGGTCAGAGGGCCGTTCTACGCTACATTCCAGACCTTGACTCCACTTCTGGAAGGAGTCTATATCGCAGATGCGGTAGCAATAGCCGGAAGCATGGATGGCTGCCCATCTGAATCGGACAGGTAGGAGGGAGAGGATTTGGACGGAATAATAGAGATCATCACTCAATTTGCCGCCCAGGAGCCGGCGATATTCGCCCTGATCATAGGCATAATAGGTGCTGCGGTACTTTCTGCCGTGGTTAACGTTGGTGCCATGCTGGTGATCTGGGCCGACAGAAAAGTTATGAGCGATTTCTGCAACCGGTTTGGTCCTAATCGCGTGGGTGGAAGATGGGGCATACTGCAACTGGGCGCCGATGCCATCAAGCTGTTCACCAAAGAGGATGTCATTCCTAACGGCGTTGATAAGGGCGTCTATGTATGGGCACCCATCCTCGCCTCTGCGGGTACCATGCTGGTGGCTGCGGCCATACCATTCGGGGCGCTGCATATTGGCGGCAAGGATTACCCCCTCGTGGTGGCCAACATGGATATAAGCGCTTTTTATGTGGAAGCAGCTCTTAGCATCATGTCCATCGCCGTCTTCATGGCAGGTTACAGCTCCAACAATAAGTACTCCATCCTGGGAGGCTTCAGAGGCGTGGCAAGAATGATTGCCTATGAGGTTCCCATGGGCGTGTGCGTCATTTCGGTAGCCGTCATGGCCCACAGCCTCAATCTGGTGGAGATCGTACAGAGCCAGACGGTCTGGAATGCCTTTGCCCAGCCACTCGGATTTATCATCTTCATAATTGCCCTGGTCACTGACCTAGGAAGGGTTCCATTCGATCAGAGCGAGGCAGAGGAAGAAATCATATGCGGTTACAGTACTGAGTACAGCGGAATCAGATGGGGTCTGCTCTATTTCCAGGAGTATAACAACTTCCTTTTGGGATCCATTCTGATGGCGCTATTATTCCTGGGAGGCTGGCAGGGGCCGATCATACC
>JBATEC010000072.1:0-17786 GCA_049663825.1 Methanothrix sp. | reverse complement strand
TTCCTAATCTTTATGAATTTCAGTTAACGGAAAAGCTTTTCCGGCGATCTTGCCAAATGCGATATAATCAATTGGTGCACATGTAAGAAGGACAAGAAAGATGACGATTGCCATAGTGGATTACGGGATGGGCAACCTGTTCAGCATCTATAATGCACTGGACTATGTGGGTGGCTCACCGAAGATTATAAGCGAGCCCGATGAACTTGCCAGAGCAGAAGGCATTGTGGTTCCGGGTGTGGGGGCCTTTGGGCAGTGCATGAATAGACTCTGTCGCTTCGAGAGTGCTCTTAATAGTGCACGGGAATGTGCAACACCCATATTTGCCATTTGCATAGGGCTTCAGGTCCTTTTTGAGGAGAGCGAAGAAAGCCCTGCCGCCCTAGGATTGGGATGGATAAAGGGCAGTGTTGTAAAGCTGCCAGCATCTGTTATGATACCTCAAATGGGCTGGAACAGCCTTTCCATCAAGCGCCCTGTAAAGATGCTGCAGGGAATCGAAGACGGCGATATGTTCTATTTTGTGCACTCCTACTACGGACGGCCCGAAGATAAATCTGTGATCGTTGCTACGACGGAACATGGTGTGGCTGTCACTGCGGCGATAGCCCGGGACAATCTCTTTGCCACGCAGTTCCATCCGGAGAAGTCGGGTGCCAAGGGCCTGAGAATCCTGGAGAACTTTGTGAGGTCCATACGATGTTAGCGAGAAGAATCATTCCCTGTTTGGACTGCGACCTTGGCGTGCCGGGTGGACGAGTTGTCAAGGGCATCGAGTTCAAGCAGATAAGGTATGCTGGAGTTCCCTGGGAGCTGGCCGGCCAATACTATGAGGACGGCGCCGATGAGATCGTCTTTTTGGACATCACCGCATCTCACGAGCGACGAGAGACCATGACGAGCGTCATCAAAAAGACATCGCGATCGGTCTTTGTGCCACTGGCCGTAGGCGGCGGCATAAATAGTGTGGAGAATGCAAGAGAGGTCTTCAATGCCGGAGCAGACAAGATCACCGTGAACACCTCTGCACTAAAACGTCCTGAGCTAATCAGCGAGATATCCGATCGATATGGAAATCAGGCCGTCGTACTGGCCATTGATGCCAAGCGGCGCTATACATTAGAAGAAGGCAGGCAGATCGTACAGACCGAGCAAGGGCCCTGCTGGTTTGAATGCTCCTTTTATGGTGGCAGGCAGTTTACGGGCATTGACGCCATCGCCTGGGCAGGCAAAGCGGTATCTTTGGGTGCAGGAGAGATTCTTCTCACCAGCATGGACCGGGATGGGACCTATGATGGCTTCGACATCCCCCTCACAGACGCCGTGGCTAAAAGGGTAAGAGTGCCTGTGATCGCCTCGGGAGGCTGCGCCAGCCCACAGCACATGCTGGAGGTCTTCGAGAAGACCGACGCTTCGGCTGCACTGGCTGCGAGCATCTTTCACTTCGGTGAGTGGAACATCCGAAACGTGAAGACATATCTCAAGGAAAGGGGTGTGAATGTGCGCATCTGAGTAACTCTCATGCGGCGTAAGATTTATGCAAAGAGCCAGAAGACAGTAGAACGGAGAGGATATATCCGAAATGAGGTACATAGAGCTTACCCGGGCACCCTGCAATCAGACCTTGGAAGTCATGACCGTCAGTAGTGATGCGGGCTGGGAAAAGAGGTTTGAAGCCATGGGGATACGCAAAGGAAGACAGATCCGTAAAATTGCCACTCAACCCTTTGGCGGGCCGATAGTAATTGAGGTAAACGGCTCGAAGATATCGCTCGGCCGCAATATTGCTGCAAAAATCGAGGTGGAGGTTCTTGCCAGTCCCTCCGCTTAGTGTTACTTCCCTCCCGGTTTTATTTAGGTTGCTATGAGTTGCTTTAGCCTCTGGATGCTCTCCATAGCCTGGGCAGACTCGTGCAGCTTCTCCTCCTCGAAATGCTTTATGATCGCATCAATGCCCGCTCTTAGCGAGTAGACCTTCATTGGTCTGCCTTTGCCTTCGCGCTTGATTTCTTTCTCTTCTATCCAATTGTTGTCACGCAGGGTACGCATGGCAATGCTCACCTCCGGCTGCCGCAGGTCGGAGCCCATCTCTATTTCGCGAGAAGAGGCTTCATCCACATTAGCCAGAAAGGTTATGAGCGTTGCAACGTTGCGCGGAACGCTCAGGGATCGAAGCGTTTCGACAAATTCCATGTCCTTGTCATCCAGGATCTTTACGGTGGACTCTCTCATAATCGTCACCATATTTTTCTTGCCACAATTACTTAATGATATAAATAATTTGTTTTGAAAGGGTATGTCTTTTAATTTTACTTAATTAGACTAATACTTAAGATAATAACTTTAAGAACAAAGGTCATTTACATTTAGGTGACTTGAATGGCAAAAATTTGGTAAATTGAGAATTTATATTTTTGGAGATTTCATTGAGCCTATTAATGGAGTTGCAGAGCCGGGGTGATTTTGCCTGCCCTTACCCGAGCGAATCTCATAATGGAATTAGATAATTAATTTAGAGAGAATATGTGAACATCTAATGACAATATTATTTATAATGAAATTAATTAATTTATGCATATGGCATGCTGATCGAGCAATATATATTTCCTAGCAGGCTAATGAACCACTATGATGTCCATAATGGTCCGCGAGAAGGATCTTCATGAGTTGGCCCGAACCGAGGTTACAAACCTACCAGGAACTCTTTTTGCCGGGACCAGCCCCCTTCTGCGCCCCTTTATGAAAAAGCTGGAAGCCCTGTTGCCTCCGGAAAACAAAGGACGCGGGGACAGCTACGTCCTTTGTGCGCTCCATTCTCACATCGATTGGGTGCATGCAGACGAGAACCTGATTGCCGTGAAGAGCGGCGAAAATGAAGTGTTGATTCGTCGCGAAGAGCTGGGCGAATTGATCGGCGAGAGATACCCCACCACGAGCCACCATCGCCTTAACCTGCCCGGACTATTATTCCTGCAAAGCAGCCCCTCTCTCCAGACAGCCAGCGCCATTCTGCTGCGCCGGGACCACAAGCTGCAAATTCCGGACGGGCGGCGTACCATGCGCTACATCTTCCACGCAGGTGTGGCTGCCATTGATGCAGATAAAGAGAAAATTGTGGTATTTTTCGATACGGATAGGCTGCCCAAAAGAGAAGACGGCTCCTGTGTGCTGGTATAGACAATCGAACGATAATTTCGCAAGGTTCTGGAAACGATAGGAGAGAATACTGTAAGCTATTCTCCCCCAACGTGCTAAATTATCAGGCTTTTCAGCCCCCAGAGCAATTTCGGATTAAACCGGAAAAGAACGCGCAGCATTCCAGGCAGATCCAACTTAGTGATGTCCTCCTTGGCCAAGGAGCCGAGGAGCTGGTTTAGGTCATTATCGGTAAGCTTGACGAAGAACTCCTTGAACTGGAAGCTCTTGGCTATCGTCTTACCGAAATCGGCTCGCCAGCGGTTTTCGTACTCTTGCAGTCCCGTACGGCTCACATCGCCTGAGGCTATGGCTTTTGCCGCTACATCTCCGGCAATGACTCCCGCCCGCATGGCATTGAGAATGCCTCCACCCGTGAGCGGATCGGTCTGATGAGCCGCATCGCCCACCAGCATCACGCCGTCGGCAGTTGTAGAGTCAATGGGCCCGGAGCAGGGGTCTCCACCTACTACCATCTCCACCACCTTGCCATTGGGAAAGCGAGATTTCATGAACTGCTGCAGCAGCCGCACAGCTTCGCCTGGCTTGGACCGTGAACCCTGAATTCCCAGCCCAATGTTGGCCAGCTTCTCGCCCTTGGGAAACGACCAGGCGTATCCTGAAGGAGCGATGCTGTTTCCCAAAAAGAACTCGGTGTATTCGTCATCGATGGATGCATCATGCACCAGGAACTGGGCGCACGATTCGATATCTCGCAGCTTCAACGTTGTATCGATGCCGGCCCAGCGTCCCACCTTGGACTCCACTCCGTCCGCGCCGATGACAAGTGGTGCCTCGATCTGCAGTGGCTCGCCAATGCGTAGAGCCGACACCCCACAGACGGCTCCATTATTTCTCAAGAGACCCATTGCTCTTGTCTTGACCAAAACCGTAGCTCCTGCCTGAGCAGCCTGCATGGCAAGGCTTCGATCGAAGATCTTCCTCTCCAGGACGTAGCCTACCTCGTCGCCGCTCTTGTCTTCGGACATGACTATGCTTGTTCCGTCCGGAGCATAGATTCTGGCGCCCTTTACCTCGGAAGATATCCATTCCGGCTCGGGCTTCATCATGCGACATAAGGCCTTCTTGCTAACTCCCTCAGCACAGCGCACAGGATCGCCGATCTCCTGGCGTTTTTCCAGCATGACGACCTTGAGGCCGGCCAAGGCGGCCGTCTTTGCGGCCATAGACCCGCCCGGGCCGCCGCCTACTACTATCAAGTCGCACTTCATGCCTTGACCTCCAGGGCCCCCACGGGGCATATCTTGGTGCACAGGCCGCACTCTTTACACTCTGCCGAGACCTCGAGCCAGGTCTCCACCAGCTCCAGGGCACATGTCGGGCAGACTCCGACGCAGGCACCGCAGTAGCAGCATTTGTATCTGTTGATGGCAAGCATGAGATCACACTTCAATATTCTATTTCAAAATCCTCGTACCCTTTGCTTTCCAACTCTGAGAACTCCATTCCCAGGATTATGGCTCCAGTGGGTCCCGTCTTCATGGCCTTGAGCAATTCTCCTACGAGCTTTCTCTCTCCTTCTAAGACCGCCTCCACTCCGCCGCTGGGAATATTTCTCACCCAGCCTTTCACCCCTAGAGCACGTGCTCGATCCTGGGTAAATGCGCGATAGAAAACGCCCTGCACTCGGCCCGAGACACGGACGTGCACCGCGATCATTTAGAAGCTCCCGTCACCAGATCTTCCAAAGCCTTGCGCTGGTCTTTTGCCTTGATAATTCCGGAAGCGAGCAAGACCCCCTCCGATCCCAGCTCCAGGGCGCTTCTCAGATCCTCGCCGTGTGTTATTCCCGCACCGCAGAGCACACCTACCTTTGGAGCGATGCGTTTGACGGCATCAACTGACTGAGAAATGACCAGTGGATTGGCCTTGGATACGGGGATGCCGCTGCCGATCAACTCAGGCGGCTCCACTGCCACATAGTCCGGCTCCAGTGCGGCCGAGGCACGAGTCGTGGCCACGTTGTTGGTACAGACGATCGTCTTTAGGCCGGCCTGGCGACAGGTGGAGATGGAGGCCTCAATATCGGCCAACTTGAGCCTTCGCTCGGAGTGGTTGATAAGAGATCCGGCCGCCCCCGCCGCTTTCAAGGACGCGGCAGTCACATGGCCGGTAAAGCCGCCATATCCCACACCGTCCACATGCTGAGCATAGACAGGTATCTTTACGGCCTTTGAGATGGTCTGGATATCGGCTACCTGAGGCACTACCACCATTTGCACGGAATAATCCCTGGAAATGTCCTCGCAGATCTCCGCCAGGCGTAGAGCCTCCGGGCCAGTCGATTCACGATAGGTCTTGAAGTTGAGCACTATTAAGGTCATAATCTCCCTCGCAGTACTTCTGTAATCTCAGTTAGCATATATATTTTGGCCGCATTCAGCCAGCAGGTCATTATAATAGTTTTCATAAACAGCAGATGCAAGGCACTGTCCGGTAAAGATCATCCTTACGGCGCCCTGGAAGATCAAGGCGATCAAAGGGAGCATGCCCTTCTCCTGATTGTGAATCATATGGTAGAGCAGGCCAGAGGGCTGGGAATAGTCAAGTTTTACCAGCTCCAAATCCTTGTGACGGGACAGAAAGCTCTCTAGAATCGGCTCGCTTCTCTTGCAGATGTTGCAGTCATTTCTGCCGATAAAGAGCAGCACCACCCCCTTCCTGCAATCAATTGCAAGGGCCTGCTTTATCGCCGGTCCGTAGGTATCCTTCAAAAAGGATTTTACCATATCGGCCACCTCCTCTAAGGGAACACCGTACTTTTCGGCCAGCTCATTGGATAGCTGCACCTCTTTTTTGGCCATGAATCCCTGCACCTGGGCTTTGAGATTCATGGATAGTGCTGTTTTATTCATTCCTTAAATTCGTAATGGTGCTAGAGATCATGAATTACCTTGACCCTCAGCTTTGAGAAGTCATCTTTGATCTCAACCAAAAAGCCCATGCCGGCAAAGATCTCCTCCAGCTCGATGCGCACGAATTTCTTTGGCGCATCCGAGCCGAAGATGAGGGTGAACTCGCTTTTGCCGGTCTTGTTCATATTAAAGAGGTTGCACATCTCAAGCCTTCTCAGGATGCTCTCTGCATTGAAGAGCTTGTGCTTGAATTGCTCGGCATGAGCCCGGCAGACCTCTTTATGCAGATTCCAGAACTTTTCCTTGTCCGGATGAGTCTCAAGGAAGCTTAAAAACAGTATCCAGTGATCGATATCCATGATCACATGCTCGCCTGCGGAGAGCATTTCCGCATGGGTGTAAACCTTCTTGTCCTCGGCGAAGTCAAAGAGCATCTTGTGTTTGCCAAAGAACTTCAGGGACTCACGCATCAGCTCGCTCTGGGACATGCCCAGGTCTTCCTTCATCTTCTTGAACAGGCCTGCAGTCTCTTCATCTAAAGCGATGGTAACTCTTTCCGGTGACTTCATTTCATCCCCTGCATTTATCTCTACCAATACCGTCCCCCTTATGCTATATTACCTTTATCAAGCATTATCTTTTTATACCGATGCCGGAAAATTCATTCCTAGCACTCCTGGTCCCAATGGCGTTATCGCTGTAGACCGACATTGTTAAATTCAAACGGGAAATAACTCGCTATCATGGACTCGTGGATGAAGGATGGGAAAAAGTACAGCGAAAGTGACAAAAAAAAGCTGGAGAAAGGATCTGGCTTTGTTAAGGCCTGGACACTGATCAGCAACTGGCTATACAGGGTAGTATCCTGGTAATCCATCATTTTGTTTTTATTAAATCGAAGAGCATTCCAGCTCTCGTCTTTAGCAGGGACATTACCTCGCCTCTGCTTGATTCCAGGGCCATTATGGACAGGATTGGATCATCTGCGGCGATTCGCGATCCTTTCCCTGGCACATCTGCTGTCCAGTCTCTGACCAGATCAGCCTCAATGGTCAGATCACGGGGGGCATAGATTATGATTCTGCCTGCTGTGCGGTGATACTTTGCTGGCTCTTTTGGCAGCTTTCCCGAAAAGGACTGCAGATGAGCCTGGAAGACATTGTCACCGCCGGACAATTCCACAGTGTCCAGGCTGCCCTGAAAGCGGCTATTGACCTCGACCACCACGGGGCCTTTTTCAGTGAGCAAAAAGTCTACTCCATTGCTGCCCACGAGCCCCAGCTTCGCGATAATCTCTTCTGCCATCTGCGCTATGGAGCATTGCGGGGGAGCGAGGGGCGTGATGTTCCCGCTGTACCTGAACCCTTTTGCCCCGGCCCAGGAGAGGCCGATAAGCTGCTCGTTGACGGCAATGGCGCGCGCCTCGCGACCGTTCCCTATGACCGAGACGCTGGCGGGCCGGCCAATGATCAGCTCCTGGGCGATTAGATCTTCCTCTATGCCCTCCTGTGCCCCCATTCGCTCATGCATTTGCAGCTCTGAGTGCCTCTGTACAATCCTGCATCCCACGCCCCCTGCGCCCCGGCGCGGCTTGACCAGGAAGGGAAAACGCAGGTTATCTGCGACATCGACAAGCTGCGTCTTTATGAAGGGAAAGCCCTTCTCTTCCAGCCATCCGGCCAGCCAGAGCTTATCTGAGACCTGAGCCGTCTTTTCAGGCGGGTTATTGAGCACAGGCACACCCTGAACAGATGCCTCTTCCAGGCCCGGCCCCAGGACGACGGCATCAGGGCGAAACTTTTCCACATAAAACGAAAGATGCTCTTCCGCTCCTTCGCGCGGAATTTTGGCCGTCTCTTTTGCCCATCCGGCCAGGTCAACATCGCAGTAACAATCGACCGCGAAAACCTCATGGCCGGCCAGGCTGGCTGAGCGGGCAATGTGCCGGATGTTGATGCCTATTACCAATATTCTCATAGTGTTTATTCCGGATACAATACCTGTTTTCCGTGAGGAGAGGGCACGATCTTAAGGCCGCCCTCAAATGCATCATGAAGCTCCCGGCCCATGAAGAGCCGGTCCAGAAAGACCGCCAGCGCCGCCACCTCGGAATGAGGCTGGTTGCCCACGGCCACATTCCAGTCCGCCAGATCGTACATCTCGGCAGGAACCTTCTCTGCGCCCACGACAACCAGGATATTATCACATTCGCGAATCTCGTCGATCACGTCTGGCAGGTTGGAGCCGTACATGGTGAGGTGAACCACCTTTCCTCCCGCCTCCTTCCAGCGCACCGTCTCTCCTTTCCAGGAGATATCCGCCCGGAGGCGAAAGCCTCCACCCCAGCGCTCTGCCACATCAGCCAGGCTCTCTTCCACGTGAGAGTCGCGCCCGGAGAGCAGCATCTCTTCCGCTCCAAAGGCCCTGGCCACCAGGCCAACATGGGTGGTGATCCTCTTGTCTCTCTCCGGCCGGTGGCCGATGCGCAAAACCACGACTCGCATGGCGGCGGGAGGGCTGGCATCTTATTTAGTCTTAATTGGCCTGCTTATTTTTGCGCCCTGGCCGGACCCTTGCAAAATAGCTAAATTCCTTAGGTGCGTCAATCTCCTGGATGAACCTGTGCGAGAATTGTCGGGGCAAGGGCTACCTGGTGGTAGGAGAGAAGCCCTGTCCCAACTGCAATGGCAGCGGAAAGACCGAGTCCATCTCCCTGGGAGAGGCAACGGACAAGGATATGAAGGAGCTTATTGATAGCGGCTCCACGAAATGCAGCGTCTGCCAAGGCTCGGGCAAGACGCCGGTAACAGAGAGCTGCCCGACCTGCGCGGGCCTGGGGCGCGAGTACCTGTGCGTCGTGTGCAAGTCCAAGCTTTCCAGCAAAAAGGAGCTATGCGAGCGCTGCGCCAAAAAGCCGCTCGTGCACATTCTCGATCCTGCTTGTGATGTCAGAGATGTCGTTATAGGCGAGATCTATCAGGGAAAGGTCAATGGCCTGGCCAGTTTTGGGGCATTTGTGGATCTATCCGAGAGCGTGAGGGGCCTCGCCCACAACAAATACCTGAAGAGCAAGCCTGAGGTGGGCGACAGCATCTTCGTCACGGTGCGAAATATTCTGGCTAACGGCAATATCGAGCTGGAGCCGGCCGAGCTAAAGGAGTACAACACTTTTGAGGTGGAAAAGGAGCTTCCTATATCCAAGACAGCAGATCTGCAAAAGCAGGTGGGCAAGCAGATCATGATCAAAGGTGAGGTCATCCAGGTCAAGCAGACAGGGGGGCCTACCATCTTCACCATAGCGGACGATTGCGGACTGGTCTTTTGTGCCGCCTTTGAGCGGGCCGGTGTGCGGGCCTACGCCGATATCGACAACGATATGATGGTGCGGGTCATCGGCGAGGTAAGCCTGCGCAACAATCAGGTGCAGGTCGAGATCAAGTCCATGAAGCGCCTTTGGGGTGGAGAGGCATCAACTGTCAAGGAGCTGATTGAACAGGCGATTGACCGGCGCGCTGAGCCCTCCAAGACCGAGTTTCTGGTGAAAAGCGAGATCTTGACCCGGCTTCTCCCGGCCATGAAGCAGGTGGCCAAGGAGATTCGCCGGGCGATTCTCAAGTCCCAGCCCATAGTTGTGCGCCATCACGCCGATGCAGATGGCATCACCGCGGCAGTAGCCATCGAGATGGCGATTTTGCCGCTCATCGCGGAGGTAGGCGGGACAGATGCAGAGTACCACAACTACCGGCGTGCCCCCAGCAAAGCGCCTTTTTACGAGCTGGAGGATGTGACCAAGGATCTGACCTATGCTCTGGAGGATCTGACCCGACACGGCCAGAAGATGCCGCTCATAGTTTTGATGGATAACGGCTCCACTGAAGAAGATGTTCCGGCCATGCGTCAGGCTCAGGTCTACGGAATGGATATGCTGGTCGTCGATCACCATCACCCCCACAAGATTGTGGACCAGTATCTCATCGCTCACGTCAATCCCGCGCACGCCGGCGGCGACTTCGGCCTGACTACAGGCATGCTGGCCACAGAGATTGCCCGCATGATCTACCCCCCGGTGGAGAGCAAGATCAAGCACTTCCCTGCGGTCTCGGCAGTGGGCGACAGAAGCGAAGCGCCGGAAGCGGCAGCCTACATTAAGCTTGTCGAGGACAAGTACAGCCGAGAGGATCTCAAGAAGGTTGCTCTGGCCCTGGACTACGAAGCGTTCTGGCAGCGCTTCAATGATGGACGGGGCATGATAAACGACATTTTATGCCTGGGCCGGCTGGACCGCCACCAGAGGATCGTGGAGCTTTTGTGCGAGCAGGCCAATGCCGCGATTGACGAGCAGCTTCGCGCCTCTATGGGCAATGTGAAGAGCACAAAACTGCCCAACGGCATTATCATGAATGTGCTGGATGTGGAGAATTTCGCCCACAAGTTCACCTTCCCTCCGCCCGGCAAGACCTCGGGCGAGGTGCACGATCGACTCTGCAAGAAGTATGCAGGAAAGCCGGTGGTGACAATCGGCTACGGCCCGGACTTTGCAGTGCTGCGCAGCAAAGCCGTAAAGATGAACATTCCCCAGATGGTCAAAGAGCTGATGGAGGAGATTCCCAATGGCGGCGTCTCCGGCGGAGGGCATTTGGTGGTGGGATCAATCAAGTTCGTAGGCGGCATGAGAAAGGATGTGCTGGCCAAACTGGCCGAGAAGATTGCAGCCTGCGGGGTGGACGAGGCGGCAAAGGGCGGATAGACGACGGGAAGTGCCCGGGCGTCTTTCCTCTATCGGCAATTGATCTTGCCGTGCTTTTTTGAAAGCGCTTTTTAAAAGACAAGTCTATTTTGAAGCTCTGGCAGCCTGTTGCGCCAGGTATTAGCCTAAGCTCCTGGAAGAGTGGGCGCATGGGTTTCGAGCAAAATGTACATATACATTGATGAGAGATTTGGCGAATTTAGCTAAAATCTAATTTCAATATGTTAGTATATAACTTATAAAGGAGATTTAAATGTCCGGAATTAGAATAAACTTTGCGGCAAGGCTGGCATTAATTCTGCTTACATTTGCATTGATTAGTGTTACGCTTTGCTCGGCAACTCTACAGATGACGGTGAATAACGGCCGGATCGTTCAGGTCCAATTCCCGCAAAATGGGATGATTGTTGACATGGATGGCGCAGGCACGATAGGAAAGATAAGTCTAACATCCTTGCCAATAACCGCTGCAATTGATGGTGTGGGAAACATATTGCAGGCAAACGGACAGGGAACGGTTTATTATTATGAGGATGGCAAGATCAAACAAATCGGAGACGTATATCTTTATTACTACGGCGAAGGCATGCTAAAACAGATCGCAGACTTGTATTTATATTATTATGGTGATCGAAAGGCAAAGCAGATAGGAGACGTATATCTCTATTACTACGGCGAGGGCATGCTAAAACAGATCGCGGACTTGTATTTATATTATTATGAAGATAGAAATTTGAAACAGATAGGAGACGTATATCTCTATTACTACGGTGATGGGAAGGTAAAACAGATTGGAGATATATACATCTACTACTACGGCGATGGAAGCTTCAAAGAAACCTCAGGCTCCGACTCGCGGGTTCAGCTATCAATCAGCTAACCTAGTCCAGTCCGTCTTCCGATGCCGGGCCTTCCTGCCTGGCTTTTTTTTGCAGTTTTTGTTATTTGTTTGAGTCTTATCGAGCAAACGGCTCTACTTTCCCCCGGCCTTCTCCACCAGTCCCCAACCGCGATCTCGGGCATAGCTCTGCAGCACTTCCTGCACCAGACCCATGAACTGCTCCTGAGTTAAGCTAAGCTGCGCTGCCAGCCTCTCCACCAGCGGCTCGACATTTTTCACATCATCGCTCTTTATGCTCCGCAGGACTATGGCAGCCAGCGCCATCAGCCGCAGACCTTCTTGCATCCTGTCCTGCTGCACGGCCAAAGCTCCGAGCTGGAAGAAGGCCCCCGCTTCCGCTGGTCTATCGGCCAGCTCTTGATTGATCAAAAGGGCTTTTTGGAAGCTTTCCATCGCTTTTTCTTTCTCACCGGCCTGTGAATGGATCATGCCGAGGCTGTGCAGGATGGCGGCCTCGCCGGCCCGGTCGCCATTCTCCGCAAAGAGCGGCAGGGCCTTCGCAAACTCCGCTCCCGCTTGCAGCAAGTCGCCCTTCTCCAGATCAAGACTGGCCAGGTTAAAGAGGGCAAAAGCCTTGCCCTTCCTGTCTCCTGCGGCCACCAGCAGCTCCATTGATTTCACGAGCATCTGGCGCGCGCCGTCATAATCGCCCCTGCCCATATCCAGGCGGGCCATCTCCTGCAAAGCTGCAGCCTCGCCCTTCATATCTCCCAGGCTCTTCATGATGACTACGATCTTCTGCAGCTTCTCGGCAGCAGCCGCATTTTCGCCTTTCAACATGTCAATGGCGGCGATGCAGCTCAGGCTGGCGGCTTCGCCTGACAGGTCGCCGGCGGCATAAAATGCATCCGCCGCTTTTTGCAGGCTCTCTCTTGCCAGGTCATGCTTTTCCTGGTGCATGAGAGCTGTGCCCAGACCATGATAGGAGGATGCATCAGGAGCGATCTGAAGAGCCCGCCCGTACCACTCTGCTGCTTTTCTGTATTCTCCCAGATCCAAATAGGCTCGGGCGATCCAGACAATAGGAGCCGGTTGCTGGTCTAGATCCAAAATCTCCTGGTTCAGCCTTATCAGCTCAGAGTAGTAGCCGCGCCTCTGCAGATAGCCGCTGATGCGGGCTGTCACGGCGAACGCATTGTCTTTATCTTTGGCTGCCAGATAGTGACCGCGCGCTTCCAGCAAGACGTCCAAGCGGGCGAGCCCTAACTCTGCAGAGCGCCCGGCCTCGGCCATATCCCGGAGGAAATCGCCCGCCGCCTTTTGCGCGGCGCCCTGCTCCTCTGAACTTAAGGCCGCCTGGAGTGAGGCACGAATGGCGGAGGGCACCGCCCACAGATTTCCCGCTGCGTATGCTAACGAGAGATCCTGCCACGCGTCGGCGTTGGCAGCGGCCTGCTCTTCCGCCGCACCGGAGACAGCAGCCAGGCCCTCCGGGCTTATGGCGATGCCAAAAACCGCCGCCTGAGAGAGGGCATGGCTGGAGGAAGAGCTGAGGCGAGAGTTGAGCTTTGCCAGCGGGTCTTCGTCTGCGGCAAGATCACCCAGGCTCAAGGCCTTGCCTGTTTGGGCCAGGCGAGCCGGATGGCCAGCGGCCCTTTGATGATGCGCGGCAAGAACGGCATAAGAGATCGCTCCTTTTTTATAGCGATCCGCCAGGCCCTCGTCCTGGAGAAGATATCTGATGAATGCCGCCTGGCCCAGGCCCTCCAGCTTCCACTGCACCGCGCGGGCCGGTAAGGTCGCAGCATCGGTCGGCAATGCCCTGCAGGTTATGATGGCGCGACCTGCTGTCATGCCTTTTAGCATCTTTAAGTAGAACTCGGCTAGATCCGGATCGGAAATTTTGCAGGTCTTGCCGTCCAGGTCCAGGCCGTCCCAAACCATCAGGATGCAAGAAGCTTTCAGCACTTCTATCAGGCTTTGCAGCCTCTCCCGGACAGAGCGATTCGGATCTTTGAGGCTTTTTGCTGCTGCCCCTTCACCCATTACGCTCAAATGGCCCACTGCCGCTTCCAAAAGCCGGGCAGAGCTTATGCGGTTATGCGGCGAGCCGTAAATGGGCAGAACGCTGTAGCCGGCTGGCACCAGCAAACGAGCTAGATGGGTAGCCAGAGCGCTCTTGCCCACGCCTTCCGGGCCGGTGATGATCAGAGCCTGTGCCCCGCCCTCTCGCAGGGAGGCAGCGAGCTGCTGCAGATCGCGTCTCCTGCCTACAAAGCGCTCTGCCCGGCCTTCTGTCAGTCCAGGCAGGGCGAGTTGCTCCTGGCAGAGGTTGGCCGGCGCTGGCGCTCTCTTTTGGGCGTCGTAGATCTCTGGCAGATCATAAATCGAGTACAGCGCAGGAACGGAAACGGGGATCTGAGCCGAAGCCGCAGCAATCTCCCTGCGCACAGATAGAAGCGCTTCATCGATTGAAAGACCTGCTGCCAGGGCCCGGTACAGGGGCCTGGAGGCTGAGGTCGGCGCATTCCAGGCCACGGCCAGAGGAATGCTTTCTGCCAGCTTCTGGCAGAGCCGATGCATAGCGGAAGTTGGTTCGCTCTGCCGACCGCTCAGAATGATGCCCACAAGGCCGGTGTCCTTCATGGCTGCAGCCAGCTCCTCAGCCGACCTTAGATCGGCCCGGCCCGCCGGCCCCTGCATTGAGAATGCGACGCTGCCTCCGGACACTTTTCCCGTGCCAGCCAGGTGCACCAGATGGGGCCGAAAGGACTCTGCCCTGCTTTTCAGTTCTTCCCAGGTGCCGCTCTCGCAGATCCCAAGTGTCATATCCAGACCCTCCGACACCTTTAGGATCGACTGTTCTTCTTCTTCATAGTCTATTGGCTCGGCTGCCAAAAAAAGTACGCGCAAAGGCCCCGGCGTTAGCGAGGCCTGGGAGGCAATAAGCCCGTCCGCTGCCATTGGCAGGCGAATGACCGCGAAACCGTCACTGCTGCCCGGCTGCCCGGAAAGATGGAGCAGCTCCCAGGGAAGTTGCAGCACCTCGGCGATTCCCGAGGCAACCGTCAGCCTTGCGCCCGGCTGGATCAGGGCTCCAAAATCCAGCCAGCCCGTCTCAAAGAAGAGATGAAATAATCCGTCACGAAGAATGGTCAGATAGCTTTTCGCCGTAGCCTGTCCCCGTCCTTGCAGAAGAGAGAAGTACTGAGATGCAGTCTCCAGTACCTGTTGAGTCTGAACCGGCGTGAGTGTTCTCTCTGCTACGACATTGCCCTCTATTTGGATTTTATAGGCAAAGGTCCTGGCGGCAGCGGTTCCCGCCTCCGAAACTGTGATTGTGATATTTTGCATATTTGGCCACCACTTATTTCAAGGCCGTCCGGGCCTTCAGCTCGCAATAGTCCCTGGGCTCCAGATGCACGACCACATCCCTGACCCCCGAAATCTTGCTCTTTATCATGCTCTCCACATCTTCGCCCACCTTATGGGCCGCATCTATGGAAAGCGACGAGTCCACTCCAATATGCAGATCCACAAAAATCTCCCCGGTCATGCCGCGCGTGCGAACTTTGTGGCAGGTGCATACTCCCCCTACCGACTTTGCCAGATCGACAATCAAGCTCTCTTCGACCAGAGATTTGTCCAGCAATACCCGTGAGTTGTCCTTTACAATCTCCAGGCCGGTCAGGAATATCAGGCCGCAGATGAGCAAGGCAATGACCGGATCGGCCAGCGGATAGCCCATCTTGACGGCAAATAGTCCCAGGATGACGCCAACGGACGCGAAAATGTCGCTTCGCGTATGCAATGAATCTGCTACCAGGATGCTGCTTTTCAGCTTCTTGCCCAGGATATATTCGTAAGCCGAGACGCCGATATTTATGAGCATGGTTATGCCCATAACTGCGAAAGACAGTTCGGTTATCTGAGGAGCGGACTGGCTTTGCAGGCGATTTACGGCTGCGATGACCAGTTGAATAGAGCCGGCAAATAGCAGCACGGCTATCCCAAGAGAGGCAAAGGTTTCGAATTTTGCATGGCCGTAAGGATATTCTTTGTTAGGAGGGCGGGCCGCCAGGGCGATTCCCACCAGGCCGATGATGTTGGATGTGCCGTCGAAGAGAGAATGCAGGCCGTCTGCGCTCATGCTCAAAGAGTTGGTGAGAAGGCCATAGCCTCCCTTGACAAGGGCCGTGGCTATGTTAATTGCAAATATTATTATCAGTATGCGCCGAACCGTCTCATAATAGGCCATCATGATAGATATGCCTGGAGCTAAATCGCCGTTATTACTGTGGGCAGGCCCATGTTCTGCAAATCCTCCTGTACCAGGACCCTGCGGTTGCCTTCCCTGTCCACGAGTGTTAAATTCTGCAGATGCCACTCGCCCGTCTCATTGGTTTGGGGAAGAATCATCGTTGTGCTGTAGTATCCATCTTTTGCCGTTCCCGAGGTGAGGGTTTGGGATAAGAAGAGTGCGTCAGCATCCTCTCCCGACGGACCGGAAAACGCAGCTTCTGCCGCCCAAACGCCCTGGTCGTCGATGAGGTGAGCTGTCAGGTTGATGATCTTAGACGAGGCGGCGGAGATCTGCAGCGGCTGGATGGCGAAGCCCGCAACGTTAGGCGGCTGATCGTCGGCCAGCGGGCCCACGGCCGTGCTCTGGGGCGGGGTCAGGGGATCGGCTGCGCCTGCGGAGGAAAAGGATTCGCTGCTGCTTCCAATCTTGATGGTCTTCTCAATGGAAAAGGAGCCCACTAGGTCCTCCACGCTCTTGCCGTAGGCAGAGGCCGGGGCGGCGAGGGCGAGCAGGAGGAGAAGGGCTGGAATTAGGTCTCGAGAATGCAAACGGCGTTCACCTTTAGTGTGGTTAGCTGTTGGCGGACAAATATCTTTCCCCGGAGGAATGAGAATGAAACGACGGCGGCGCACTCGCGCAGCGAGGTATTCATTTAAAAGTAAACAAATTCTAGATCATTTGAAATCTTCCGTTATCCATAGGTTTTCTTTCTTTACCCAATCGATAACGATTTGTTTGTACTGGTTTTTAATTTTATACATATTATCCTTTTCTGAATTGCTCCATGAACTCTCAATAATATCCTCTCGATGAAGATTATTTCTTCTCATCGTTAATCCAGCTCTAGCTCCTGCGATATGGCGGCCTGTGATTCTTCTTGCTGCCATTTCGGATGGATTTTTTTTAGCGATACTTTTCATTAAAAAGGTAACCGTCTTACTCGTTGCGGGTTCTATTTCGGATTGAACGATTGCAGCCAATAATAATCTTTGATATGGTGTTGAACTATTCAAGTAATCGATAAGCTCATTTGTTATCCACAGTTCTTCTGGTTCAGGTTCAGGTGGTATTTCTTTTATTGTTTCAGCTTTGGTTGCTGCAATTTCATTAATTAGACGAATAATATTTCCTATATTTATGCTTTCAATCGGCAATAGAAAATTTTGTACCTTGTTCTTTGCGTCTCTTTCACCAATAATCGTCTCAAGTTCATCTTTTAACTTTAAAAGCTCCAAGAGATCTTCGTATAGAATCAAGCGCATATTATCTTTGTATTTGCTTCCAAGAATCTGTTCAACAAGAGGTTGTACATCTCCTTTTCCGATTATATAAAGCCCATAAATATTTTTTCCACTCTCTTCTTTTGATGTCTTTTCTATGTAGTCCCCAAGTTGACTTATGCTGCTTATCGGCCAAGTGCTTGTTTTTACTTCAATCAATATTTTATCTTCATTTTCTCTTTTCCAAATTCCATCGTTATTAATTTCGTTCTGTCTTCCTAGATAACAGCCATATTCTATCCCAAATCCTAATTTTTTCCCGAGAGACACAATTAAGTCTTGAAACGCCCTGTTATGTGGATCTTGACCACCAGCACTATCACTTATGCATTCCTTTGTCCAAGCTTCAAGTTGTTCTGTATTCCATTTATCTTGCTCAATGAAGTCTCTAAACCTCTTTTGTTCGTCACTACCATCTTTCAATTCATTACCCAAGAGATTTAATACGTCTTTTATTTCTGCCATAATTCCTCTTCACTAACATTCTTAAAACAATATTAATCATGAAATTATTTTACTTCTTGCTTGTGTCTTTCATCTATTC
>JBATEC010000071.1:0-6389 GCA_049663825.1 Methanothrix sp. | reverse complement strand
GGCGAGGTAGCGCCCACATAAACACAATCAATAGACTATCCGTTATTTTCTTTTTTCATCAGGGAGAGTACGACAAGGCGAAGGGTGGAATTCTATCAAGAATGTGACATGTCATAGAACATTTGCGCCCGCCCATGCTGGCGGGCTATGCTCTTCTTTTGGGCGAAAAGAACAGGACGCATATAAATCAAGGATTGGTGGAGTATCCGCGTCAGGCCCTGGTGCGGGCCGCAGAGATCCACGGCGTAGATAGAGCGCGAGTTTTGCGCATTCGAGATCGAATAAGACAGATAAAAGAGGGCCAGCTTCCCGACCGGCCTGAGGATGCACCCTGCCAGGACTGTTGGGCCGCGGAGATTTGCGAGACGAGACATAGTCTGGCGTCGAGATTTTTTTAGGGATATTCTATTATGCTTCAAAGCTGATGGCAGAGGGCGCTGTTCTTGGTCCATCAGCTGATTAAGGGGAAAATAAACTGCAATCATCGAGAGGAGCTGATCAAAGCAAGATTTCCTCCCAAAAAAACCTCCAGGAACTGCCTGTCAGGATGGTACTGAAAAGGAGGCCTCCTCCTCTTGTGCAGCCTGGCGCTACCGGGCTAGTGGCAGTCCAGGACATGCCGCGATCCTAAAAGAAGTGCGCAGCCTGCGAAATGATTTTGACCGTTTCCGAAAGACGCATGGAGAATTTGCGGTTAAGACCACAAATGATATGAGAAAGCCAATGCTCTAATAGTGCAGTGGCTATACTGTTACTGGTGTGGTTTCATAATGGGGGTCGCAAGTGACATGTGTAGCGTCTGTGATGGTAACGTATTCAGGAACCATCAGGTAGATTTGCTCATCAACTCCGTCATTGAAGAGGTCTTGGTTCATTGTGACGCCATTCTGTGGATCAATGATTTCCATTCCTGGGCGACCGTTCATGCCGTTTATCGAGCTGACAGCTATTACGAAATGACCACCAGGGTATTTCGAGCAGTCCTCGATGTTGATTAGATACAGGCCGTGGGTGAATCCAGCGTTATATGCGTCCCTAAGGAATTGCGCGCAGAATTCTAGACATTGGAACTTTCCTGTAGTGTACTCATAGTTAACGGTTTGTTCTCCCATCGTCCATATGAAGAAGTTTGCCCACTCTGTGACTGACATCGGAGAGAGTTCAAATGTGGTTCCAGCTAATGATGTCATGATATTGTAGTTGTGGACTTGTGGTGCCAAATCATTATTTGATATCAGTGGCTGTTGATCTACACATAAGCCAGTAGGCAAGAGCATTAAGATAACTGTTGCCCATAATATTCTGATCATTATCTAATCCACCCTCGTAAAGCTAACGATCCTATATACTTCGAACTATTAAGTCGGTTTGGTCAAGAAATAGATATTGATGAGCTGCAGATTGCACAGCATCCCGCAGAAGCCATGGCCGCCCTGGTCGAGGTCGTGCAGCGACAGGGAACGGAAATAGAGTTGCTACAAGAAAACCAGACAAATCTCTATGATCTGATCGCGAAACTACTGCCTAAGCCCACCGAGGCCCAAACCAGTGCCCCCATCTCGGACCCGACCATGATCCAGGCAAGCCACATATAGGGAGTGAGGGCATGATGCCTGCTCGGCCAGCGCACTTTTTGCGGCCTCTGCCAAAAGGTTTTTCATTAGATCAAACTATTCAGTATTTTAAATAAATCCGCGAGGGGATGCAACATATATGTCAGTTCCAAGTCAAATGCACAAATTCGACTTAAGCATCGTAGAAATCCAAGGACCATCACAGGAACGAGATGTAAAGGCTGCATGCAAAGATGTGCTGGACTTCTATAAAATGAAGATTGCCGAAAATCCTCCAGAGGGCCCTTGGCCGATATTCTTGTATCAATCGAGAGATAATTGGCCTAGGGCCAGATATGACGGCCTGCCTGACAAATACAACATAAATCTCACATGCCTCAATCCATATTCAGATCCATCTCAAACAATATATCAATTTGCCCATTAGCTGGGACACATCTATCAATGGCCATCTGATATGAAAAGAATTTTGAATTGGCTTCCGCTAGGAATTCCTGATCTACACACCCCATGGAATAATTGGTTCGTCGAATCTTGCTGTTGCGCTTTGGCGTTTCTATGTTTGGACGAGATGGCTAGTAAATGGAAGCGATCACATCAAAGACAACGGCTCATAAGCAAGGTAAATCCTCGCGAATATCGGAATGAACGAATTAGTGAGAGCCTGCAGGAAATAGGGATCTCATCGAAAGAAGATGTAGCAAACTGGATTCATGCAGAACTACCTAGACTGACCAAAGAGTGCTTTACAGATGATAAGAAGGAGCATAAGATTTGTGCTATCGAAATCGAAAAAATATTAAAAGTACACCCGAATTCATGGGGTGCTCTCTGCTATCTTGGCGATGCAACTGAAAATCAGATCACAGATTTTAATCGGTGGAGCGAGCTGGTCACACCCGAACAGCGCTCCCTCGTCAAAGCATTAGACCATGTATTCAACTATAAAAGAGTGGGATGAGAAGCCATTGACTTGGAATTTCGGGCCGCACGCCCGGTTTTCCGTAGTCCAGAAATCATCGAGTCTTCGCTGCCCCGGTCCCCTTGATCTGCACAATTGAGCCTATGCTTTTGGATTCCGGTTTATCGGTTTAAAAGAGCACAAATAACGTGCGAGGGTTCACTTCATCCCCTACCTGAAAGTAGGGGTATTCGTGACCCTCCGTGCTCCCTATGTAATAAAACGAGTCGTTGGGAATGATTCAATATCGATAAGTGGCATGAAATTGGTCCCATGGCTCTTTTTCAATCAAAAGGGTTATTGAATTACCGGATAAGATGTAATCATTTTCTGAGCCATTGCTAAGATGCAACCCCCAGCCCACCAACTGGAGACTACTCGCAGGATTTGGGGCATGAGCCAAAGTTAGAGTCTGATTAGAGCTATTGAGTTGTTCCTCATCCACAAAGCGGGATGTATTTGGGATCCCGCTTAGATCTAAATGTATAGTTTTATCTTGTACTTGCTCTTCCCATGCCCATTGTGAGATACCATGCATAAGTGTAATAATAGTGAGAACACTAATCAAAAACCCCGTTGGCAGAGCTACGCCAACTATAATTTTTTGCCGGAGCGTCATGTCTTTCCACTCTTTATGGAGAATAAATTCCATGGCACCCATGGGGGGTAGTTGAGATATCTGGAATATAAGCCCTTTCTAGAAAAGATCTATCTAAGCGGTGGTGCGAAGTTTTTGGGTAGGGGTGAGATCAAGGCATTACCGTCTATATTATGGGAAGACGAGCTACCAGAAAAGATCATCCAAGGGGCTTATAACAATGGGAAGTGGAATTCTGGTTGCAACCAACAAGCGTTTGGTTTTTGTTGACAAGGGCTTGATGTCCCTAAAGGTCGAAGACTTTCCCTATGGTGAAACGGCGGCGGCGCACCCGCGCAGCAGAGCTGCGGGGTATTCGAATAAAATGAATCGAGAAACCGATTATATTCAGCAAAGGATGATAGGTAAGATTTACCATATATTTAATTAGGATTGGGTGTTGTAGGTGAACAAATGGTGGTCTAATGCAGCCGTGGTCATATGCGATGCTAATGATCATGATATTTCTAGCTTTATATGCTCTATGGCTACTAAACCTAGTCGTTACTATTCAAGATACTTCGCTCTTTCTGGGATCTATGGGTAATGTGGCGAATTCACTTGGTACTATTCGGGATATCTTGCTCTCTCTGCTGGAAATAATACTCATCGTCGTTGTCATATATTCGCTATACTTGTTGTGGCGTTGGGTTCAGAAGGATGACAATGATGTGTTTATTCATCCGTTTATTGTGGGGACGTGCGATGGCAAATATGACGGTGCTGCTATTTCCGATCTCCTAATTGCCGAACTACTTAGAATACAGAGCATTCACAGAGCCGGAAAGAGGCCGGAAGAAAGCAGACAGATCGAAGAATCAAGAGAAACATTTGTCTCACAGACTGTGGAATCAAAAAAAACACCCGGCTTGTTTGGCATGGCACCTAGCGATGCGTCCATTACCTTACCTCCTTTTGCCCCTAGCAGCATGAACTTTGCTTACAATATATCTAATAGTATTACTGTTAGCGGAGGCCCGATCACCTTTTCCGTAGATCAGATCCTGGTCCTAGCCAAGAAGGTAAGTGGTCATTCTGGACGCATAATAACAGGTAGCATTCAAGAATACGGATCTACGATTGCCCTCATAGCCTGGATGGGCACTCCTAAGAAAGCGGCCTGGAAGGTAAAACGAAATGCCGAAGAGGCGAATATTCTGGATATGGTGGATGATCTGGCTTTCATGATTGCGATGGATGTCACGAAGGAAACTATCGCAGCTAAGACATGGCTTGGGCTGAAGTTTTATACGTTGGCATTGGAAGAGTATCATCGATATAAATTATGTGGACCAATAGAACGGCTGAGTCGCTCTCGTGAGTTATGCCTTGATGCAGTAAAGGCCGAAAGAGACTATAAAGAGCCATCAAAGCTGCTTTTTAATATTGGTATGGAATACATCAGGGTTAAAACGTATCCAGAGGCAGAAAAATCGTTTGATGATGCCATAAGCCTAAGACCAAGAGCCAATATTTTTCTGGGTTTGGGTATCGCCCTCTCTGAACAGAAAAAGTATGATGAGGCTATCAAGGCTTATGACAAAGCCATCGAGCTTAAGCCGGACTTTGCTGGAGCTTGGAACAATAAAGGAAATGCTCTGGGTGAGCTAGGTAAGCATGATGAGGCTATCAAGGCTTTTGACAGAGCCATCGAGCTTGAGCCGGACGATGCTGTAGCCTGGATCAATAAAGGAAATGCTCTGGGTGAGCTAGGTAAGCATGATGAGGCTATCAAGGCTTACGACAAAGCCATTGAGCTTAAGCCGGACGATGCTGGAACCTGGTACAACAAAGGAATTGCTCTGGGTGAGCTAGGTAAGCAGAATGATGCGATCAAGGCTTACGACAAAGCCATTGAGCTTAAGCCCGACAATGCTAAAGCCTGGATCAACAAAGGTACGCTTCTGTGTGATGATCTAGGCAAATATGATGAGGCGATAGAGGCTTTTGACAAAGCCATCGGGCTTGAGCCGAACTTTATCAAAGCCTGGTGCAACAAAGGCGTGGCTCTGAGTAATCTGGAGAAGCATGGTGAGGCTATCAAGGCTTACGACAAAGCCATTGAGCTTAAGCTGGACGATGCTGTAGCCTGGTTCTGCAAAGGAAATGCTCTGAAGGATCTAGGTAAGCATGATGAGGCGATAGAGGCTTTTGACAAAGCCATCGAGATTGATCCATCTCTCTGGCAGGGATGGGCTGGCAAAGGCGATGTTCTCTTGACGTATGGACGAACTACTGAAGCTGATACCTTCTTCGCCAAGGCCAGGGAGCTGGGATATACGGGCTGACTGAAGAGGATCTCGGGATTGTGAACGGAAAATAAGAAGCCTACATAGAAGCGGAAGGTACCTGGGCCGCATCGATCGCACTGTGTAGCCGTCCGCATCCCTGTTGCCCACGCTGCATTCCTGCCGCCCCGACCTCCCCGGCCCCCTAGCATGCTGCCAAGCCATCTCCGCTCGCCCGGATTCCCGCCAGGACGCCGCCGCCCAGGCCGCATCCTTGTCGTCTCTGCAGCTCCAGGCCGGCGAGCGACACCAACCAGCGAGACCGCAAGCGCCGCAGTCTTGCGGAGCCCGGCCCCCTGGCGTACTGAAGTCCCTGCAGTTTCTGCTCGATCGGATTCCTGTGGGCATACATGCCGCCAATCTGCATCTCTGCCTCTCTTCGGGGCTTCATGCCAAAAGGCAGGAAACAGGTCGAGTCCTCCTGAGTGAACCTGCTCTACCTAATATGAACGGCATCGTATGGGCAAAATTTGAGACTCGTTGAAGCGAGCAGAATTGGAATTGTTTTTACTAAAGCGGAGCTAGCAGTAAAAAACCAAAGATTTAATAATGATGCCTAATTTATGTATCGATAGGACGAATGAAAATAAAATAATTGGGATTGATGAAGGTGGAAGTGGAGCCTGATGAAATCATAGAAGAATTATCCGATTTGGATAAAGTAATATTGCTCCTCTTTCATTCTAATGATAATGAAGGCTCTTCGCTATTTCATGTGGGTAAATTGAATTCGAGTTTTCCCATCCTAATATAAATAGTAATAATAAAATTCTTTGTTGATCTGAAGCCTCTTGCACTATCCTTTGCTGCTTGAATGAGGCTATTAGTTCCTTCCAAGATCCCATTGCTGATTTTAGTATTTATATAATTGGTTACTCCGTTCCAGTGCTGTTTTATGGTTTTGGCGCAATCGATTACAGCATCGAGTC
>JBATEC010000070.1:0-8525 GCA_049663825.1 Methanothrix sp. | reverse complement strand
CTTCATGCGTGTGGATTGATTTTGGCTCTCTTCAGGAAGCACTATCTGCACGCTCCCGCCAAAATTACTGTAATTAGTCTGTTCATGCAGATCCGACTGTATGGTAAAGTTTATCTCCTCTATTTTGAGGACCAAGGGTGTAATGGTCAGGCTTGAATCAATTTCAATTCTCCTTAACAGAGAGGTCTGTTTGGAAATCCAGGCCGTGATCGAGACATTGCTGTTTTCGAGAATTGAGGTATTGTCGAAGTCAAAGTTCTTGTTGTCGAATTCGTCGGGCAGAGGGAAAGGAGAAGAGAGGTAGGAAGCAAAGATCTGTGTGCCTAAAATGGTCTTCTCGATCAGGGGAATCGGCTCTCCCGCAATCTTGTAGCAGTCCTCGCCGCCCATTTCTTCTGAGCCTATAATCGACAGGTTGCTGTAGTTTAGGAGCGCCGCCTGGCCGGGAAGCTCGTTATAGTCCGCCAGAAGGGCATCAGGATCGGTGATGTTAAATTTGGTCCAGTTATCACCTTCTTTCCACAGCTCAGTACCGTTTAAGAAGTATCCTTGCCAGGTGAGGACTTGCCCATCTCCAATATCCGTAAGCCGATGGCTCCACCAACCGGACTGTGCCGTCAGGTTCACTTTCCCCTCAGTGGCCTTGATTGCAGCGAATTTGTCTTGGCGCGATTCATTGCTGTAAATGATAGTGCTTTCTGCAGAGCGGGTGTAGGTATAGGCGGTGAGATTGTCTGCAGATCTAGTCATCATCTGCTTGAGCTGATCGACGCTGGTATCCTCTGCAAAGACAACAGGCAGACATATCAGGAAAATAAAAGCGATGATCGTCAGAATAATTTTCATGCAAAACCTCCAGAGGTAGATGAGTCTAACTTGGCTATAAATATTTGTGTGTTTCCGGTTTAGAGTGGACGACAAAAATATTTTTAATGATATTGCAACATCCATACCTGGAAGGACTTTTCCCTTCCAACGTTTTCGGCCCTTCCCTTCACGCGCTTTTTCCGCTCCTTTCCAGCACCATCTGCCTGGTAGCCATCTCTGCCTCAATATTGCGCCTGCATAAAGGACAGACCCGGACCCATTCCAGGCCCTCGGAGTCCTTCTGCATGTTGGCAGGCAGAGTGGATTCGATTCTCCTCAGCATGGGCTCTGTAGCGTAGCACGATTTGCAGATCTTGCAGGCCACCAGCTCAAATGACACCTCGCTCTCTGGCGCATCCTCATCGAAGGGCACCAGAGCTAACGCATGGCCCGGGCAAAACTCCACACATAGATCGCACTCCTCTTTGCACTTCTTCCAATGGATGTAGCGCATTTTTTCGATCTCTGTACGGACGATATTTTGACTGGGACAGACATTGGAGCAGGACAGGCAGCCCAGACACAGGCCGGCATCAACTTTGATCATCTTCTACCTCCGAAAGTCGCAGCCAGAGCAGCGCGCGAGCGAGCCCGGCGAGACGCCTGCTGGAAATCAGTGGATAGTGCATTGGCCGGACAGGTAACAACGCAAGCAGGCTGTGAACGGCCCTCGCACAGATCGCACTTGTGTGCGATCTTGTTCGTCCAGACCACGCCGAAGGGACAGGCCAGCCGGCATAGACCGCATCCGGTGCACTTTTCTACATCAAAGACTGTACGCTCTCCCTCTTTATGCAGCGCTCCGCTAAAGCAGGCCATAGTACAGGAGGCCTGCTCACAGTGATGGCAGAATATTGGCACCGAGGCCTGATCTCCCACAAAATGGACATTGATGTGTCCGCTGCCTCCGTGCACGCGCTGGCAGGCCACCTCGCAGGAGCGGCAGCCGATGCATCTGGAAATGTCAATGTAAACAGGCATTTAATCCCTCATCTTAATCCCTAATGATACCCCAAGTGATATTCAATAAGCATAAAGATTGCTATAAGGTCTCTTCGACTTGGGCGTGAGCTTGACGAACTGTGAGTTCAAGACCTCCTTTGGGCTATTGCCGATCTCTGGAAATCTCTCTACGAACCTGGAGACATATCTATCCAGGACAGAGCGGTCATCATCGTTTATGGGGGAAATGTCCACCTGTTTGCCCACCTGAGACGGCGTCACGCTGCCTCGCAGATAGATCACGCCACCATGCATGCCTGTGCCTATGAAGTTGGCTTTGTGAGTTTGGCCTTTCAGGTCCAGAAGTATGGCAATTCCGCCCGCCATGTACTCGCCCAAAAAGTCCTGAGCGCTGCCCCCAACGACCAGAACTGGCCTCTTGTCCTCATACTCCTTCATGTGCAGTGCAGTTCTGTACCCGCAATTGTCCCGCACATAGATCTCGCCCCCGCGCATGGAGAAACCCAAGACGTCTCCCGCCCGTCCCTCTACGAATATTTCTCCGCTGTCCATTGTGTTTCCCACGCCATCCTGAGCATTGCCGTGCACAGTTATCTTATGGCCGTTAAGAAAGGCGGCCAGGTCGTTGCCGGGAGTGCCGAATATATCGATCTGCATTTTAAGACGTTGGGGCGTGTAAAGGCGAGTGCCGATGAACCTCTGGCCGCAAACATTTATGATGTTGACCTTTTTTTCGCCGGAGAGCATCAAGTCCCTGAGCCGGCCATTTAATTCTTTTGTCTCCACATCAGTGGCATCGATCAGAACTTCGTTTGTCCTCTCATCAATTTGATCTGCTTTTAGACTCGATTCAAAAAGAACTGCTCTTGCCATTCTTCCCTCACTCTCCCGCTCCCTTGATTCCCAATACATCAAGTTCCCACTCGTGCAGCCCCATACCTCGCAGGTGATCTCGGTTACCGCGCAGGCTCTCTAAGGCGTTGATGCCCATGCCGCCCAGCATCTCGCGAATCTCGTGCGACCAGGCAAAGATGAGGTTGGACAGCCTCTGCGAGGCGATCTCCACATTCAGCCGGCCGGACAGGCGCGGGTCCTGAGTGCATATTCCCCAGTTGCATTTGCCGGTATAGCATTTCTGACAGAGAGTGCACCCCATAGCGATCAGAGCCGCAGATCCGATATAGACCGCATCGGCCCCTAAAGCTATGGCTTTTATCACGTCGCTGCTGCAACGAATTCCGCCCGCTGCAATGATGGAGCATCTGTTCCTGATGCCCTCACTACGCAAGCGTCGGTCCAATGAGGATATGGCAAGCTCCGTAGGTATGCCCACATTGTCCCGGATGACTTTGGGTGCTGCTCCCGTTCCGCCTCTTAGGCCATCTATGGCGATGATGTCCGCGCCGGCGCGAACAATTCCAGAGGCTATGGCGGCAAAGTTGTGCACGGCTGCGATCTTGACGGATATGGGCTTCTCGTAGTTGGTGGCCTCCTTCAGAGCGGAGATGAGCATGGACAGATCTTCAATGGAGTAGATATCATGGTGTGGAGCTGGTGAAATGGCATCCGTGCCCAGGGGTATCATGCGCGTCTCTGCCACGGCAAGCGATACCTTCTCACCAGGCAGGTGGCCGCCAATCCCTGGTTTGGCTCCCTGGCCTACCTTGATCTCCACTGCCTGTCCACAGTTCAGGTATTCGGCGTCTATGCCGAAGCGGCCTGAAGCCACCTGCACAATTGCGCATCGTCCAAACTCTTCCCTCATATCACGGGGAAGGCCGCCTTCACCGGTATTGAAGTAGGTTCCGGCCTTGCAGGCAGCCGTCGCCAGGGAACGGAAGGCGTTGTAGCTTATGGCTCCGTAGGACAGTGCCGAGAAGATGATGGGAGTCTCGACCACTAGATTGGGTGATAGCTTGGTCTTTATCTCTACGTCTCCTTCATTTACTGAAATGTCCATCAAGTCGGGCTTGGCTCCCAGAAAGGTGCGCAGCTCCATGGGCTCACGCAAGGGATCGATTGAGGGGTTGGTAACCTGAGAAGCATTGAGCACGATGTGGTCCCAGTAGATACGAAATGGCTTGTCGCATCCGCACCCGGCAAGGATCACACCTCCTGTCTCCGCCTGCTTCTTGAGGTCGTCCAGCTTCTCGCGAGACCAGGATGCGTTGGGCCGGTAGAACGAGGGCGCGGGCCGAACTACTATGGCATTCTTGGGGCAGAAGACGACACATCTCTGGCATCCGGCGCACTTGTAGTCAACGGAAATCAGCCGATCAGCCACCGGATCGTAAGTGTGGGTGCCAAAGGCACACTGTCGCTCGCAGCCCCGGCACTGGCCGCATTTTTCTTCGTCCCTTATGATCTGAAACTCTGGAAAGACGAATGATTTCATTGCAAAACCGTCCTCATACTATTTAGTTCGCCTACGACCGGCTCTCCTCCATTGGGCGTCCAGACTCGGTCAAGCTGCGGCGAAATGAGTCTGATAGACGCTTCCTCCGAAGACAGGTAGAACATCTCTCCTCTCGTGGCTGCGGTAATGGGCCGAAGCCTGATTCTGTCTGTGAGGCCTATCATCCTTCCCGTCTGGCCGATGATTACGGCAAAAGGCCCGTTCATGAGTAGAGGTGCGTATACCATCCTCAGAGTGGTGAGCAGTTTCTTCTCCGAATCATTCATCCGGTCGATTGCATTCCAGATAGGCGGGGCGAGAATCCTGGCCACAATCTCAATAGGAAGATTCTGCCTTCTCATGAGCAGGTCCGCTGCATAGGCAATAACTTCCGTGTCCGTCTGCAGTGTACAGGCATAGCCGTACATCTCCAGGTACCAGCGGTTGGTGCCGTATGAGGAGATCTCGCCGTTATGGACGATGGTCGTATCCAGGAGGCTGAAGGGATGAGCCCCGCCCCACCAGGCCTGGGTGTTGGTGGGAAAGCGGCCGTGCACCGTCCAGGCATAGGCCGAGTAGAGCTTGTCTAACATGAAGTACTCTCCAATCTCCTCAGGATAGCCCACGCCCTTGAAGCAGCCCATGTTCTTGCCGGAAGAGAAGACATAAGCATTCTCGATCCGGGAGTTCACCCACATAATCTTGCCCACGATGTAATCCCCGTCGGAAAGCAAAGAGTCCTCACCCTGCTTTTTGGGAAGTACAAAGTAGCGCCAGACAAGGGGAGGATCGCTTAAATTTAGCTCATCGCAATGAGGGATCTCTTCATCGTAGACCACATCGAAATTTTGGAAGAGAAAGGCATCCAGCTCTTTTTTAGCGGACAATTTGGCTGCGATGCCCTGGCCGGTGAACATGAGATGGAAGGCATAGTAATCCTTGTAATCCGGATATATGCCGTAGGCCGCAAACCCTCCACCCAGACCATTGCCGCGTACGTGCATATTGGCTATGGCCATCATGACGCCGGCCCCGGTAAAGCGTTCCCCATCTTGGTTCATGGCCCCGAAGATGGAGCAGGCACAGATCTCCTTATTGTAAAGCTCCCTTCTGATCCTTGGCATAATGATCTTAGAGCAGAGGCAAATACCTCTCCAGCTCCCACTGGGTCACGTTGGTGCGGTAGGCGTCCCACTCTGCTTTCTTGTTGGCGATCAAGGCCTTGAAGACATGTTCGCCCAATGCCTCTCGGACGAGCGTGCTTTGCTCTGTTAGCTGCATGGCATCGTTCAGACTTCCCGGCAGAGAGTCTATTCCAGCCTTCTTTCTCTCCTCATCGCTCATATGATAGATGTCCTGCTCCTGGGGAGCGGGCAGATCGTACTTGTTGGCGATTCCGGCCAGGCCGGCGGCCAGCATGACTGAGAAGGCTAGGTAGGGATTGGTAGCGGGATCGGGGCTTCTGAACTCGACTCTTGTAGCGGCTTCCTTTCCGGGCTTGTACATGGGCACTCTGACCAGAGCAGATCTGTTTCTTCTCGCCCAGCAGATGTAGACCGGCGCCTCATATCCTGGGACCAGGCGCTTGTAGGAGTTGACCCACTGGTTTGTGACGGCTGTGATCTCGGGCGCGTGCTTGAGAAGGCCGGCAATATAGTACTTACCATCATCGGAGAGGTGGTATGGGTCGCCTGCATCGAACATCACATTTCTCTTTCCCTGGAAGAGAGACTGGTGTACGTGCATTCCGCTGCCGTTCTGGCCGAAGATGGGCTTGGGCATGAAGCTGGCATGGTAACCGTAGCGGCGAGCGATCTCCTTGACGGTGATTTTGTAGGTCATCACCGTATCAGCCATATTCAAAGCGTCCTTGTAGCGCAGATCGATCTCGTGCTGAGATGGAGCAACCTCATGGTGGCTGTACTCCACATCTATGCCCATGGAGTCCAAAGCCAAGATGGTGTCCCGTCGCAGATCGGATGCGTTGTCGGCGGTGGTCAGATCGAAGTATCCGCCGCTGTCCAGGCCCTCCGTGCAATGCTCATTTTTGAAGTAGAAGAACTCCAGCTCCGGGCCCACCATGAAGCTGTAGTCTTTATCCTTGATGCGCTCCAGATTTCGCTTCAGGACGTACCTGGGGTCGCCTTCATAGGGGCTGCCGTCGGGGTTCAGAATGTCGCAGAACATCCGGGCCACAGCATGCTCCTGCTGTCTCCAGGGAATGAGCTGGAAGGTTGTTGGATCGGGCTTGGCGACCATGTCGGATTCATGGATTCTGGCAAATCCCTCAATGGAGGAGCCGTCAAAGCCCATGCCCTCTGAGAAAGCCCCTTCTAACTCGTTGGGGTTGATGGCAAAGCTCTTAGGGACTCCCAGGATATCAGTAAACCAAATTCGGACAAATCTCACATTGAATTTGTCTATTGCCTCAAAGACTTGATCACATGACTTAGTTTGCAGGACCATTACTTAGCCTCCTTGATCCTCAATTTCTTCGATCCAAATTTATAGCTATTTGAGGTCAAGTCTTAAAAATTATGGGAAATTATGATCATTGAATGTCTATCATATCTTCCTTCATTCGGCACCTGTGGACCTCTTCTTTTCCGTGCACCAGCAAGGCCTCTCTCTCCTCCGCCTGGAAGGCAGAGAGGCGCTCCATGAGCAACTCAAAGTTCACCTGGTGCCCATCAAATTCCGGCCCGTCAACACAGGCCAGCTTCGTCTCTCCACCCACCTCGACTCTGCAACTGCCGCACATGCCAGTGCCGTCAATCATAATGGGGTTGAGGCTGACAATGGTCTTAATCCGACGGGGCCGGGTGATATCGCTGACAAGTCTCATCATTGGCACGGGCCCGATGACCACTACCAATCCCGGGGTCTCTTTTTGCAGGGCCTCCTCTAAAAGCTGTGTCACCAGTGCTTTGCGCCCCAATGAACCGTCATCCGTGCAGATCAAGAGCACATCGGAGACCGCGGCCATCTCCTCCTGAAGGATGACAAGCTCCTTTGTGCGTGCTCCAATGATGCTCACCACCCGGTTTCCCAGGCTCTTCAGCTTCTTGGCTATGGGATAGAGGACCGCCAGGCCAGTTCCCCCGCCTACACAGATTGCTGTCCCCACTTTTCCTACTTCCGTGGGCCTGCCCAGGGGACCGGCCACATTCAGGTAATAGTCGCCTTCTTGCAGGGTCTTGAAGAGAACCGTGGACCGGCCCACCACATGAAAGATGATGGTTATGGTCCCTTTCTCAGCATTCATGTCAGCCATCGTCATGGGGATACGCTCTCCCCTCTCATTAGCCCTGAGAATCACGAACTGCCCCGGCTGGGCAATTCGGGCGGTCTTGGGCGCCTCAATCTCATTGAGAATGATGTCTCCGCCTGCCATCTCCTTGCGTCTGACTATCTTGTACATGCGAGCCTCAGCGAACGATATGTTGTTCGAATAAAAAAAACTAACGATAAAAGATTATATTGACGACAAACGTCCCGGCATGATATTATTATCATTTAAAATAAATAGGTCCTTTTTTTAGAATTGCACCGTTCTTTTATCATCACTCTTTCTCATCTTCAGCGGTGTGCGCGTTAGGCAAGAAATCCTGCTCTTTGTCGTTTCCTCTTATATTCTCCACGTCGTATCCGGTTTCTTTCGGAACATTTGATTCCAGAACCCACATAATCTGCTCCGGCTCATACGTCCCGCCAGTGGAATAACACCTTACCATCGGAGCGCCGATATATTCTACCCGTAAGTTGCACAGCGGGCAAATCGCTATTACAATTTCACCCTTTTCATTCTTCTTTTTAGTATTAAACATGGGCATTCATCTTCCTTAAATCAATATCAAATCCACAGCCACCTTCATCCAAATAAACATTCGGTCTGGCTAACCAAAGATTCAGTATTGGCTCATTTCAGCTCTGACAGGTCTACCTCCCAATGTCTCGCGTTTTTCATTTCGCTTTAATAACACCATCCGCGATTCTTTACGCGTATGTGTTTAGCTGGCCAGCTTGTCGGTTAGCATTTGGAGACTATTCAATCCTCTTTGTCCCAAGGTTGCCAGTGTCGTCATGATTCGCTCATGAATCGATGTTCCTTTATCATTGTGAAGAGTGCCCAAGATCTTTCTCAAAACGACATGGGGTCGCAACGCTCTCTCTGCTTCCAGTGCCGAAGCGCTTCTCGCGCCATTTGCCATATAGTCTTTCTGACTTTTGGCGGTGGATCGTTTTCCAGAGCCTCGGTCAGTATTTCGTAAAGCTCTTTTAGCGCGTTATGTAGCGGAAT
>JBATEC010000069.1:0-39944 GCA_049663825.1 Methanothrix sp. | reverse complement strand
AATTATTGTTCTGGCAAATTGGTAACTCTATTGAGCATGTACCTAAAGACCGATTTTCATTCAGAGTGGCAACACAATTTGACCCAATTGATTCGCTAATTATCTCTGCTATTATTCATCAATTCGGATCCAAAATAGAAGCGAAGAGGATTCGAAAAGAAATAGTTCATAGTTACCGTTTTCAACCCCGAACAGATGGTACATTATTTGATGATTTAATAAATTGGAAGTCATTTTGGTCATATTCCTTAGAAAAGGCCAAATCCGCTAAAACAATTGTAACAACTGATATAACTGATTATTATAATCAAATATATCATCATACCGTGGAGAATCAATTAGAATTATCTGGAATACCTGCCCAAGCAGTCCGATCAATAATGTCTTTACTCGCCGTGCCAACACAAGGTGTTACAAGAGGCATACCTATTGGCCCACACACTATGCATTTAATTGCCGAGATCTCATTCGATCCAATCGATAAAAGTTTAATTTCACATGGATATAATTACTGTAGATTTGTCGACGATATTCATATTTTTTGTGATGATGAAGAACAAGCAGAGATTGCAATCTTTGATCTTGCACGAATACTCGATAAACAGGGAAGATTGGTTCTAAATCGCTATAAGACTAAAATTATGGATAATGACCAATTTATTAAGTTGTCTGAGAGAAAAATTGAAGACGATCCAATCGATTTATTGGAACGAACCATTCTAGGCATTATAAAAACCCACACATCTGGGAATCCTTATCTGACAATCAGCATGAGAAACTTATCCATCCAAGAACTTGAATCGTTCAATAGGGATGTAGTTGAACCTCTTCTAAATAGCTATTTGCAAAAGGAGTATCCCGATTTTATCCGGATTCGGTGGTTTATTCGACGTTTGGCTCAAGTGGGAGTTCCAACTGCTATTCCATTCTTGATCGATCACTTGAGAGATTTGACTCCAGCTCTTGGCGACATTGCAATATATTTAGCATCAGCAGAAAGAACTTACAATGGAAAATGGGATAGCATAGGAAATGAATTAATCAATTCCTTGAATATTCCTATTGTCGATCATAGCGATTATTTAAAGATGGTAATTATCAATCTCTTCGGTAAAATGTCTGATCTGGATCATATCGATTCCCTATTGGGTATGTATGATAAAAGTAATTCGAATATAAAAAGGAAGATTGTTAAAGCAGCTGCAAAAGCTGGTAAGGATTATTGGCTGCGAGAAAATAGAGAAGATATTCCTACTTTAGACCCTTGGCTTAGACGAGCCTTTATTTTTGGAGCCTATGCATTTTCCTCCGATGAAAAAAATTATTGGCTTAATAAAATCAAACGAAGTGATAATTTACTGGAAGGAATTATTGCCAGTTGGATATTAGAAACTGATCCAAGTCAGCTGTTCGATTTTGAAGGGCCACAACAAGAGTCAGATGAAGATTCGAATGAGGACTCAGATGAAGGAGAGGAAGAGGATATACCCGAATGGGCCTACTAATAATCATTATATCTTTTGAATTATATTATAATATTAACACCGACGTTCACCCCATCGGTTGCTGCTGGCTGATGCAGTGCACCGTCCCGAGGCCATGCACCATCTCACGGCAGTTGATGCCGACGGCCCGCCTGCTCGGGAAGGCCTCCCCGATTATCTTCAGCGCCACACTATCGTTCCTGTGCCCGAAGACCGGCACCATGACCACATCGTTGCCGATGTAGAAGTTGGCGTAGCTGGCGGGCAGCCGCCGCTCCACGCCCACGCGCCCGGGCATGGGCAGCTTGATCACCGTGAGAGGGCAGCCGTCCTGGTCCGTCTCCCGGCAGAGCAGCTCGTAATTTTCCTTGAGCGGCAAGAAGTTCTCGTCCTCGGAATCGTCCTCGTAAGCGCATAGCACCGTGGTCGGATTCACGAATCTGGCAATGTCGTCCACATGCCCGTCCGTGTCGTCCCCGGCGATGCCCTCTTTCAGCCAGATGACCTTGCTCACTCCCAGGTATTCCCTGAGATAGCTCTCGATCTTCTCTTTATTCAAGGACGGGTTTCGATTCTTATTGAGCAGGCACTGCTCCGTGGTGAGCACAGTTCCGCAGCCGTTCACATCGATGGAACCGCCCTCCATGACGATGCCCGGCAGGAAGCGCTCCATCTTGAGGTCGTCGTTGATGAGGCCGCCAATTCTGCTGTCACCCATCAGCACCTCATACTTTTCGCCCCAGGCGTTGAAGATCCAGTTTACCGCAGCCACGCTCTTGCCCGCTTCATTCTCACGGACCACAAAGGTTGGGCCGTAGTCGCGGAACCATACGTCAGCATAGCTCATCACGTGGAAGTGAACGCGGTGCAGATCGACCTTTTCGCTCTTCAGCCGGTCCACCACATCACTTTGCACAAACTCGTCCTTGACCAGCAGGTTGACAATCTCGCTTCCGTGAATGGCTTTGATGATGGCTGTGTAGGCCTTCTCCACCGCCTCGATCTCCGGGAAGCTGTCCAGGTCGTAGGGCCAGGAGAGCCAGATGGCCTCGTGGCGCTCCCATTCGGCAGGCATGTGGTAGCCCAAAGAGCGCGGCGTGTCCTTATGGCAGAGCCCCTCGCCCGCCTTTTTTCCGGCCTTCGGCTTTTCCTCCTCTTGCACCATCTCGATGATAGGCCAGTAAACATCCGGCCTGCGATTGCGGAAAAAGCCCCATCCCTCCCGTACCGCCTCGTTCCTGGCCAGATCAAGCTCCACCACCAGCACTTCTTCTGCGTTGCTGCCGGCTCTGGCCATGATTTTGCCGAAGGGGTCGCAGACAAAGGAGCTACCCCAGAAAACCAGGTCACCCTCACAGCCCACCCTGTTGGCCGCAGCCACATAAACGCTGTTGGCAATGGCGTGGCCTCTTTGCACAGTCTCCCAGGCATCATGCCAGTCCCCCTCCTCCGGCTCCTCCTCGCCTTTTATCCAGCCGATGGCAGTGGGATAGAAAATGATCTGCGCTCCGCCCAGGGCAGCTACGCGCGCCGCCTCCGGGAACCACTGGTCGTAGCAGATGAGTGCGGCAAATTTGGCATAGCGGGTATCGTAAACCCGGATCTCCTCTCCGGGGGCGAAGTAACTCTGCTCATAAAACAGAGGATCGTGGGGAATGTGCACCTTGCGATAGGTGGGAAGAAGGCTGCCGTCCGCGTCAATCACGGCTACGGAGTTGTAGAAGCCGGACTCGTCCTTTTCAAAGACGGGTACTATTATCACTATCGAGAGCTCTTCCGCCAGCGCGGAAAGGGTCTCTGTGGACGGGCCGGGAATGGTCTCCGCCAGGGTCGCGGCATCATTGCCATCCCGCTGAGGAAAGTAGCGCGTGCGGAAAAGCTCTTGCAGGCAGACGATCTGCGCGCCTTGGCTTGCTGCCTCTTTTACCTTTTCCATGGTTCTTTTCAGGTTGAGATCGCGATCCTCTGAGACCGAGCTTTGAACCAAACCAACTATGACCCTATAGTGCGTCATTTTGCCGCGCCGCCTCCAACTTTAGGTATTTCTAATGGCGAATATCTCTGATTACAGTTTTGTCTCCTCTGTGCTATTAAGATATTGTTTTCCTGGGATAGCAGCAGTATGGATTCTCAAAGAACGAACCCGAGGTGAAATAGCTTGATCCTCTGCAGCCCCCCCGGCAGATCTGACCTTTATCACAGTCGGTGCATCTGCCTGCCAGCTGATTTATGTTGAACTGCCGGTTATAGGCGAAGTTTCCTTCCTTGCACCATATCTCCTTGAGGCTCTCTTCTCGAAGATTTCCCTCGATGAACTGGTCGGAGTATAATGACTCGCAGCCTTTTACATTTCCCACGCTGTCGATGCCTATGGCTTTCAGACCTGCCTGGCATCCCCTCCATACGCTAATGGTTCCAGGACTGCCTCGCAGGTACATCTCATTCTCATCAAAGTAGCCAATATCGTCTCCCGCGTACAGGTTCATCTCTTGCAGACCTCGCTTCTTTCTGATGAACTCTGTAATCCTCGGTATTTTGGCTGGGTCCAGCAATAGCTCCCGCTTTTGCTCCATATTGCCCATGGCAGTGGCCAACTGGATCTGCCAAACGGCGATCTTGTTATCCACCAGGAGGGCATACATCCTATCAAGATCTTGATAATTGATACTTAACAGGCTGGTGACTACGCCAATGGAAATATTCTCATCGCGGAGCATCTTGAAAGCCCTGAGCACCCGTTCAAAGGATTCAGGGTTATTTCTGATGCGGTTGTGGTTTTCTTCCATTCCATCCAATGAGATCCCGACATTAGTGAGATGGGCATATTTTATCTGATCTATCTGTTCACTTCCAAGCAAAAATGCATTTGTTATTATGTTGGCTCCAGCCCCGCCATCGGAAATTCTGCGGGCGATCTTCTCCCATCCAGGATAGAGAAATACCTCACCGCCAATGAATGTAACATGCAGGCATCCCATATCCAGCAGATCATCGGCTACCTTTAGACATTCATCAATGGCAAGTTCGTTCTTCCTCGATCTTCCTGCAGTGGAGCCGCAATGGATGCATCTCATATTGCATCTTAAAGTAAGCTCCCATACGCAGGCTTCTGGCACATACTCGCAATCCACTAAAGACACCAACCTGAATAGAACGCAAAGCACATTTCAATAAAAGATATGATCTTAAAATTCAAATTCCTGCCCAAGCAAGCACCATGAACAAGAAACTGGATTTAAGACCTAGAACAGCTTTATCCTAACTTGGATTACTTTTCCGGCATGCCATATCTGAATTTCGGAACCAGGCTTGGATCAAGTTCAATGAAGTCGCATACACTGTTGCATTCATCCTTCATCTCGCTCTTCTGCCAGTCAGTAAGGTACATCTTCTTCAGCTTTGGATTCACTGGTTTTCGAATTCCATATTTGACAACTGGACCATCGCAGGGTATCTCCAGGGTGTGGCATTTGACGTCTAAGAGGTCGTGGACCATTCTCATCTGCCAATCGGTTAGATAGAGTACCAACAATTGCTTTCCATCTTTTAGCATTTATTTTTCCTCCATGTTACCCATAACCAACTTTCTGGTTTGTTTAGCCCCTCTGTATAATTAATAGTTATATTTAATATTTTCGGTATGTTCTCTTCATAAACTAAAATTATATTAAAAATATATATGATGTATCTGACCATCACATTAGATATATCTTCGGCCAACCATCAAAGCCACGCAAAGGTACTGCCAGAGCATATTGACTTGCACAAATCCTGCTTGCCTCCACCACTCTTCCTTCTCGGCCTTGCTGCAATAGTAGTGCGTCTCATTCTCGTCCCGCAGCCGGGCCACGAAATCGGAGAGCTTTGGATCAACTGTCTTGCGCCGCTGCTCCATCTCCTGGAAGAACCACTCCTGCATATCGCTTCCTTCCTCTGCGTAGCCCTCCGCCGCCAGGAGCCAGCCCCCAGGCTTGATATGGCTGTAGCATTTTGCAATGGCCTCTTGGTAGCGATCAAATGGCAGGTGCTCTAAAACCAGGGTAGAGATGATGGCGTCATACCCTTCGCCCATCAGGTCCTCGATGCCTTCGTCCCAATCGCTTCCTGCAAGGTCCGCCACCTTGCATCCCAGGATCGCCTCCGGGTGGGCGCTGGTGATCTTCTCCTCTGCCACCTTCACCATTCTTCCCGAGCCGTCGATGAGATAGATCCTGGCCGACGGAATCTTCTGGAGCACAGCAAGAGCGGCATTGCCTGTTCCGCAGCCCAGATCAATGATCTTCGCCTCTTTGGGCAGATAGCGCCGGCAAGCTTCGGCCACGAGGTCGAGCATCTCCTGGTAGCCGGGAACCACGGCAGACTGGTAGAGGTCGTAGGCCTGGGCGTGCCTGTCGTAGCATGAAACGGTTGAGTCCTCGTTCATCGCTTTTTTTTCTGTTATTATCATTATTTAATCTCACGCTGAATTCAAAGAAACATCCAGTAAACCAGCACATTAAGCACCGTCAGCGGCACCCCCACCCTGGCAAACTCCAGGAAGGTCAGCGTCTCGCCGCTCTTCTCCGCGTTCTGAATAATTATCACATTGCTCGCTGCTCCCAAAATGAAGAGGTTTCCGGCAATGGTGCTTCCCGCGGCCAGGGCCATGAGCGCCTGCGGGGAGGGATTGACCAGCAGCGGCTGGCAGAGGGCCACCAGGGGCACATTGGAGATAAGCTGGCTTAAGAGGACGCTGAAAGCAAGAATGGTGGGAATGGAGGCCAGATCGGCATCCGATCCGGCCAGAAGAGACTGAAAGATCCCCGACCGCCAGACCGCGTCCATGAGAACGAACATGGCCGCAAAGAATATCAGAGTGCACCAGTCTATGTTTCTCAGGACCTCGTATCTTTTGCTGCTGAAAAGAAGGATGGGCAGCGCCGAGATAAGTGCGATGTAGGTCAACCGAAACTCGCCGCCCATGCCAAGGATTACCGCTCCCATCTTGGCCAGGATCAATGCGAAGAGAAGAAAAAATGATATGCGGGAGAGACGAGCTAATGCAGGGTCCGAGATCTCTTCTTGGCAGATCTCTAGCGTTCTGTTCTGAAACTGCCCTCTGTAGAAGAGTCTGAGCAGCAGATAGGCCAGCAGAAGGTTGGCAATTGTAGGCAGCAGCAGATACTGCAAAAAGACGAGAAAGGGATTGGGTAGATCCGAGTTGACGGCGATGAGCAGATTTTGCGGATTGCCGATGGGGCTCATGGCGCTGCCGATGGTCACGGCAAAGGCCAGAGTTAAGAGCAGAAGCTTGGGGTCAATCTTGAGCGTCCGGGCAAAGTAGAGCATGAGCGGCGTGCCGATGATGGCCAAGGTGTCATTCATGAGCAGAGCCGAGAGAAAACCCATGGCAAAAAGGATGAGAAGCAGGAGCTGATCCAGATTGCGGGCCCGACCGAAGATGCAATTGTTGAGGAAAAGAAGATAGCCGCTCTCCTGCATGGACTGCCCGATTACGAACATTGCCCCCAGAAAGATCATCACATCCAGGTTTATGGCGCGAACAGCATCCTCTGGCGAGATCTGGCCGGTGATGAGGACAACCAAAGCGCCCAGCAGCATAATCTGCCAGATGGCAAGGCTATTCTTACCCACTTGCCGGACGGCAATGAGGATGAGAACAGCAGCTAACGCCATGGCTGATATATTGGCATGATATAGGGCTTCGAGCATCGCAAGACCTCGAAATCCACGCAGATGGACTTATAGTTTTCCCGGAGTCACCACATGTCTCGTATTATGCCTGGATATGCATCAATTGTAATATATATTTCTGACCGACACCCTTATAGCATGCTATAATGCTACACGCTACCACACATCACAATATTGCCGCGGAAAGCCGGCGCAGATGTTGTGCAAGCTGGCATAAGTGGCTCACAAAAAGCAGCAATAGAGTTGGTGGGAAGCATGCTCGGCATTGATGATCCTTGGATTTGGGGTGTCTACCTTCTTTGCATCTTCAGCGCACTGTTGTGTCTGATTTATGGTCTGGTAAACTGGAATAAAGAAGGAGAACTGGAGGCTTTGGAGGTTAAAGAGGAAGAAGCCTGGGAAGAGCGTGAAGAAGAGATGCAGGAAAAACAGCTGGGAATGTGATTTGAATGAATCTTCTTCTCCTCAATCTAATTATTATAATATATCTTCTTGCCACCCTCTATCTGGGTTATAGAGGCTGGAAATCAACCAAGGACTCAGAGGGTTACCTTGTAGCCGGCAGAAAGACTCATCCCTACATCATGGCCATGAGCTACGGTGCCACCTTTATCAGCACATCGGCCATCGTCGGATTCGGCGGAAATGCCGCTCTCTTCGGCCTGGGACTGTTATGGCTGACATTCCTGAATATCTTCGTGGGCATCTTCGTGGCCTTCATCGTTTATGGCAAGCGAACCCGCAAGATGGGCCACAACCTCAATGCCATGACTTTTCCGGAGCTTTTGGGGAAGAGATTTGACAGCAGGTTCATCCAGTATTTCAGCGGCATTGTGATATTCCTGGGAATGCCCCTTTACGCCTCGGTGGTCCTGATAGGCGCAGCTCGTTTCATGGAGACAACTCTTGCCATCGATTTTGATGTGGCGCTTCTCGTATACTCTGTAATAATAGCTGCATATGTAATATGGGGAGGGCTGCGCGGCGTCATGTACACCGATGCCATGCAAGGAACCATCATGTTCGTAGGCATGATATTTCTGCTCTTCATCACCTATTCCCACCTGGGAGGAATCGTTCCCGCCCATCAGGCTCTTACCGAAATGGCGAATCTGGTTCCGGCGAAGCTTGCTGCAATGGGACATGCTGGCTGGACGGCAATGCCAGTTCTGGGAAGCACCTGGTGGTGGACGCTTATCTCCACGATAGTTCTGGGTGTGGGAATAGGCGTCTTGGCAATGCCTCAGCTGGTAGTGCGTTTTATGACCGTCAAATCCAACCGGGAACTCAACCGGGGCGTCTTGATCGGCGGCGTCTTCATTCTCATGATGACTGGTGTGGCTTTCACAGTGGGTGCTCTCTCTAATGTATTCTTCATGCAAAACATGGGGAATATATCCATAAATATTGCCGCGGGAAATGCAGACAGCATAATTCCCCTTTATATCAATGCGGCCACTCCGGAGTGGTTTGTCTACCTCTTCATGCTCACGCTCCTGGCGGCTGCCATGTCCACCTCCAGCTCTCAGTTCCACACCCAGGGAAGCGCTATTGGTCGGGATATTTATGAAACTATAACTCATAAAAAAGGCGGCAAGTCCATACTGGTCACCAGGATGGGAATAATTGTGGCTATGATAATTGCCGTAACCTTGGGATACATCTTGCCAGACAACATCATCGCTCGCGGCACAGCCATCTTCTTCGGCCTGTGCGCAGCTGCCTTCCTGCCCATGTACACCAGCGCACTCTACTGGAAAGGAGCCACCAAAGCCGGCGCCATTGCGGGATTATTCACCGGCACGCTCGTGACGGTCTTTTGGTATCTGTTCATCCATAAAGCTGAGGCAGTGCCTCTGGGGATATGCAAGATGCTCTTTGGCCAGGATGTGCTGATAGCTTCGATGCCCTGGCCAGTGGTAGACCCGATATTAGTAGCCCTGCCGCTGGCAATACTGGCAACCGTGGCCGTAAGCCTGATGACAAAGAGGCCGAACAATAAACATCTGGAGGAATGCTTCAAAGGAATAAAATAATTTTTTTACTTTTTTTATTACTAATTGGCTTAGATCATCGATGATGCCAGAAGAGCTAAAAGCTTATGCAATACTACAGGTCTCTTGGAGATGACACAAGAATGAAGTTGATCGCGGCAATAGCCGTTTTTGTTATGCTTATTTTAGCCTTTCCTCCTGCTCTCTGTGATATGACCGACTACCAGAGAGGAGTGGCCAATGGGCTGAAAATCGGACTGTTTATGGGCGAATATCATGGAAAAGGCCAGTACGTAATGGAAACTGCCGGGCAGTTCAATACCTATCTGGAAAACTATAATCAGTTTCTTTGGACATCTTTTGCCAACAACCAGACCTTGATTAATGAATTCATGCTCTCACCCATCGCCGTTGGGCTGCAATCATCGAGTACCGGTGTGTTAAAACCGGATGCAAGCGGAAGAGTTCTTGGCTATCCGGCTGATTCTTACTACACGTGGATCGGTGCGGTTCCAGGAACGACACCGGATAATCCAGGCAATGCGCTCCCTGGTGTTTAGATTAAAAAAACTTCCTGGATGTTCGCCGGGAATTTTCACTTTTTGGCTTGCAGCTTTCTTATGAGCATCTCTGCAAAGTTTGATATCCTGCCAACCATAATGGCAGATTCATTCATGCAACTTGATCTGCCAATCCGCCTGGGCAAGAAAAATTGGCTGATAGCCTTCACGCTAGTCCTTATCATACTGCTTTCTTACTACATCTGGCCGCTTCTAGACGGCCTTGTCCTGGGCCTCGTCTTCGCCTACGTGGGCCGACCGGTACGTGATCTATTCGGAAAGAACCGGCGCATCGGCTCGCTGGCGGCCATCATCTGCATTGTCGTTCCGCTCTCCGCGATCTTTGTTACTGGGGTCGTCGAGACTTCAAACCAGATCAGGTGGCTGGAGAGCCACGATCGGGTGATTGTCTCCCTCATCTTTGAATTGGTCGCCAGGGTGCATATTCCGCAAGCGATATTCGATGAAATCTCGCGGGGCATGGCCAACTTAATGGGAATGGGCATCAATCTTTTAGCCAGCCTGCCCGTCTTCAGCCTGGGCTCAACCATCACCCTCGGGATTGTCAATTTCTTGATCGCCTTTTGCGTCTGCTACTTTTTATTGCTCGAGGGGGACAAACTCTCAAAAGCCGTAAGGGAGCTTTTCAATCTGGAAAACGACAGCTTTGAGCTGCGCTGTCTGGCCAGAATAGATAGCATTCTCTGCGGGGTTTATATGGGCAGTATCTACACCGCCATCGCAGGTGGGATTACCTCCGTGGCCATCTTTTACATATTTGGTGTTCCCCGGCCATTTGCCATGGCCAGCATCGTCTTCTTGGCCGGGATGGTGCCCTTTCTGACCTGGCTCGTCTTCATACCCACGGCGGTGGGCCGGTACATCGAGGTCGGGCCTTTGGATGCCTGGCTCTTCTTCCTGGCCGCCTCGATTCTGGTTCATATCGCGGAGCTGGTCATCCGGCCTTACATCGTCTACACCAAGTCCTCACTGCATCCTCTGCTGGTGCTGCTTGCTTTCTTGGGTGGCGGACTTGTCGCCGGAATCGCCGGCTTCTTCCTGGCTCCGGCGATGGTCGGTGTAGTGACCGGCGTCTTTCGGGTGATGGCTGAAGATCGGGCGAAAAGGAACAATGAAATGCAAAATCCTTTTACCTCGCCAAATAGAATGCATTAGGAGGAAGATCAAATGAAATCGGCTTTAATTATAATAATAGCTTTAACATTAGCATCGGTTGGATTAATCTCCGCCGCACCGGATGAGGAGATTTTGCAGTTCGCCAGGGGCGTCCTGGCCAACGAATATAATGAGAGGACAGCCAGCATAAATGGAGAGAACCTGTCCATTCAAGGCAACCTCAGTGAGTTCAGTGACGGTGGCGTGGATACCATTGGGTACGAGCTGCAGAATATGGCAGCAAGTGCAAAAAAGATAGTCGTGGAGTATCCCGATAGATTCCATCAATTGGATTTTAAGCTGTTCGATTTTTCGGGCAACAAAATCGTGGGAATAATGCGCATATTCGCTTGAAAAATCCACATTTTCCACAAAGCTTTTTTAACGTCAATCAGGAGCAATCCGTATATACTTTGCCTATCTCACGATAATTTTGAATGGAAGATGACCGCCGCCTTTCCCTTGTTGCAGAAATGATCTGCGATCATATCTCCCTGGATGGAATCGACCGATATCTCGCCGAGACGGGGGTGCAAAGCCGCGACTTCGTGCCCGTAGAGCCCTGTGAATTTTCCGGAGAAATATTTGCAGTGGACGGCTCCAATGTCTCCATCTGCAACTGGTCTACGGCCAATGTGAACCTGATCAGAGCGGGCTATGCCGTCTACCGGGGACGAGAATGGAGGCGCACGGTCATCACCTTTGACAATGTCTTGCTGGCCGACCCAAAGCTTTGCAAAAATATGTTCGACCCCTATCTGGAGCAATTCTTCGGCCTGAAAGGAGTCGATCTTAAGGAGTCGGATCTGGATCGACTCTCCAGCTACTATCGGGAGCTGCAGGAGTATGTGGCTATAAATGATGCCCTGGGTGAGGCCCATGCGGGAGACATCATTCTTTACGACGGCAGCTTTGACGTATTTGAACTTCTGAGAGGCGCTCTTGCCACCGTCTTTGCAAGGGCAGAGGAAAAGGGCGTTGCCCTTCTGGCCGTGGCCAAGTCCTCCTCTCTTTCCTGGGGCGAGGATATCGCGCTTCCCTTTGTGCAGCATACCGGAATGATCGGCAGCCGGCTTTTGCCGGGCGCGCCCTGGTATATAAACCTCAAGGATAAAAAAGTGGATGCGAGCCAGGGCAAATGGAACGGCGAGACTTACATCGTCCGCTTTTGCGGGCAGTCCGGGCATGCCTTCCGGGTGGATGCGCCATCCTTTCTCCAAGGAGAAATGGGATCTGTTCTGGGAAAGCTGGCCGCCTACTCCTGCTCCTCTGAGTGCCTGGGATATCCTCATGCCCTTTTCCGGGCGCACCGGGACATCAGGATCACAGAGCAAGAGGGTGCAGCCGTGCGCCAGAGGCTAATAGCCATGCTTTTAGAGAGAGGGATGACTCGTTCTGAGATAAGAATGCTTATGCAGGATTTCCACGACTTCCTGGAGATGAGGTCTGGATTTTAGAACGAGCGAGCCCTTGAATAGAAAGAACCGGAAATACAAGAGAGAAGAGGAGACAGAAACGCAATGGAAAATGAGGAACATGCGGCGAAATAAGCGATCGGAAAATAGGGAGAAATAAAGGTGGCTACAGTGCAAGAGGAGAGACAGTCCCGCATGGGAGAAAGCCTGCTAAATAGAAGGGTAATCGCGAATGGGGACACGACCTACAAAATTGTCTCCAAGAGCGTGACCGAGTATCATTTCACTGTGCCTTTCGTCCTTTCCGATGAGGAGAGGGTAGAGGTGGGGCAGATCTTCTCCATCAAAGACCAGGGACTGACCTTTCTCGCCCGCGTTCTGGACATAGAGCACAGTTCCAACTATGACGGCCACTGGGATACCACCATGAAAGGCACCCAGTTCTTCGACGACGATCAGATCTTCAACCGCGTCATCGCCGAGCCATTAGGCTGCATAAATAAAAAACTGGAGTTTAAACGGTCCAGGACACTGCCCACAAAATTCGCGCCCGTAGCGCGAGCGGAGAAAGAGGAGTTTGGGTTTTTAAGCCAGGTTATGGGAGACATCGAGGTCGGCTACCTGAGAAACGGCTCGCGGCTGGTCGAAGAGATTCCCGTGGCCCTGCACAGCGAGGCCATGGACCACCACATGGGCGTCTTTGCCACCACCGGCATGGGCAAGTCCAACTTCATGAAGGTCTTTGCCGCCTCATGCATGCGACTGTTCGCACGGGGCGAGTCCAAGTTCGGCCTTCTCATCGTCGATCCTCATGGGGAGTACCTGAAAGGCAAGGGTCTGGTTAAGGGTCTGACCCATCTCAAGAAATATCAGGATGGGCTCGCCTGCTATTCCACAAGCAAGCAGAACGCCTCCGATCCGGGCGTAGAGGAGTTGGCCATATCGGAAAGCGAGATTCTTCCGGAGGACATTGCTCTGCTCTATGATTGGTCGCCGCCACAAAGAGATGCCCTGGAAGCAATTTCCAGGATCTTGGAACCGGCAAGCTGGCTGGAGGAGATCCAAAGCCCCGCAGGCATGGCCCGCATGATGCAGGAGGGCTTCAAGGACAGCACGGTCATGGTCTTGGTTCGAAGGATCAAAAATGAACTGGGAAGAAATCCATTCATTCGCAAAAGGTCCAGCCTGGCCAATATTCTGGCCAATCTGCAGATAGGAAAGGTTGTACTGGTGGATATACCCAGGATGAGCGACCGATCCGAGCTTTTCTTGCTCTCCGTTATATCGCGCTATATCTTGGATGAGTACAAAAAGGACGAGAACGAAGGCCAGGAGAGCCGCAAGAATTGCCTCATCACCATTGAGGAGGCGCAAAGGGTTTTGGGCGCTGGCAGCAACACGGCGCGCTTTGAGAACATAGCCAGAGAGGGGCGCAAGTTCGGAGTGGGCCTGTGTGCCATCACCCAGCAGCCCAAGCTCATAGACAAGCAGCTTCTATCTCAGTTCAACACTTTAGTGGTCATGGGCCTGGGGGACAAAAATGACCGCATGCAACTGGAAGAGTCGGCCAAGCAGGATCTCTCCTCCATGGATATCGAGATTCAGACTCTGGAGAAGGGCGAAGCCGTTGTATCCACCCTGAATATTCCTTTTCCCGTGCCCGCCAGGATACACCGCTACGAAGATTACTTGCGCCGTCTGGATAAGGAAGATAAGCCTGAGGGCCTTATCATCAGAGGCGGCTTCAAGCCGTTTTTAGATTAGGATGCAGGCACATGAAGATAATTCACCTGGCCGATTCGCACCTGGGCTTTTCCAGCTACAGCCGCCTGGACGAGCATGGCAGAAATCGCATAGAAGAGATGGTGTATTCCGGTTTTGAACAGGCCATAGATAAGATCATTGAGATCGGACCTGATGCAGTTGTCCATGCCGGCGATGTCTTCCACCACGTTCGCCCCAAGATCAAGCCCCTGGTGGTATTCCAGAGGGGCCTCTTTCGGCTTATGGAAGAGGGCATACCTGTGATCATAATCAGCGGCAATCACGATGCTCCCAAGAGCTTCTCATCTACCAGCCCCTTCCGCCTCTTTGAGGGTCTGCGGGGCGTGCATATCGCCCAGCGGTATAAGTACGAAAGAATTGAAGTGGGAGACCACTATTTCCATTGCATACCCTTCTGCCTGGAGCCGCAGGACTACCTGACCGAATTTGAGAAGATAGAACGCTCAGGAAGAGATGTGCTGGTCATGCACGGCCTGGTGGAGTCACTCCAGAACAGAAAGATGAGGAGCGTGGGTGAGCATGAGCTCTCGGACAGTTTTCTCAAAAGCGATTTTGATTATATTGCACTGGGTCACTTTCATGGACAGGCACAGCTTTCCCAGAACGCCTGGTACAGCGGCTCGCTGGAGTACTTCAACTTCGGCGAGGCCCAGGACGAGAAGGGAATGCTGCTGGTGGACCTGGAGACAGGAAAAGCCGAGAGCGTGCCTGTAAAGCCCAGGTACATGATAGATCACCCGGCCATAGATTGCAGCGGGATGCGATCTGAGGAGATAGCGCAGTGCCTGATAAAGCTATGCCACGAAGATGAAATCAGAGACGAAATGGTGCGCATCACTCTCAAAAACGTGAGCCGTGCGGCTTACAGGAGCATAGATCAGACTAGGCTGAATCAACTGGGTGCCTCTGCCCTCTACTTCAAGATCCGGCCGGAGTTTTTGGATGACGAGGAGCATTTCGAGCGGCCTGTTGATCGCCGCACGCTGCATGAGGAGTTTTCCGGATACCTGGTGGAAGAATCCTCTCGAGAGCTGATTTCCGCAAAGATAAAGGATGAGGTAGTGGCCTATGGATCGGAGATTATGAAGAAGGCCGTACTGGCCAGGCATAAAGAGGCATTGGATGCATCTTAATAAGCTGGTCATGAAAAACTTCAAAAAGTTTCGCCACGCTGAGTTGGAGTTTTCCGACGGGCTTACCGGCATCGTGGGCAGCAACGGATCTGGCAAGAGCACAATAGTGGAAGCCATTGCCTGGGCCCTTTACGGCAACCGGGCCTCAGCCATAAAAAGAGACTTCATCCGCAATGCACGGGCCAGAGAATCCGATCCTGTGGAGACCCGCCTGACCCTCTCCTTAGGCAAGCAGGAGCTGGTCATCTACCGGGCCATGAAAGGAAAGGGCTTGATGGCAGAGGCCTTTCTCGTGCTGGATGGACATAGGATTGCCACGGGAAGCAAAGAGGTGGACACGAGGCTCGAGGAGATCTTAAAGATCAGCTATCAGGACTTCATGAAGACCTTCTACGCCCGGCAGAAAGACCTGGACAATCTGCTCAAAGAGGGCGGAATGGGCAAACGGGAGTATCTGCTCAAGCTCCTGGGCCTGGAAGACATAAAGGAAAATGCCATAATGCAGATCAAAGCCGATCGTGATTCCCTGGAGGAGAAGAAAAGCTGGCTGGCGGGAGCACTGGCTGAGGTGGGGGACGTAGAGGCCCGGCTGGATAATGCTTCTTTGGAGATTATAACCGGGGAAAAAGGTCTGCAGGAAGCAGAAGGGTGCCGGAAAAGGCTCCAGGAAGCCGGGGAGAAGAGACGGCTGGAGCTGGAGGCCATGGCCGAGAAGATGCGCCGGCATGGACTTTTGGTGGAGAGAATAAAGGGCCTGGAGGCGGCGGACCGAGAGCTGAAAGAGACGGCAACAGCCGCAGAAAAACGTCTCTCTGAGATCGATGTCTGCAAAAAGAGGCTATTGGATCTTCAGCCTATGTTGGATAGGCTGGCCTGCATTAGCGAATGTCTAGAAATTTTAGAGCCCAAGAGAGTGGTCTATGAGAAGACCGCGCGGCGTGCAGCCGCCCAGGAGGCTGCTATCCAGGGCGAAAAAAAAGCTCTTGCAGAAAGCCAGAGAAGGCTACTGGAGCTGGACAAAGATGCAACAATGCTGGAGATGCTGCGGCCTAAAGAGGAGGAGCATGCAAAGCTGCAGGCCCATCTCCTCGCCCTGGAGGATCTCCGGGATAAGCATAGCGAGATGCAGGCCAGGATGAAGGAGGATGCGGTCAGAGAACAGGCAATCGTAGCCAATATCAGCCGCACGAAAAAGCTGATTGATGATCTCCACAAAGCTCGGGCCAGGCAAGAAGAGATTGCATCCTGCCCGGAGGAAGAAAAGAGGTGCAAGATTGAGCTGGCGGAGCTTGCCCTGCAAAGAGAGCTGCAAAAGGAGCTGGACGGTCTGCTGGCGCGAAAGAATGTTCTGGAAGAGCGCCTGGCCAGGCTGAAGAGCGAGGCGGCAGCCGCGCGTGCCGAGATGGAGAGCCTTCTAGGCGTCGAAGAGAAGGAGGCAGCGCTGCGCCGTCAGGATAAGGATCTGGATCAACTTGGCAGCGAGCTTGGCCGCATCCTGGCAGACCTGAGGGGCAGCTACAGGGTAGAGGAGAATACTCTGGCCGAGGCGGAGAGCTCCATGAAAAGGGTTACTGCGCTGGGAGCAGAGGGGCTCTGCCCCACCTGCGAGAGGCCTTTAGAAGGCCAGCGCGATCAGCTCATAACGAAGTATGAAAAATCCGCGGCGCATGCAAAAGCTGAGAAGGAAAAGCTTGCCGCCGGGATTGCCGCTCAAACTGAGAAAATTGAGGGCGCGACCAGGTCGAGGAGTAATCTGCGAGCGGCTTTTGATGAACTCAATGCCCAAAAGAGCCGGCGTTCGGCTCTGCAGGCTGAATTGAAGAGCCTGGCCATGCAGATTCACGAGTCGCAGTCTGAGATCAAGGAGATCTCGACCAAGATAGAGGGCCTGGGAACTGTCAGCTTTGATGCAGGCAAGCTGGAGCAGGTCGAAGCGGCCCTGAAGGCTCTTGGGCCTTTGGTCATGGAGTACGCGGCCCTCTCCCTGCGGCTGGAGGATCTGCCCGGCCTGGATGGGGAGATTGGCCTGCGGCATAAAGAGCTGGCTGCGCTAAAGGAGAGGCAGGAGCAGCTCAACTTGAAGATACAGGCCCTGGGATACGCCGAATCGGATTACCTGGATGCCAGAACGCGCGAGTTCTCCCTAAAGCCGCTGCACGATCGCTTCCTTTCTCTATCGGAGAGGGTGGCGCAAATTCCCACCCTGAATGAGATGTTGAGTAGGCAAGAGCAAGAGATAGAGAGGCTCGACCTGGCCCTCAAGGCTATGCATATCTCGCAAAGAGATCTGGGCTACAATCCGCAGGAATTTGAGGCACTCTCTAAGGAGAAGAAAGACCTCGGTGCAGCGGAGAATGAGGGCCAGAAGATTCGCCTGATGATGGCGGGCGAGATCGAGGCAAGAGAGAGGCTGGCAGCGACCCTGACAACGCTGGAAACGCTCAATATGGGTCTCAAAGAATGCAGGCAGCACCTTCTGGCTCTGGCATACAGCTCTGAGGAGCACGAAAAGGCGAAAGCCATGCTTGTGAGCGCCGAAGCGGAGCTGGAAATGGCCCGCAAAGCCGTTTCTGAGCGGCAGGTGAACCTCGGCATTTTGCTGGCCGCCCGGGACCGGCTTGTCCAGGAAGCGCAGCGAAAGGAGGATCTGGAGAAGAAGGCTGCCCGGGCGAGCCGCAGTCTGGAGGTGGTGGAGGTGACCCGTGACTTAGTAAACAGCTTCATGGACCAGGTCCTGATCCGGGTCAAGAACGACATCGCCCGCTCCGCAGGAGAGATCCTGGAGGAGGTATCCGGCAAGTACAGTCTGCTCAAGATCGATGACGACTTCAACATTCAGGTTGAGGACGGAGGCGAGTGGTACCCCATTTCCCGCTATTCGGGCGGCGAAATCGACATGATCGCCGTCTCAGTGCGGGTGGCCATCAGCGAGTACCTGATGCGCTTTGGGCCCGACGGAGAGAGCTACTCATTCCTTATTCTGGACGAGGTCTTCGGCAGCCAGGACCAGGAGCACAGAGAGAAGATGATCCAGATGCTGCGAAGACTGGAGGAGCGCTTTCCCCAGATCATCGCCATCAGCCACATCAGCGACGTGCAGGGGCAGTTTGATAACACCCTTCTGGTCGTGGAGGACGAGCAGGGCAACAGCAGGGTGGAGGCACTTTAAGCTGGATGGCCTCATATGCCGCAATATACAAGAGCCTTCTCAGCGCACCGCCATAGCGCATGTCTGACATTATCACCAATCCACGGCATCAAAAGCTCCTTCTCGCAGCTGCTGCAATCGGTATGCTCTTTGACGGGCTTGATAGTTCTATTGTGAATATTGTCCTTCCACAAATATCCGTATCATTCGGCACCGATGCCGGGACGGTCTCCTGGGTCATCATCACCTATCTCTTGATGATCGCGGGACTCATTCTTGTCTTTGGGAAAATCGCAGAACGAGGTTTTCTCCGGAAGATATTCCTTGGGGGGCTTCTCATCTTTACGTTTGGATCTGCGGCATGCGGACTCTCCCCCAATTTTGAAATCCTTCTTGCATCCCGGATTTTTCAGGGAATCGGAGCAGCCATGATTGCTGCAACTGCACCTCTGCTTTGCGTGACGTATCTGCCGAAAAATATGCTGGGAATGTCTCTTGGAACAATGGCAATGACAGTTTCCATAGGAGCTGCTGCAGGCCCTGCTATCGGCGGATTTCTCACCCACTATCTGACGTGGCACTGGGTTTTCTTAATCAATATCCCGATAGGACTGCTTGCTTTGCCCTTTGCCATGCATGTTATTCCCAAGGATCGTCCCAGGATAAAGCAGCCGTTCGACTTTGCCGGTGCTGCCGTACTCTTTGGCATGATCGCATTTGAGGTGTATGCTCTGGAACGTATCCCCCATCTGGGAATTGCCGATCAGCAGATCCTGTTCTGCATAGTTCTTGGTTTCGTGTGTGCTGTTGTGTTTCTTGTCAGGGAGCTTTTGTGCACAACTCCGCTGATTAACGTCCGTATCTTTACTGCATGGAAGTTTACCGCGGTTTTCCTCTCATTTCTTCTTATCAATATTGTATTTATGGGGATTTTCTATCTGCTGCCGTTCTACCTTCTGGCAGGAATGCAGTTTGATGCAGCTGTGAGCGGTCTGTATCTGCTGATTCCTTCTGCAATCACGGCGATTATTGGTATCCCGCTGGGGAAATGGTCAGACAGAATTGGCCGCAGGCCTTTTGCCATTGCAGCATCTCTTGTATTGATTGCGATTAGCAGCATCTATCTGGTGATTCTTCCGGAGATGGGGTCGCTTCCGCTCTCTGCGGGTCTCATTTTGATGGGCCTTTTCTGGGGATTCGCCGGAGGACCTGCAGCCAGCAGAGTTGTGGATTACGCGCCTCGCGGCGAAGAAGGTACCGCGTCATCACTGATGATTACTGCATTGTATCTTGGCGGTGTAATTGGTATCGCTGTCTATGCAACTGCTTTTACAATTGCAACTGCAGGAGAGGGTATTGTAGCATTTTCCGAACTTGATATTGGCACGTTAATGGACGGCTTCCATTTTTCTATGATGGTAGGACTTATGTTTTCCGTTGCAGCATTCGTGTTATCAGCAATTGTACGTGAGAGGAAAAAGCCTGTCCCGGCATCTGCAGTTGTTCTATCTAATTATGTGGAGTCCTCAAGAAAATGAAAGAAAGTATATATCTTCAGAAAATTTCCGATCCAGTGTATGCCACCCTCGACGATTGGATCCTGCACGAAGCAATTCCTTTCTCCGTCGATTCGTCCCAATCCTTCAACGCTTGCGTGGACAGGGTCATGGCCTCACTTGACGACTCGGTGAAGCTGCTGGGCTTGGGAGAAGCACTGCACGGCGGCGAGGATATTCTGATGCTCCGCAACAGGCTCTTCCAGCGCCTGGCGGAAAAGCATGGCTTTTGCGCCATCGCCATCGAGAGCAGTTTCCCACGGGCACGCGCAGTGAACGAGTACGTGGCCGGACGCGGCCCGGCATCGTATGACGCCCTGCGGGAAGCGGGATTCAGCCACGGCTTTGGCCGGCTCGAAGCGAATCAAGAGCTTGTGGAGTGGATGAGATCGTACAATGCCGATGCAGCGCACTGCGCCAAGCTCCGGTTCTACGGCTTCGACAGTCCCTCCGAGATGATGTATTCCGATAGTCCTGCCCAGGTTTTGCATTTCGTTCTCGATTATCTCGCCTCGATTGATAGCGCCAGCAGCGAGGAGCATCGCTTGCGCATCGACCAGCTTCTGGGACCGGACTGCAACTGGGAGAATCCCGCGGCAATGATGGACCCAACGAAGTCGATAGGCTTGTCGCCAGCAGCCACTGCGCTGAGGATTGAGGTAGAGGATCTTATCGCAGAGATGCAAGTACGCCGTCCCGAATTGGTGGCGAAGAGCGACAAAAATCGCTATTTAGAGGCTATGCAGTATGCAACGCTCGCCCGATGGTTGCTGAACTATCACGCCGCTCTGGCGCAAAAATCGAACAACCGGCTAGTCCAGGGTCTCGGCCTTCGCGACGCCATGATGGCGGATAATCTGGCGTACGTGTTCTCCCGTGAGCGCGGACGGGGGAAAGTATTGGCCTTCGCTCACAACAGCCATCTGCAGCGCGGAAAGGCAGAGTGGCAACTGGGCAGCAACGCATTGGCCTGGTGGCCGGCGGGAGCGCACCTCGATGAGTTCTTCGGTCCAAGCTATGCCGTAATCGGAACGGCCCTGGGCGTTTCTGATGCCAACGGCATAGGCCGACCGCAAGTCGGCACTCTTGAGGCGCGGCTGACTGCCATGCCGGGACCGGCACGTTTTATTCCCACTCACAAAGGCCAGGGGCTTGCAACCTCTGAAATCGCAGCTCTTCCGGTCCGCTCGGGCAGTATGAAGAATTCGACCTACTTCGCACTGACTCCTCAAAGCTTCACAGATTTCGATTGGCTGGCGGTCTTAGATTCAACAGCATATAGCCGCGGTGGGCCACAGCTATAGTACAGCGAGGCTTGAAATAAACCAATGTTTTGACTTCGCGGCTTCGCCTGAAGCCGGGCCATGTTGAATCTCACGCGAAGCCTTGATTGGCGCGAAGAAGACAACCATAAAACTCACATTATCCTAAGGCGTATCCCAGCAGCCTGGCCAGACGGATGGCATCCCAGTCCAGGTGGCGGAGCATGCGGGTCATTAGGCGGCTGGGCCGGTCGATATCCCCGTGCTCTTCTATGGCTTTTATGAGACAGGGCTTGCCTGCCAGATAGCCCACCAGCTCATCCAATTCGGCAGCGCTCATTTTGCCAAGCATGCGATTAACCCTCATGCCGATCTCCAGTTCCCGGCCCAGGGCCGCCCTCCAGAGCCGGTCATACTCGGAGAGCCTCCGGGCGGAGCCGTCGACTTCCATTGCCGCAGCAGCCGCCACGCCGCCCGCAATCTTGGCCGCCACCAGCCCCGGATAGATTCCGCCGCCTGAGGTGGGCTTGACCTGGCCTGCCGCATCGCCTACGGCCAGCAGGCCCGCGACGGCTGTGGCGGCAGCCGGGCCCAGGGGCAGGCCGCCTACATTGAGTGCCACAGGCGAGCCCTGCAGCCTCTTCTTGATGACATCAGTTTTCAAGAAAGAGCGCAAGTGCTCGCATCCCCGATCGCTGGCGCACAGACCGATGCGAGCCGTTCCTTCGTCCAGGGGAATCACCCAGGCGAAAAGCCCAGGCGCCGGCCCCAGGTGCACTTCCACCTTCTCAGCATCATCTACCGCAAAGGGTACCTGCACCTGCGCCCCGGATAGGATCATCTGAGGCGGAGCAATACCTGCCCGGCGGGCGAGAAGGGCAGAGACGCCCTCCGCAGATATCACTATCTTTGCCTCTATCTTTTCGCCCCCGGCCAGGGTTAGGACGCTGCATTCTTTTTCCCGTCTGATCTTTCGCACAGACGAGCAGAGGCGAAGAATTGCGCCCGCCTTAACCGCCCGGCGCAGCATTGCCCTGTCAAAGAGCCTCCGGTCGATAACCCAAGCCTTGCAAGCTTTAGACTTGAAGTCCAGGCGGGCTCCTGACGGGGAAAGGACAGTCGCGCCCATTATGCCGCGCAGCAGGAAGGAGCCGGGAGGCAGCTCCGACTCGGCCATAGCCTCCTGGCCCAGAAGGCCCGCGCACTGCACCGGCCATCCCGCACAGGCATGCTCCTCCAGCAAAATTGTGCTGGCACCGGCTTTGGCGGCATACTTGGCGGCCATTGAGCCAGCCGGCCCGGCGCCGATGACAGCCACATCGAATATGTCCATGCTTGCATGAGGGATGGAAGGCAATGATGTTAACTTTTTCTCAGGCATGTTTTTGGCACGGAAATGCAAGAGAACGAATAATTGGAGGTGACTTACGCAAAGCACCTCTCCAGAAAAGCCGCCAGATCCTCGATGCTCTCTATCTTCTCATCTATTGGCGCGCCTTTTGAGATGCGCTCGTAAACAACTTCCAATGTGCTGTAATTCCGCAGTCCCAAGATCGGCTCGCCTGCCGGCGTTGTGGCCAGATCTGTCTCAAAGCGCATCCACCGGTCGCCTTCCCTCTCCACCTCGAAATTGATGCCGGCCCCGCAGGTGCCACCGTAAAAAACTCCATCCTCCACATCGATGTACAGCCTTATCCAGGAGATGTACTTCGAGTAGCGAAAGACTCCCTCTGTGATGCAATCTGGCCCATCCCATCCGGCTAGAGGCTTCATGGGCGGTAGAATATCCTGGCAGCTTTATGCATTTGATGGGTGGCGCGGATCGTAACTCAGTCTTCCCTTAAATCATAAAGCTCGTAAACCCGCAGATCGATCTGCCATTGTAGCGCAATTCGCGACGGCGCAATGTCAAATCCGCAAAAAATGACTGAGGGCACCCTCATTCAACCTACGCCATCACCTGCTCCTTGAGAATATAGCGGATCAGGTCTTCCGAGAGCTTGGTCTCCCTTTGCAGCTTCTTTACAGTCTCGTCGATGCTGTTGCCTTCCGCCATGAGATTTGTTATTCGGCCCACAATCTTCTCGCCTATGGCATAATACTCATCAATATCCTTCCTATGGCCCCAAACATCTCCTCGCAAGAGCTGCACACCCTGAATCTCCAGGAATTGCTGGGCGGCCTTGGACATGGTCTCATGGTATGATGGCGGAATCTGCACGGCTCGCAGGCGCGGGCAGGATTGGACCAGGTTCATCACGTCCATATTGGAGGCCCGGAAAGCCAGATGAACCAGCTGCTCGTTCCTGTTTAGATCGGTTATCTCTTTCTTAGAACTTACTACCCTCAGTTTCATACCACTTACCAATGCTCTTAAAATATTTATAGATAATGGTAATCATAGTAATCCTTAATTAGATATACTGAGATCAGTAACTGAACCGGTAAAATATTTATGCATCAGCGCTAATGGTTGGAGATATTTTCCGAGTTATGTCAATGATTTGAATATGTTTATATGATACGCGGATTTTTATATTAGTAAAGCTAGCTTTTGATTAGTTAGCGGTAATACTGTAAATAAGGCCTGCTATTTATGTCAGGCTCTTGCGGCCAGGCCTTTTGTGAAAAAGTCTTTCAAGTTACAGGGTGTTTGGGATCAGTTCCTAATTGGTCAGGTCTCGCCCTGTCTATGTGCCGTCCTGGCGGAAAGATCTCACTGCTTTTGCGCAGTTTGCCAGAATCCTGCCAGCCAGATCTTGGCTTGGCCAGGACCCCAGGCCGCAATCGGGACCAGTCGCCCTCAGCCTGTCTCCGAACTGGGCATAGGCTCTGTCCAGCCTTTTCCTCATTATCTGGGGCGATTCCAACTCCAGGATTTCCCTTTCCAGCCTTGGCATATCCTGCCAGAGATTGATGCCTAACTGTTCGTTCAAGCGGGCGGACATGGATAGAATATCAGTTCGTGCGATCCCCGCGCGAAGATAGCTGTCTGTCTCTTCCAGCACCTCCTTATCGATCAATTGCAGATAGTCGGGATGTGCCGCCGACTCAATGCCTACGATACTGATGCCGGGAACGCGAGCACAGGCCTCGGCATAAAGGGGCGAATGCAGGTGTACCTCGCAGTCTATGCCTAGACAGGGCGCGCTTGCGATCTGCAGGGCATCAAGGATCTCATCCTCAGAAAAAATAATGTTGGAGTTCAAACCGAGGCTAGGCTCGTCTAAAGATGCCACCGTCATCTTTCCCTTTTCCAGCGCCACGTCCATGAACCTGGACACGCTCTGCGCCAGGTTATTGAGAATATCCGGATAATGCGTGGCCCCGAAGACGGAGATATAAAGCTCCACCGGTCCGGTGACGCAGACGCGCACATCCCCGCCCGCCTGCACCGCCTCCAGCTCCATGATAGTTGCATGCTCTTTCTTGATCAGGTAGGGGCTCTGTGTGAAAGCCGGATTCTCGATGCCGTCCATGAACATGCTGATCATATCCCGGAACTGAGGATAAGTGGGAACCTCCACACCGGCACGGCTCTTTTGGTCCATAACATCGCGCACCAGATTTAGATATTGATCGCGAGACAAGCTCTCCAGCCTGACTCCTTTGGGCAGGGGAAAGCTGCCTATATCATCGAAGAATATGCCTTCAATTTGCCGCGACATCCTTTAATCACCCAATCTAAAGAAAACGCCTCAGGAAATCCTTCAAAGAGGAGTACTGTCCATCCATCTTCTCGAATTTTTCCTCCAGTTCATCCAGCCGGGCCATGGCTGCAGGCAGAGGCGGATTTATGCCGGTGGCTCGCACGATCTCATCCGGGAACTTGGCCGGGTCGGCCGTCTCCAGGGATACGCATGGGCTGAACTCGCCGCACTCTTTCAAGTACTTCATGAGCCCGGCCCAGGCCACGGCTCCGTGCGGCTCCAGCAGGACGTTGTACCGGCTGTATGCCTCCTTGATGGTCTGGCGGGTCTCTTCGTCAGTGATAGAGACGGCATAGATGTCTCTATGCATGGCCGCCAGATCCGGCTGCTTGCTTACCTGTCCTGTTTCATCCATCCGGCCGCCGTAAAGGCAGAAGAGGCGGGCGAGGTTACTGGGGTGGCCGACGTTCATGGCATTGGATATGCAGTTTTTGCTGGGCCGGATGGGCTCGTAAGTGCCTGTATCCATGAAGCGGGGAAACTCATCGTTCTCATTGGTTGCTACCACGAACTCTCTCGCGGGAAGGCCCATTCTCATGGCCAAGAGGCCGCCCATGAGGTCTCCAAAGTTGCCGCTGGGTACAGAGAAGACGATATCTTCGCCCCGCGGTGCGGCGCGCGAGTGAGCATAGAAGTAATATACGGCCTGAGGCAGCAGTCTGCCGATATTGATGGAATTGGCAGAGGAGAGATTGAGTGCAGACAGATCTGCATCTACAAAGGCCTGCTTGACCAGAGCCTGGCAGTCATCAAACTTGCCCTGCACGGCCAGGGGGAAGATATTTTTGCCCAGGGTGGTCATCTGGCGGCGCTGCCTCTCTGTTACCTCTTTCTCCGGGAATAATACTACCACCAATACGTTATCCAGGTCATAGAAGGCATGAGCCACGGCAGAGCCCGTGTCTCCCGAGGTGGCGGTGAGGATGAGTATGCTTTTGCCTTCCTGTTTCAGGAAGTACTGGATCAGCCGGCCCATTGCCCTGGCTGCGAAGTCCTTGAAAGAGCAGGTGGGGCCGCGATCCAGCCGCATTACATACTTTTCGTCATAGACTCGCTCTACCGGGACCTCGTAATTGTAGGCGTCTTCCAGCATTGCCCTTAGGTCGGAGTCGGAGACGAGATCGCCCAAATAAGGCTTGATGACCTCGTATGCGATTTGCGGATAGCTCATCTTGGAAAATTGCTCGATCCTGCTCCTGGGAATCTGAGGAATCTCTTCCGGCATGTAGAGCCCCTTGTCAGGGGCCTGGCCCATCAAGAGCGCTTCTCGAAAGTCCACGCGCTCGGGATGACCGTTGGTGCTGAAGAATTTGATGGCAGACATGGTCGTAAGGAATAAGGTGAAGCTGATCTTTAAGGCTTTTCCATGCAAAGACCGAAATCCTTATATTCGATTATTGTCTACGATTGATTCGTCTAATATCGAATTAAATTAGACTGCACTGCAAAACTAAGAATCCCATTAATCGGGAGGAAACCTTGCTCAGATTCGAAGCAGACTACTTGTTTGAAGATGCCGCAGGCATCCGCACAGGCATGAGACCGGCGAATTGGGATCTGCCCCAGGGCCCGGAACCCGGACCCCAGTGGCCCAAGAAGAGAAGACCGCAAATCCTTTGAGGCAAAATTGGGCCTGTAGGTGGCCTTCGCGGCCTAGGCCCAAAGACGATTCAAAAAGACCAATCTTTTTTAGCGATTTTCCACTTTTCTTCCTGGCGTCAAATACCAGGCAAAAGCAAAAGGCTGGCCAGGAAAGATACGCAGAAGCATTTTTGCATATATGATTTCTTATGAACTCCGTCCCATTGAAGCAATTTCAGGCTGCGGTGAGGGAATATTTAAGTATTAGTTGTCCGGTAAGTTTGACACAAATGATGGTCGTATCGCCCCGATATAGTGATAAATATAACGAGGAGGAAATGAGATGGCGTTCTACACGTTGGGCCTCACTTTTAATCTTGTGATATTCCTGACAGTAATTGTACTTGCTGTCTGGATATATGGTATATATTTCAACTTTAAGAAATGGGGCCTCGGATCCACCGGCTACCACGACCAGTTGCGCAATAGCTTCTGGCTCTTCCTTGCCACCTGGATTCACGAGGCATTTAAGGATGGATTATGGGTATTTTTAAGGACAATTGTGCTTGATGTTCTTCTCTTGAGGAGGACTTTAGCCAGAAGCCCGGTGCGATGGGTTATGCACATGTCCATGTTCTATGGATTTTTGATGCTGGCGGCTCTTTCCGGTCTTGGACTTATGATCGATATCGTTGAGCATTTCAACCTGCTCGGGCTCTCTGCAGAAGCTGAGATGGCAAAGGAACTCCTGTCGCTGCCATTCGATATCTTCGGCTATCTGCTTCTTATAGGAGCCACCATCGCCGTGTCCAGGAGATTCCTGCTTAAGTTCGTCCGGGATAACACCAGCGCCTATGATGCTTTCTTGATCGGTGCCGTGTTTCTTATCACCATCACCGGATTTTATGCCGAGTGGATGCGTGGCAATTCCTTCTTCATCGGAAATGCCTTTGAGTATCCCATCTATGCACCCCACTTCGCATTGATTCACACCGTCCTGGCAATTGGTCTGTTCGCCTTGATTTTGCCATGGAGCAAGTACATCCACGTCATAGCCACACCCATGACCCTGATCGGCAATAGAGGAGGAGAATAAAAATGGCTGATCAAAAAGGCTCCAAGCCCTTGATGACGGGCTATATGATGTCCACTCAGCTCATGGAAGTAGACGGCTGCAATAGATGTCAAGAGTGTATGAAGTGGTGCCCGACCTTCGCTGTGAGACAGGATAGGCCAGGCATTACACCCATGTATAAGAACGCAAGGTGGAGAGAGCTCATGGCCAAGAGCCATAGCCTGCGCGCCAAGATCTTCGGTCCCAAGCCCCTCACCGATGATGAGATGAAGGTCTTCACCGAGGATACATACAGCTGCACCACCTGCGGCGTCTGCGGCACGGTCTGTGAGGCAGGAATCAAGACCGTTGAGCTATGGGAGGCCATGCGGCCTAACCTGGTAAAGCGTGGCGACGGACCCGTGGGAAAACAGCCCTTCTTCCCCAAGCTCATCAAGGGAGATAGAAATCCCTACATGGCCAAGCAAGAAGACCGGCTGTGCTGGATACCCAAGGATGCCAAGGTACTTGATTCAGGAGACCTATTTTACTTTGCAGGATGCACTGCTGCATACAGGCAGCAGGCTCTCGGAGTTGCTACCGTCAGGATCCTGAACAAATTGAACGTGGACTTCGCAATGCTCGGCAAGGACGAATGGTGCTGTGCTTCAGCTCTGATCAGAACCGGCCAGCGCGAGGTCATGGCCGAGCATGCCGTGCATAATATCGATGCTCTCAAGGATGGTGGAGCGAAGAACGTGCTCTTCGCCTGCGCCGGATGTCTGCGCAACGCTGCTGTCGATTGGCCCATGTGGTACGAGGGCTACATCCCTTACGAGACCATGCCCCTCTCCGTATTCCTGAGGGAGAAGATAAGGAAAGGCGAGGTTGAGTACAAGATACCTCTGAATTACAGATTCACTTACCATGATCCCTGCCACAACGGCCGGCATCTCATGCACCTCAAGGGAAAAGATTGGTCCTTCGAGGCACCCAGGGATGTAGTTCAGTCCATTCCCGGCGTCAAGTTCCAGGAGATGGTAAGAAACAGGGCTCTGCAGAGGTGCTGTGGAGCAGGCGGCGGTGTGAAGGCGGGTATTCCCGATCTGGCCATGGACTGCGCTATGGCCAGAGTTCAGGATGCAACGGATATTCAGGCAGAGGTAATCTGTTCCACCTGTCCGTTCTGCAGGCTGAACCTGATCGACGGAAGAAACACAGCAAAGTCCCCCATTAAGATGGTGGATATTGTTGAGATGATGGCCGCCTCCATGGGCCTGGATACGACCATACCCGAAAATCCGTACACCAAATTCCAGTCCCAGGATGTACTGGTCTGCACGCCTACCGAGTGCAAGCTCGATACGGTGGAGCGCAAGGAACCTGGCAAGGATCTGGTGGGCGAAGCTCACTAAAAAGAATGCCCGCTGCGGCGGACATTCTTTGTTCATATTTTTTTAAAAAATGCTTTGAGCTATCTCAGACACTTGCCAGTAAACGCTTTTGGCAGAAGATCGGCGAGTGTAGCAGTCATTGCATCACCTTTCGCATTCGCCATGATGACCACAATATCCTCACCAAACTCAATCAGGCTCTGCCGGCATATGCCGCAGGGCGATACAGGCTCGGCTGCATTTCCAACTATCGCAATCGCCTCAAAATCCTTCTCGCCCGAGGCGATGGCTCTTGTCAGAGCCGCCCTCTCCGCACAGATGCTCGCTCCTGAAGCGGCATTCTCAATGTTGCCTGCTGTGTAGATTCGGCCGCTCCGGCAGAGAAGCGCCGCGCCTACCAAAAATCCTGAGTAAGGGGCATAGGCATCTTTCGCTGCTTCTTTGGCCTGCTCGATGAGCTGATCATACCCTCCGGTATAAGGACGGGGGCCAGAGCGTAGTGCGCCGATGTACATGCACTCCTGGGGCGGGATGGTGGGAATGGCGCTATGCACCTCGCTGATGTACACAGGTGCGTCCCTTATGATCACGGCGGGAATTCCCTCATCACCTTCACCCATTACTATCTGAGCGGCAGAGACTAGATTGTCTGCCACCGCCTTGCGGGTGATCTTGAGCTCTCGGCCGAAGAGGTCTTTTTGGCCTCGCGCGTCCTCTACCGGTTCCAGGCCCACGCAGGCCAGGGCCACGCCTACGCAGCCCAGTCGCAGGGGATGAGTCCGGCTGTCACCGATGATAACTGCAATCCTGCGACCTTTTGCCATGCGCGCCCTAATATCAAGTGCCGATTTTTGTGCATCAGCCGGAAATAGAACCACGTGTCCGGGAGGGGCATTGGAGTTATCGATGCCGGCGTTGGGATAAAGAAAGCCCCCCCGTAGCGTAAGAACCACGCCCGGTATGCCCCCCATTATCTCGTCCGATTCTTGGAGGATCAGCTCCATCTCGCGCGGATCTTTGCTGTACTTGGCAGCCATGGAGATCGCAAGAGGGCTAGCTGTGACATCATGCAAAGCCACAACTCGCCCTTCCGCTGTTGCGACAGTGCTCTCCGAGATGACCAGAATGTCGCCGTCCTGCAAGGCCAGGCCTGATTCTGCCATGGCCTTCTCCAGGGATGCCGCCAGGTCATCGCCCGGGCTTATGAGATCCGTCTTTATGCCTAAAACCTGCAATACACTCACCTGTAACGCTCTGGGCTTTCTATCATTGTAGTAGCCTCATCTATCTTAGCGGCCAGGCGTGAGAGCCTAAAGGGCTGACCGCTCAGGTTCTTTACCAGGCCGGCTATCTGGTGGGATGTGCCGAATATTAAAACCTCTTCCGGTTGGGGATCACAGCGAAGAGCGAGCTTTGGAATGGCGGCATCTCCGCCTCGGGCCAGCATCTCCTGCTTTATAATTATGGCCTCCATGCTGCTAAGGCCGCGTACGGCCAGGATGCGAAAAGAGCTTTTCTTGCAGATTGTGCCAAATCCCAGCTCATCTACCTCTGTCCTGCGAAGGGTCTCGGCCAGGTCCTCTCCATGGCCCAAATAGCCCAGCACTTCCACCTCTATCTCCTCGTCTGCGGACGATGCCGGACGGCCTCTGATGGCCTTTGCCATGGCTACGGTATCCAGGCTGGCGGCGATATCATGCGTCCTGACGATATGCGCTCCCAGATAAACAGCTATGGCCGTCGCCGCCAGCGTTCCCTCCAGCCTCTGGAAGGGATCTGGCTTGTGCAGGCGCTCCCCGATGAAGGACTTGCGGGAAAGTGCCGCAACTACCGGTCTCTCCAAAGCGCGCAGACGCAACATGCCGTCCAAGATGGCCAGATCGTGGGCAGGCGTCTTTTCCGGTATCCATTTGCCGATGCCCGGATCAACTGAGATCTTAGTCGGGTTTACTCCGGCCTTTGCCGCAGCCCTCACTTTCTCTCCCAGCAAGGCTATTATCTCATTTGTTTGGAGCAGATCGCCCGCTCTCAGCCGGGAAGCCATAATGATCAAGGAGCCGTCGTACTCGGCCACACTGGCAGCCATATTGGGGTCAGACAGTCCGGAGACATCGTTTATGCAGAGGGCACCGCGCGAGAGGGCCTCTTTGGCAATGCCGGACCTCTGTGTGTCTATAGAGATGGTGATATCCAGGTTTTCCAAAATATCCGTGAGCGCGGGAAAGAGCCTCTCTCGTTCCACGATTTCGCTTATGGGTGGGGAGCCCGGTGCCGTGGAGACGGCTCCCAGGTCGATCATATCCGCTCCCTGCTCTTGCATAGCTATCGCCAGGGAGAGCGCCTCATGGGGGCCGGCCACTGAGCCCTTGTAGAATGACTCACGGCTGAGATTTATGACTCCCATCAGCCGCACGGGGTGGCTGTCTCCGACCAAGACGCGACCCAAAATGCCTTCTATCAATCCCAACACCTCACAAACCGGAACATGTAATCCCTTCTCTTGCAACACTACTCAGACAGCCGCAACAATATTCCTGTCCTTCTCGCCCTCTCGATGGCGCGATCAAAGAGGATCAGCCCCAGGACCAGGTAGAAAACGGCCAGAAACGCGCCAATGGCCAGATGGTGCGGGCCGGGAATAAATATTGACCTGTAGTATTCTAAAAAGTAGGTCAGGGGTATGGCTCTGGCCAGCGCTTGCAGCAATGGAGGCAGCACTTCTACTGGATAGTAAATTCCACTCACGAGCAGGATCATACCGCTCAGGCTCCAGGCGGCGACATCCGCCTTCTGACCGAAGGTGAGAATGGATATGCACACAGTTATGCCGATGACTGCGGCCGTAGCGAATACACCTGCCAGGAATATCAGCACCGGTAGAATACCTCCTTCCTGGAAATCAAAGCCAAAGAGGTAGCGGCTGACTACCGCCAGAATGAAGAATACCACACTGCCCCGCAGTATGCCGAAAAGCGTTGCACCAAAGACCAGATGGTAGCTATGAATAGGGGCGATGAAAGTGTTCTTGATGCTCTTGGACCACATGTCGAATAGAAGAACATAGGCTACATCGATCTGAGTCACCTGCAAAATGGTAAGAGCAATAGCGCCCACCAGTAGAAAGGAGACCATTGAGCCCTCAACCTTCAAGAACCGGGTGAGCAGACCAATGGATAGCAGGCTGATCATGGGCCAGAAGAATAGCTCGAATAAGGTGAAGATGTTCCTCTTGGAGATGAGCCAGTTCTTGTAGGCAGAAGCCAGGTACTTGTTCAATTCACCGCGCCAGTTCAAGGAATACATCCTCCAAATCGGGCTCTTTTATGGTTATGTCAATGATTCTGGCATTGCAAAAGAGCTTGACTATTCTGTCCAGACTATCCTCTCTTCTGTCGATCACAATCTCCACTCGACCCTTCTCCGATTTTGTGCCCAAAACGCCCGGCAGGCTTTCCAGGGCCCTTATGTCCGCGGGCCCTTCGTAAGAGACAACCACCTTCTCTCCCAGCCCCAGATGCTTCTTTAAATTGCGGGGCGTATCCAGCGCCACAATCTGACCCTTGCGCAAAAAGGCAATCCTGTCGCAGAGCATCTCTGCCTCAGGCATGTAGTGAGTGGATAAGACCACGGAGATGTTCTGTTCCTGGTGAATCCTCTTTATCAGCATACGGGTTTTTATGGAGATATCCGGATCAAGTCCCGTGGTGGGCTCGTCCAGGAACAGAAGACGAGGGTGGTTGAGCATGGCCTTGGCCAGAGAGAGACGCTGCTTTAAGCCTGTGGAGAGGTTCTCGAACTTCGTATCCCGAAAATCACCCAGCTCAAATGCATCAATCTCATCCTCTACCGTCCGGGAGAGGGCGGAGCCATAAAGGCCGTAGAGCATGCCGTAGTGGCGCAGATTCTCTTGCACTGTCAAGCTCCAGGGAAAATTGGGCTTGGCGGTGCTGATGTTTATGACTTTGCGTATCTCTCCGCTGTCGCGACGTGCGTCCATTCCCAGGATGAAAAGACTGCCCCGCTCCGGGTAGATGAGTGTGGAGAAGATGGATATAAGGGTGGTCTTGCCTGAGCCGTTGGGGCCGAGCAGGCCGAAGATCTCTCCCTCCTCGAGATCCAGGGATATGTTCTGAAGAACTGTGGTGCTGCTTGCCATGAAGCTCTTATATCTCTTGCAAATTCCTTTAGCTTCTACCTGTTTTTCCGTCATTTACCGCTCTTGTTTTATCTCACTACTACATTCGTCGTCTTTTCTTGCGGCGGAATAGTTGATCCCCTCTTTTCCATATAAGAAAAGCTGCGAGACCTGCTATTGCCAGGCCCACCAATACCAGTCGTGCAAAGCCTCCTAAAATCCCGGCGCGAGAAAGGGTGATTTGCAGGGGGACAATTATGCTTTTCTCTTGGCAATCAATCTCACAGCTCAGTTGGTAATCCTGCAGGATGGCATTTTCATCGACGCGCACCTTAAAATCGATTACATCCAACGATCCGGGGGCCAGGTATCCGAGCATCGCCGCCGGGCTCTCCACGTAGAAGGGAGGTGCAGCCAGAAGCCTAGCCGAGCAATTATGAAGCAATGTGGCGCCTTCATTGCTGATGGCCATCCTCAAGCTTTCACTTCCACCCGCATAAAGATCGGACTTAATCCCGGAAATGCGCAAAGTCTGATTATCTCCAACTAAAAATACCTGACAGGTGAGGTTTTGCCTTTCCGCTTCATAGAGGGGAAAGACCTCGCGGCTCTTAACGCTCACATCCACCTGTCGCTCATAATCAACGCTTAAGGGAAGCGCATACCAGCCGCTTGCATTCTTCAGTGCGGTGATATTAAACTGTAGCATTGCCGCGGCTCCTGCGGGAAGGATCTTGATAAGCTGCGGCCCTGTTGTCACCTTTATGGGTCCTGTTTCTCTCAGGGCGGCACTGATGTTAAAAGCATCACAGCTGTGCATCTCCGCTTCCATCTCCAGCAATATGTCTTCATTTGAGCCGCTCTCGTTAATGGGCATCAGCTCATCGAGCTCGCCTACATTGGCCAGGTATACTCGCAGGATACTGTCGCCTGGGACCATGGCCGGATTGGCCACACTGGCAGTAAGCTGTAGCTGGCCCAAGGATTTATAGTGGTCATCTGCGAAAAATATGACATCTTCTGCCTGGCCCGTCCCGGCAAGAAGAAGCAGAATGCTGATGACATGCAGGAGCTTCATCCTCTTTTAAGTTAATTTGCATCCATTAATTAAACCTATCTATCTGGAAATCACAGTGCTCAGGAAAAAGGCTACTGCTGCAGTCAGAATTATGGTCGCTCCGGAGGGAACATCCAGCTCATAAGATATCACAAGCCCAATGGTCACAAAGATCGCACCCAGGAATACAGAGCCGGCCATGATGGCGGGCAAGCCCGACATGTGCCGCCGGCTTATGGCACCGGGAATGGTCAGAAGCGCTATGACCATGATAATCCCTACGATCTTGATGAGAATGACCACGCTAAAGGCTACCATGGCCAGGAGCAAGAGACGAAGGCTTTGCACGGGAAGGCCTATGGCTTCTGCGTAAATGGGATCGAAGCTCAGGAGAAGGAACTCTTTGTAGAGCAGAAAGACGAGAGCCAGAATGATCAATGTGAGTGCCGAAATTAGCAGCACATCGCCCCTCGTCACGGCTAAAATATTTCCGAACAGGTATCCATAAAGGTCTCTGGCATAGCCCTGGGAAAGAGTGAGGAGCATTATTCCTAAAGCCATGCCGGTGGCCATGAAGACGCCAATGGCCGTATCCTCCGAGACGCGTGCCCGGTTGCTGACCATGCCTATGCCGAGAGCAGTTATTACGGCCGATCCTATTCCGAAGGCCAGCGGGTCGTACCCCAGGAAGTAACCAAGACCAATGCCGCCAAAGGCAGCGTGAGCTATGCCGTCGCTGATGAATACTATTTTATTCAAAATTACATATATTCCGATTACGCCGCAGAGCACCGAGGCGGCCAGGCCCGCTGCCAGGGCATTTCTCATGAAGTCGTACTGGAGAAAATCCAAATTAATCATGTTCCCTCAAGACCCGATGGGGTGTACCGTGCGCTATCATCTCCACAGGGCAGCCGTAGGCCTTCTCGATGTCCTCATTGCTCAGTTCCTTGGAGTCGTGATAATAAAGCCGCTGGTTTAAGCAGGCAATCTTGCTCACATACTTGGAGATGGCTGTAACATCATGGGAGACCAGCACAATGGCTATGTGAAGATCGCGATTCAGGTGGCAGAGCAGATCGTAAAAATCCGTCTGCTGGGCGGAATCAACACCGGCGGTAGGCTCATCCAGGAGGAGCAGCTCCGGGTCGGAGACTAATGAGCGGGCTACAAAGACCCTCTGCTGCTCCCCTCCCGAGAGTGCGCCTATATCGCGCAGAGCCCTATCTTCCATTCCCACGGCCTCGAGGGCGCTTTGCGCAGCTTTGCGGTCCTGGGAACCGTAGCGGTGCAAGAGTCCAGTGCGTGTGTATCTTCCCATGAGCACGACATCCAGCACATTGACCGGAAAGCTCTGGTCGAATATGGTCTTCTGGGGCATGTAGCCAACGCGGCTACGCGCCGCCGCGGGTGGCAGACCGAAGATGGCAATGCTGCCACGATCGGGCTTAATCAGGCCCAGCATTACCTTTAGCAGAGTGGATTTGCCGCCGCCGTTGGGGCCGATGAGGCCCAGAAAGTCTCCGGCTTTCAGCTCCAGGTTTATGCTCTCAAGGACGGCGTGCTCTGTCCGGTAAACCCATAGGTCCTTGATGGATACGATATTCGTCTTCATGATAGGCTCTTGGCAATCTCCCTTCCGGCATAGGCCTGGTTCTCCAGATAGTTCTTAGCCAGGGGATCTAGGGTCACAATGCTGGCGTTCATCTCCCTAGCGATCACCTCGGCTGTCTTGGGGTTATACTCCGGCTCAACGAATATGGTAGTAATATTATTCTGTCGGGCCAGGTCGATCACCTCGCCCAGGTACTTGGGTCCCGGCTCCTTTTCGTTCTCCATGAGCGGCACCTGGCGAAGGCTATAGTCCTGCGCAAAATAGGTCCAGGCAGGATGGTGCACAATGAAGATTCTGCAATCCTTGCCGGCAAAGGTCTGATTCAGCTCTTCATCCAGGGATTGCAGCTTCTGCAAATAATCCTCTCTGTTCCTGATATAATAATCTTTATTTGCAGGGTCTACCGCGATCAGTCCGGAGCAGATGTTTTTCACCTGCATGGCAGCATTTCGCAGGGAGATCCAGACGTGCGGATCCATCTCACCTTCGCTCTCTTGTATCAAGGCGATGCCCTGAGAAGAGTCTACTACTATCATCTTGTTAGCTTGCAGCAGCTTGTCCATCCAGAACTCGAGACCCGCCCCGTTCATCACATATAGATCGGTTTTGGCCATATCCATCATCAGGGAGGGCGTGGGTTCGAAGGTATGAGGCTCGGCCCCTGGAGGGACTACCACAGTGACTTCGACCTTCTCGCCGCCCACTGCTTTTACGAAATCGCCCAGGGGAGCGATAGTCGTAGCCACCTTGATTTTGCCAGAAGCAATGCCTGAAGAATCGGCAGAAGAAGCGATGGCTGAAGCGTCGGACGAGGACTCATCCTGCGAGATGCAGCCGGAGAGTATGGTCACTGCCAGCAGCAAAGCCAATATCGATATGTTTTTATTAAAATTGTAGATCATATTGCTACACCCTTTTTTTAGTTTCTGGGGACAACAGATTCTTGCCGATGTATTTGGAGCGCGTCTTGCCCCCTTCCCGCCAGTAGCCGTACCAGTAGGGACCGTGCGGACAGCCTTTGCAGTTCTTGCCGCAGGAGACCTTCTCCAGGCGGTAGGTGATGCAGCCAGTCGTCTGCACATCCAATACCTCCCTATCGCCCGGTAGCTCTTCAGCCAGAGGCGGCTTGCCTCTCTCTGAGATGAGTCGCTCGACGAGGTCCCTTATCTCGTAAAGCACGGAGAGATCCTGGTGCTCAAGTGAGTGAATGATGGTTTTTGGTATCAATAATCTCTCTTATGTAACTGCTGTTTATAATCTTATTGCTTGATTACATAAGAATCAGATGAGAGAAATTGTTATGAAAATGTGATCTAAACGCTCATCAATCGATTTATTAACAACTGATTGCTTAGCAAGCCACAATGCATTTTGAGTGCAGAAACTTCGGTCATTGACAATTAGAACTAAGGTGAATTCAGTCCTCTGTATATGGAGACCAGTGTGCCTATTATACACAGCAGCCCTGCCAGTATCATCACTCGACTTATGCTCGCAGCGAGTAGCTGCGGCCCGGCCCCAACAAGAGTCCCATAGTATCCCGCCTGGGCGAGCTGTAGAGACACCAGAACACCTGAAAAGGATACCCCCAATGCCATTCCCATGTTTCTGATAGTGGCTGTGAAGCTGGAGGCGATGTTAATCTTTGCTCGGGGAAGGGCTCTCATAATCTCGGTGTTGTTGGGGCTCTGGAAGAAGACGCCGCCTATGCCCATGGACACAAAGGTGAGCAGCAGCAACCGTGGATCACGATCTGCGCTCCCAGCCATATACCCGAGGAGCATCATGGAAATTGCCATAATCAACATTCCCAGAGCAGCTAAGTACCGGAACTGGTGTCTATCGTATACCCATCCGGTTACCGGCGAACCAATAACCATTATGGCCGGGACGATAAGGTAAATCAAACCTACTTGTGATGCAGTATAGCCCATCACGCCCTCAAAATAAAATGGCCCTAAGACGGATATCATCAGGTTGGCCACAAAGAATAGTATCATGCTGATACAGGGCAGCACAAACATCCTGTAGCGGAATATGGAGAGGTCCAGGAGCGGGGACTTATGCCGTGATTCAATTATCACGAAGGCCGCCAGAGAGCCAAGAAATATCATGGCCGTGGCAATAATGGCAGGCTGAATGGTGAAGCTAATAGAAAGCTGGCCCAATATTGCCATCAGAGAGACTATGAAGGTTATCAGGGTTACTGCGCCAATCCAGTCTACCTCGACGCTATGGGATCTGGTGTCTTCGATTCTCATGTACCGTGAAGAGAGCAGCAATTGTATGATGCCGATAGGCACGTTTATGAGGAAAATATACTTCCAGCCCAATAGATCTACGATAAAGCCGCCCAATGTGGGTCCTAACATACTTCCGATAGCGACGGTGGCTCCTATGTAACCCATGGCCCGGCCCTGCTCACCCCTCGGAAAAGCCTGGAAGATTATGGCAGAGCTTATGGAAAACATCATGGCCGCTCCCGTGGCCTGGATTATTCTGCAAAGCACAAGGAGGTTCAAGCTTGTGGACATGCCGCAGGCTAAAGAACTGAGGGTAAAGAGGGCAATGCCGAGAAAGAAGAGCCTGGCCTTGCCAACGTATTCTGCGACCTTGCCGAAGATCATGAGCAAGCTGGTGAGCGTGACAAGATAAGCGGTCATGATCATTTGTGACTGGGCGATGCTGACACTGAAATATGCCGTAATGGTTGGAAGGGCGATGCTGACAACGGATCCGTCAACCACTGCCATCAGGACGCCAGTGAGAACAAGCAGCAAGACTATGTAACGATTCTTGCTGCCGGATTCCTTTTCCAAATCAATTTCTTCAACCTGCATTCCTATTGAGCCTCACTCCTTTTGATGAACAGGCTTGGCCCGTAAGTATATTCCGGTGAAGGACAAAAAAGAATCGAGCCTCCATCAATTTAATTCCCTTTTTCCACGGGATATGTAAGCGGAAGATGTCAGGCCTGCCAAACGTTAACATGTCTGTAGAAATATTTAAATACTATTCTATTTGATCATTCATTTGTGCACCTGCAGAAGTTTGGCCAATCGATAAGGCTTTTAATTATATTGGCAATGCTCTGGTCATCCATCATATTTTCTCAAGTAGCACCGTCCGCCGGAAATGTGAGTTGTGCCATCTGCGGATCAGTTTTCGATGCAGGCCATTCACTGCAATGGAAGGGCTGTTACGCTGCCATCGTGCCCTATCGGCCGGGACCACTGACATGTGTCAACATTTATAATAATCCTCCGGAAATACCGGTAATCTCCGGATCGGCCAATGGCGTCCCTGCATTATCCTACAGCTATTTCGCCTTAGCCGTCGATCCGGATGGAGACCCTGTGAAGGTCACCTTCGATTGGGGAGACGAAACCGAATCAACCACGCTTCTCATCAATTCTGGTGTTTCTGTGGGTGCGAATCACACCTGGAGTAAGGCCGGGACATACAAGATCAAAGCCATTGCCACAGATAGCAACGGCGCCTTCTCAGGATGGTCGGAGTCGCTCGACATCAAGATAAATACGCCGCCGGGCAAACCCGAGTCTCCATCCGGCCAAATTTCGAGCAGACCTGGAACCTCCAATAATTATACCGTATCCTCCATGGATCCGGATGAAGATCAGATCAGGTACACTCTTGATTGGGGCGATGGAACGGAATCGATCACCGGATTTCTCGTCTCCGGTGCAAGAGCGACCGTGAATCATACCTGGAACAAAGCCGGAACATACCGGATCAAAGCATTTGCCGTTGACGAAAGAGGATCCTCATCTGGATGGTCGGAGGCGAAAAATGTCATTATAAATTCTCCACCCGACAACCCCTCAAAACCATCCGGACCCGAATCGGTCTATGCCTGGGCCGCATATGCTTACACTTCATTTTCATCAGACCCTGACGGAGATGAAGCAGAGTACATATTCGACTGGGGAGACGGAAATATATCCGATACGAATCTTATCCGATCCGGATGCAATGCAAGTGGGGAGCACAGTTGGAGTGAAGAAGGAACTTACCGGGTTCGAGTCATTGCCAGGGATCAGTTAGGAGCCACGTCAAATTGGTCTGGGAATTTGACGGTAACAGTTATTGCAAACAATAAACCCAATAAACCCAGAAACCTATTCGGACCGGGTTTTGGCTACATAGGGATCGTCCATATCTACTTTACAA
>JBATEC010000068.1:0-3914 GCA_049663825.1 Methanothrix sp. | reverse complement strand
AACAAAGCAGATGAAGTTCTAAATTCAAGAGAACAGGGAGATAAGTTCATTGAAAAAGCAAAGAAATTTACTAAAGATGTAAGAGAGATAGTTGAAAATGTGGGTGAAATAGCCAAGCCCGTATCACCCTATCTAAGCTTTTTAACTAAAATTATACCAATATTTATTTAAATATCATCGAAATTTTTAAGGCGCGTCTTGTGTAGTATTCGAATATGTCCCATTAGATTTATCTAGATAAACCGATTGTACTATTATGGTTTATCCACTTAGCGTCACACAAACACCTTAAATAGAAGCTGGGCAATCAAACCAGCCGATGCGAGCGCTTTGGATAATGCTTATTTTGTTTTCGTTTTTACTTCTATTCAGCCAGGCTTTCGCAGATATGCCTGCCTCATTCTACCAGGCAATGGAGAATGTGAAGACCGAAGATACCCTTTGTGTCAAGAACTACGATGCCGGGGCGAGCGTCACCGAGTCCTACAAGGATTTCGAGCACCTGGAAAAGGAGACGGAGGTTGTCAGCCGCTCCTACAATACATCCCATAACGAAAATGACTACACGCGAGGCAATGCCTCCCTTGAGGTCAGTTTGAATTCAAATGTCGTCGGAAAGGCCCACATCGCCTGGCAGTCCAAAGACATGATGGCTGACTTCAACGGCCGCCATGCCACCTACAGTCTCGCCACTGAAGATCTGACTGGCGTATTCAACATCGACAAGTTCATCCAGCTCTGGTCCAACAGCACACTCGGCTCCGTCAGTTTGAACTGGCTGCCTTGCAGCTAGATTTGTCTTCGCTCTCGAAAGGATCAAATCCTTGTACATCTTTAGCCGTCCAGAAGGAATGCTCATGAAGGTTCTAGTCAGCGATTCATTAGCCGAAGAAGGCGTAAAGAGGCTTTCGTCGGGAGCAGACGTTGATGTCATCACCAACCTCTCCCCCGAGGAGCTTATCGAGAAAATAAAGGATTACGATGCTCTGGTCATCCGCAGCGGAACCAAAGTCACCGCCGATGTCATCAAAGCGGCAGACAGGCTCAAGGTCATCGGCAGAGCCGGTGTTGGTATTGACAATGTGGATGTGGAAGCCGCAACGAAGAGGGGCATCATCGTGCTCAATACCCCAGGCGGAAACACCATCTCTGCTGCCGAGCATACGATTGCCATGATGCTGGCCCTGGCCCGAAACATCCCCCAGGCCAACGCAGCACTGCACAAGGGCGAATGGAACCGCAAGAAGTACACAGGCGTCGAGTTCTTCAACAAGACCTTAGGTGTGGTAGGCCTGGGCCGGGTTGGCGCAGAGGTTGCGGCGCGCATGAAGTCTTTCGGGATGCAAATTCTGGCTTACGATCCCTTTGTCACAGAAGAGAGGGCCAATCAGATGGGCATCACCCTGGGCGATCTGGATACGGTGCTTCGTGGCGGAGACTTCATCACCGTGCATACGCCCCTCACCAACGAAACGAGAAACCTCATCGACGAGGACGAGTTCAATATCATGAAGCCCGGCGTGCGCATAGTCAACTGCGCTCGGGGCGGGATCATCAATGAAGCCGCTCTGGCCAAAGCCGTAGCAGATGGAAAGGTGGCAGGAGCTGCCGTGGATGTCTTCACCAAGGAGCCGCCCACCGGAAATCCCATGCTGGATCAGGAGAAGATCATAGTCACGCCTCACCTGGGAGCCTCGACTGCTGAGGCGCAGGTCAATGTGGCCCTGGCTGTGGCCGATCAGATTCTGGCCATCGCTAAAGGGGGTCTGCCCACCAATGCCATCAACATGCCGGCCATCTCACCTGAGACCCTGGCCATCATGGAGCCCTTCATGAAATTGGCCGAGAAGATGGGCGCTTTGCTTGGGCAGCTTGCGGGAAAGGGCTTTGAGACTTTGGAGCTGATTTACAGCGGAACGCTGGCCGAGAAGGATACGAGGCCCGTGACCATATCCGCCATTATAGGATTGCTCGGCTGCATCATGGGGAACGGCTCCGTCAACTTCGTCAATGCCCAGAGGACACTCAAGGAGATGGGAGTCAAGCTCCTGGAGAGCAAGACTGAATCTGCGAACGGATACAGCAATGCCATCACCCTGAAGCTGACCAAGAACGGCTCGGCGACAGTCGTGCAGGGCACGGTCTCCGGAAACAAGGAGACGCGCATTGTTCAGCTCAATGAATACCATACCTACATTCCCACAGAGGGAGATATGGTGATAGCCGTCATCGAGGACCGGCCCAATATCATCGGCCCGTGCTGTGTGGTTCTGGGTGAGGGCAAGATCAACATCGGCGGAATGCATGTGGGCCGTATAGCGGCAGGCTTGCCGCAGCTCATGGTGCTGAGTGTGGATCATATGGCATCCGACGAGATCATGAAGAAGCTTTGTTCTGTGCCGGGAGTGACCAGCGCCAAGATGGTGGAGCTGTAAAAAAGTTAGTATAGATATCGATTGGGGTGATCTGGCGGGCGTGTCTTTCCCGCCAGTTTCTAGCTTGGCTGTGCGCACACAACTGTTTTTATGAGTGTCATATAAACAAAGGTTTTTTACATTATCAACAAGATCTAGATTGATTATATCAGCCTGTTCCGACAAGCTGTAAGTGGAAGTGTAAATTGAAGATTGATATCGAGGCGAGAAAATATGATTAAGACCGCTTTTTTGGCCGTAATGAGCCTTTCCTTACTCTTTATGGCGATATCTGCACAGGGCCAGCAAAACTTTGGTCCGACCTACACGGATAGTCAATACGTGAATGAAATTTATCCATCAGATCAATACTCATCGACTGTACCTTCCGGAGCACCTGTTCCCGTGGCGCCGGACAGTCCTCAAGAACTTGGCCTCTCTACACCTGCAGAGGACTACTCTTATACAGAGGCTCCGCCCGTCACAGAGGCCGGCAGGGCCTTGATTCCATCCGGTGCATCTGATGCAGCTAACTTTGCAATGCAGTACACAGGCGATGTCAAAAAAACTCAGTACTCTGTTGGCAATCCCTCTCAGTCCATGATGGTAATTCCTCAGGGCTCTACCGCGACTAACAAGCTTTACGTATCATATGTTCCTCAGACGGTTACTGGCTGCAGCCTTTATAGCTGGCTGCCTATGTGGCTGCAGACATTTGGCTCAGGTCCCGTATGGTTTTATGAGTGGTATCCGAGCGGGCAGCTCAGCGTCAATTATCTGGGATATGCTTCCGGAGGATGGCAGAAGAAATGGTTCAATGCAGATACCCCTGGCTGGCACATACTGCAGTTCAACTCTCGCGGCTGGAGCAACTATATTTACATCTACGTTTACGCCGCAAACTCGGGCCGCTGGACCGATCAGGGACCTCATACCGGGCCAACATCCACGACCGCGCCGTCCTACTCTGGAACATCTGCTGTGACTATGCGGTCAAGCTGGCTTATGGGGTATGATGTTTACCTGGATGGAAAGTATGTAGGCACCGAGGGGATTGGGTCCGATTTTCTTGATGGAACATACAATTTCCGGGTTCCTGGCAACATGTGGCATACCATAGTGATAAGCAAGAACGGACAGAGCTATGATGAGACCGGCACCTTCGTGAGCGGTGCATCCTACAGGTTTACCCTGTGATGTGCCGTCCGAACTATTTTTCCTATCTATTTTTCGGTGCTCTCTCCGGCTTGACGAATCTTGCGAGCTGTGTGGCCCCGCCCGGCAGCCCGTCGACCGTGCCGCAGTCGTTTGCCGGACGGGAGTTATTGCGCGGCTATCAGCCAGAGCTATATCATTTATTCTTTCTAATATATTTCATAAACTGGATGTATTCTTCTGTTGTGATATGAATAAGAAGGAGGGAGGAGAAAGTCAATTGGATGTAGGATGGAAAATGGCCATCGACTTTCGCCAATACACTATACGTCAATTGCCGAGATA
>JBATEC010000067.1:0-3816 GCA_049663825.1 Methanothrix sp. | reverse complement strand
GGCTGAAGCGATGTTCGATATGAAAAAACGCAAAATTTTGCTGGATAGAACATATGGTCAAATGCATAATAACCCCTATCTCATCGAAGATCTTTCAGATGATAAGGGAATTACAAAGGAAGATCATGAAAGATGGATTCAATCCATTGATCGCAAAGGCCAGGCCATCATCTTTGGCCCTCCTGGCACCGGCAAGACCTTCCTGGCCGAACACCTCGCCCGCCACCTGGTCAGCGGCGGCGACGGATTTGTGGAGCTGGTTCAGTTCCATCCGGCTTATGCTTACGAGGATTTCATCCAGGGAATCCGGCCCCAGGCCCGCCCGGACGGCACTTTGGAATATTCTGTAGTACCCGGCAGGTTCCTTGAATTCTGCCGGAAAGCTCAAGACAAAGATGGCATTTGCGTCCTCATCATCGACGAGATCAACCGCGCCAATCTCTCTCGCGTCTTCGGAGAGCTGATGTACCTTCTGGAGTACAGGAACAAGGACATCCTTCTCTCGGTTGACGGTACCCTTTTCCAGATCCCTGAAAATGTGCGCATCATAGGCACCATGAACACCGCAGACCGCTCTATCGCTCTCGTGGATCATGCCCTGCGACGCAGGTTTGCATTTATCCAACTGTTGCCAGACTTCGATATCCTGAGGAGATATCACGCCAGAGAAGGCACAGAATTTCCGGTAGAAAGCCTTGTTTCTGTCCTGACAAATCTAAACCTGGAGATCAAAGATCCTCATTACGAGCTTGGCATCTCATATTTCCTCAGAGAAGATTTGAAGGAGGAGATTGAAGGCATCTGGAGAATGGAGATTGAGCCTTATCTCGATGAGTACTTCTTTGATAACCGCAAGAGTGCCGACAAATTCCGCTGGGAAGGCATCAGATCCTCACTTGGATTTTGATTTCAATGAGTCAGCAACCCAGAGTCATTGAGCTCTTTGAATACGAGCCGCTAGAGGTGACCCGTCAGCAGTTGCCACTTGAGGCGGCGGAGCTGATCCGGCAAAAGCATTAGCATACCCCTGATGTGGATGAAAACCGAATCTTAGCCTGGACGCTGCTGCAAATCCTACACAGCGGATTATGCACAGAGCGATCGCTTCCTCTGGTGCGACAGGCCTATCGAAATACAGCGGGCTTTGTGCAGCTCAGCCCTTGCCAGGCCGAAGAGTGCATCGGCAGGCACTACAGCAGACTAAACCAGGACTACCAGCCAATGCATGCACTCTGCAGATTCTTTTTGGAGCACCGGGGTCCGGGACACGAGACGGGAGACCGTAAAATGGTGCCCTTCCTCGTGAAAATGTATCGCCTTTACGAGCTGTTTGTAGCCAGGTGGCTGAAGGAGCATATTCCTTCTGGATTCTCGATTCAATCACAAGAACAGGTAATAATCGATTCCAATCTTGACATAAAATTCAAAATCGATTTATCGATATTTAACGATAAAACCGGTCGCTGTGCCTTTGTCATGGACACAAAGTACAAATCGAAGCCGCCGTATGCAGCGGATATTCAGCAGGTGACTGCCTATGCGGAAACTAAAGACTGCCAAGAAGCTATCCTGATCTATCCGGTGGGCTTCGGCACAGTTCTAAGAGGCAAAGTGGGGCCTATCAATGTCCGAAGCATTGTATTTTCCTTAGACGGGGATCTGGAAAAAGCAGGCAACCGTTTTGTCAAGGATCTATTCGAAACAGGGATCGAAGAAAAAATGGATTAGAGCTGGATGTGCGAATCTCGCATTAGGCTGTGCATAAGAATGGCTTTAATGCGAATAACGCGGCTTCTGGCGCTTCCTTCATATCGGCCTTCGCTGTGAGCCAGCAGAATTATTCTCTGTAACCTGTAGTGCTCTCAAATATCTCCCGCAACCTTCCCGCTGTCGCCGGTGAAAGCCTTCTGTCCACGGCATCCAGAAAAGTCTCTGCGCACTGAGGCGCGATGCATAGCAGGCATTCCGAGCCGTCCATGGCTCGCTCTGCCAGATACTTCAAGTCATCATCGGACAGCTTCTCCAGACGGGATAGAAAGTCTTCCCTGTCGGTTATGTAGTAGCTGGAGAGAGATGTGAGAAGGCCGCCTGATGTCTTTGGATCGCTGCATGGCGCCAGCCTCCTCAAGATCGAGATATCCTTATTGTTGAGTTTTTTCATCGTCATCACCTGGACACTGTTTTCTTATTTATTCCCAGAAGTACCTTTCCTGCGGATGAGATTTAACCACCAGATGCGCTCGGGATGTCATTCCTCCACTCACCCCATCGTCCCAGCTGGCCTCTGCATCTTCTCTCTGATCCCCGCGAAGCAGCTGGTCGGTCAGCGCCGAGAGCGAGCCGAGCGTGCCTCACCTCCCACCACCGGGAATCCTGGTCCGAATGCCTCCTCGGAAGTGATATTGATCTGCATAGCTCACCCAAAGCATTTCGCAGCTTGCCTTAAAGCCGGGCGATGTGGAGATAGAGAAAAGAGCTGGTGGCAGTTCTGGAAATAAGAAGAGAAGGCCTCTCGCAGTCTCCGCGTGACCGTATCCTATGAATACTAGCTAATCGCGACGGAAAGATGGAGCAGATCAGATTGAGGAGATGCGTAGGGATGAGATACATCATTATAATGAATATTCTAATGATTAAGTAGAAATACATCAACAATAATGTTGATTTAGGTAATGAATCCGGCGTTTGCCCTATGAATCGAATTACATATCAAGAATTATTAATAAGAATTAAAGGCAGTGAGATAAATGAATAAGCAAACAGGGGTACTAATACTAATCTTGCTAATATTTGTTTCAGGATTAGTTGCGGCGAAAACAACTCGCTCATGTACCGCTCAATATGTTGTTTCGGTAAAGTCTATCGAGGGCGCGGATGGTATTACATATACACCTTTTTCAGGCCGGGATACAGTGGATATCTATCTTCCAAATAGAGCGAGAGAATTTGCACGAATGCACTTAGATACCTGTGTTGCTTCTGCGGGTGGACCTTGGGAGGAGCAAACTTGTGCAGAGGAAAATAATATCTATAGTTATCCGTTCGCTAATGGAGTGTTCACGCAGATTACGCATGACCTATGCATCCGCTATCCAGGATATGATAACATTATGATTGATTTGTTCGTCCTTTGGCAAGGCGATAATGGATGTGTCAAGGGCAGAAATCGTTGGAAAGAGACTGTTGCTGAAAACTATACGATAAGTTGTCCGAATTAAGAGCATAAGCAGAGAAACTAATCAAGTGAGCGGAGATCAAAGAAACCAGGTGATATGATGAAGAACACTTCCTTTTTAGGATTGTGCATGATCGCAATTATCATTACAGCCGGAGTTGCCTATGCCGTCAAAAGCCCGATCTCGCCAAGAGATGCACAGGCTACTAAACTAAAACCGGATATCGTTGTCAGTGATATTCAAATCACTCCACTCGGCGAAACCTCAGAAGGACAAAGCGTTCGTATAACGGCAACTTTGACAAATATGGCCAGAGGTACAAGCACCGGACAGTTCAAGGTTAGAGTGGATCGTTTATTTCCAGTTTCGTGGAATATGTCACTATGGAATACAATGCAGTTTGGTGGCGTAGCGAATCTAATTAATGATCCATCAAAGGCATCATTGCCTAGTGTTACAGTTCCAAATTAACATACCAATACCCCACCATCCATATCAACAACAATCCCTCCTGCCATTTTATCCATTTTGTACTTCCATTTAAATATTGTGGGAGTTTCATTCATATCATCGATATATTGACTCATGCGACCCTTCAACTCTTCTTTGGATGATACACGAATCCCCCTCAGCATGCTTC
>JBATEC010000066.1:0-16359 GCA_049663825.1 Methanothrix sp. | reverse complement strand
GTCGCGACTGGCAACCGGAGAATACGTTTGCCTGGACTGCCGTAGAGCCCGGCGCCAGCCTGATCCTGGTGCAGGTAAAAGACGGCTTGCATGAGGGTGCGCAGGGCGAGGGCGGAAACATGAGCCACGAATTTTCCATAGTTGCTCCGGCGCCCGAAACAAAGCCAGAACAAGTGCCTGTGCAAACCGAGGTCGTGCCGGCTGAAGTCATACCGGCCAAGCTCAATGAATCGCCAGCACTTGACGGTCTGACTGCAGATAGTGTTAGCCCGCAACTATTGGGAACAACAGTCACCTGGACAGCCCAGGCCAGCGATCCTGAATCCGATACAATATCTTATCGCTTCCTGGTCAACGATACACCTGCCACCGACTGGCAACCGGAGAATACGTTTGCCTGGACTGCCGTAGAGCCCGGCGCCAGCCTGATCCTGGTGCAGGTAAAAGACGGCTTGCATGAGGGTGCGCAGGGCGAGGGCGGAAACATGAGCCGCGAATTTTCCATAGTTGCTCCTGCACCAGAAATAAGGCCAGAACAAGAGCCAGCTGCGGCTACTAATGTAACCGTTCCGCAAGAGAATAAGACGGAACCCGCGGTGACTGTTCCGGAGAACGTGGCACCTCCTGTGACTGAGAACATTACCATACCCGTAGCACCGGAAAATGTAACGCCGCAACTGCCAGTCAATGAGACAGAAACGGTGACGATTGCCCCGGAGACAGTTGTGCCTCCTGCGGCTGCAGAGAACATAACCACACCCATAGCACCGGAAAATGTGACGCCGCAGCAGCCGGTCAATGAAACTAAGCCCGCAGAACCTGTGATTCCTGCGGCTGTGAACCAGACACCAGTCTTGAATTCTCTGATTGCGGATGTTACCAGCCCCCAGATTCCCGGCACCACCATAACCTGGACTGCCAACGCCACTGATGCAGATCAAGATCCGCTGTTCTTCCGTTTCTTACACAGTGGACCGGCAACCAGTGGAGCCTGGCAATCTGTGACTGAGTGGAGCGGGGACAATACCTGGAAACAAACAACATCCTCTGCTGATGCTGGCGAAAACCAGGTCAAGGCCCAGGTTAGGGATGGAAAGCACGCTGCAGAAGATAGCTTTGACAGCGAGCTGTCCGCATTCATCACCCTCAGTGAGCCTGCTCGGAACATCTCCGGCACGGCCTTCGAGGACAAGAACAACAATGGCGTCAAGGACGAAGGCGAGGCCCTGTCCGGCTGGACAATCCGTCTTGCTGGACCGGATAGTGAGATCAGCGCCTTAACTCGTGAGGACGGGTCCTACCGCTTCGAGCGACTTTTGGCGGGAAGCTACACAGTTAGCGAGACATTGCCCACCGGTTGGAAGGCCATCAATCCCGAAAGCGGATCTTATAGCGTGGATCTGAAAGAGGACGATGCAGTCGAAAAGAACTTCGCCAATAAGCTGACGGCATACAGCATTTCCGGCATGAAGTATAACGACCTTGACGGCAACGGAGCAAACGACGGCGAGCCCGGAATGGCAGACTGGAAGATCACGCTCTCCAAAGAGGGCAGCACAGTCAATAGCACCACGACCGGGAAGGATGGCTCCTACAAATTCGTGGACCTGATGCCCGGCACCTACACCATCACCGAGGTCGAGCAGTCCGGCTGGGCGAGGACCGCGCCTCTTGAGGGATCCTATTCGATTGTGCTGGAGAATGCCGATGTTACGGGCAAAGACTTCGGCAACCATGGATCCTGGTCCATCTCCGGAACCAGCTTCAACGACCTGGATGGCAATGGCGCAAAAGATGGAGATGATACTGCTCTGGCCGGCTGGAACATTCAGCTTGCAGAGGGCGGCAATTTCATCAATGCCACTACCACCGGCCAGGACGGATCCTATGCTTTCAAGAACCTTGCACCAGGCAAATACACGGTAAGCCAAGTCGCCCAGGAAGGCTGGACTCAGACTCTGCCTCAGGGACCATATAGCATCGATCTATTGGATGCGGACGTCTCCGGAAAGGATTTCGGCAACAAGGGCAACCTGTCCATCACGGGCAAGAAGTTCTATGATGCCAACGGCAATGGAGTGCAAGACGAGGACGAGCCGGGCCTTCCCGGACAGGAAGTCAAGCTGGTAGAGAACGGCAAAGAGCTCGCCACAGTGACCACGGGCCAGGACGGCACCTATACCTTCAGCAACCTGGTGCCGGGAACCTACGAGGTGGATGACCCCATTTTGGTCACAGTGACAACGCAGATCCATGTCGTGGTGAACGTTCCGTCAGTCAGCCCCAACATAATCTCGGGAATGAAGTTCAACGATCTGAACGGCAATGGAGTAAAGGATACTGGAGAGGCCGGAGTCCCTAATTGGGGAATAGATCTGGTATATGTGGTGCCTGGGCCTGATATCCTGCTGGCACAGGTCGATACAGATGCCAACGGAGCCTACAGGTTTATCAACGTCCCACCCGGCAACTACGAGGTCAAAGAGCTGGCCAGACAGGGCTGGACTGCGACCACACCTACAGTACGCTCTGTTCACATCCCCGGCAGCTCCAGCAACCAAAACTTCGGCAACAAGCTGGCCACACAGCCATCTATGGGCTCGATCCTTGGATTGAAGTTCAACGACCTCAACGGAAATGGTGTCAAGGATAGCGGCGAGGCAGGGCTCTCCGGCTGGACCATCCAGCTTATGAATGCCACGAGCCTGGTCGTGATCAGTACCACAAACACAGCATCGGACGGCTCCTATGCCTTCCTTAACATCACACCCGCAAACTACGTTGTGAGCGAGGTAGCAAAGTCCGGATGGACTCAGACCAAGCCGACTGCGGGTCCTGGTGGACAGGTTTACTCCTTTGCTCTGGCCGCAGGAGAGAACAAGCAAGGAATCGACTTTGGCAATCGGAACAATAACTTGCCGCCTACCAATCCCACGCTGGTCTCAAACCTGGCCAGTCCGCGGATGGCGGGCACGCCTGTAATCTGGACAGCAGGAGCCACCGATCCGGAAGGAGATCCCCTGCAGTTCAGATTCATCGTGCGCGGACCGACACCGTCCCCCGCAGTGAGGGCTGACACCGGATATTCCCCGAGCAACGTCTGGACATGGAGCACCGTCGGGTATGCGCCGGGAGCCTATCAGATTGAGGTCTGGATAAGAGACGGCAATCACGCAGGACCGGCAGGCTTCGACATCAAGAAGACGGTTTCCTTCTCACTTGCCAGCGCCAACCAGCCGCCGCGAGTCAACATGCTGTTCACCGATAGGCCGGCTCCTCAGTATACAGGAAGCTGGATTAAATGGACAGCACTTGCCTTTGATCCGGAGGGCGATCCCCTGCAGTACAAGTTCTATCTGCGTGGGCCTTCTACCAACGGATTCTGGATGGACCAGACCGGCTGGGGCCATAACAACCGTTGGATCTGGAGAACCAATCCCATGGATGTTGGCTACAGCGAGGTGCTGGTGGCAGTTAGAGACGGCAGTCATGCCGGACCGGGTGGCTCAGACGACTACGAAATAGCTTCCTATGCGATCGTCAACCTGAACCAGCCGCCGGTTATCACCAGCCTGGCCAGCAATGTGTTTAGCCCGCAGCCAGTTGGTGCCACCGTATGGTGGAGTGCATCCGCCATGGACCCGGAAGGAAACCCTGTGTTCTACAGGTACTGGGTAAAGGGACCGGCTACGAGAGGATTGTGGAGTCTGGCACGGGATTGGTCCACCGACCCGACCTTCGTATGGCCCACCTCGCCAGCTGACGCGGGAACAAGCGAGATTCAGGTGCAAGTGAGAGACGGCCTGCACTCCAGCCCGTCCGGATGGGATGACGATGCAGGGGCCCTGTTTACTGTGCTGCGGCAAAACCAACCGCCTACTCTCATATCCTTGAAGACGGACAAGCCCAGCGCCCAGATTGCCGGCACGCCCATAAAGTGGATGGCAACATCCTATGATCCGGATAGAGAGCCGGTATTCTACAAATTCTGGCTGAAGGGCCCGTCGACAGGCAATGCCTGGAAGGTAGTGCAAGACTGGTCGACAAAGAACCAGTGGGCATGGACCAGTTCCGGCTACGACGGAGGGGCTTATACAGTCTACGTTTATGCACGGGACGGAAAGCATAATCCTGCAACTGGTTACGATAGCGCGCTGGGAGCACCGTATCTGCTCACACCCAATCAGCTGCCGAAGCTGACGGCCCTGACTCCCGATAAAAAGAGCCCACAGAGCGTTGGATCGGCAGTGAAATGGACGGCAACGGCAACTGATGCCAATAAAGATCCGATGCTCTACCGGTTCTGGCTGAAGGGCCCGTCGACCGCAGGCACCTGGAAGGTGGTGCAAGACTGGTCAACAAAGAACCAGTTGACCTGGGCCAGTTCCAGCAGCGATAGCGGAGAGTACACAGTCTTTGTCTATGTTCGGGACGGATTGCATAGTCCTGCAACCGGTTACGATAGTGCACTGGGAGCATCATATCTGCTCACACCCAATGAGCCGCCGAAGCTGACGGCTCTTGCGCCCGACAAGAAAAGTCCGCAGAGTGCAGGAACTGCAGTAAAATGGACGGCAACGGCCACTGATGCCAATAAAGATCCGATGCTCTACCGGTTCTGGCTGAAGGGCCCCACCACAAGCAACGCCTGGAAAATAGTGGCAGATTGGTCGACAAAGAACCAGTGGACGTGGACCAATGCACCAACTGATGCAGGCAGCTACAGGGTTTTTGTCTACGCCCGAGACGGTAAGCACGCCCCGGCAACCGGCTACGACAGCGCGATAGGCATGGACTATGTGCTTCTAAATCAGGTGGTGAGCAAGAAGGTAGTAAGTAAGGTGGTCGTTGTAAAGAGATAAACCATGTGAGTGAAGCATAGCGCACCACTAAGAATGATATGTTTGAGATGGGCGAAAGGTCTTGCCCGTCTCATCTCTTTTTCCAATAGGTTTAAATCCGACGGACGTCTGGAAGAGGCTCTATGATGAAATATACGATTGCTTTAGCTGTGCTCCTAATGCTGGCCGGCACCGGCCTGGCAACGATGTGGACTTACGATGATCCCATGTTCTTCCAGACGAACTACCCTGCAAAGGCAGCTACCTTCACTGCAGCAGATACATCCATTCTGCAAATCCTAGATTCTCCCTATTTCCCACTTCTTGGCCAGAGCTTCTACCACAATGCCATACCAATTAAACTCAACAACAATACCAATGCCATTCAGATCGGCAGCAAGGCTCCAGCATCTATGTCAATCGCCCCGGTAACCTTTGGCGGACACCTGGAAGATAACCTTAAGTACGCGCAGAGCAAGTCCTCACTGAAAATAGGTTCGCAAGGTTCCTGGGGCACCTTAAATACTCCGGGAGTGCTTTAAGAGAATAGAGCGGCCAGAACAATTCTGACTGATTTAATTTTTTATTTCATTTTATTCGATTCACGGACGATTAGAGTTCCCAGTGTTATGGCTATAGCCAATAAGGTGAAGGCATAGATTGAGCCGTCAACTCCATGCAGATCCGCCGTCAATCCCGCGATAAGCGGTCCGATCACCACACCGCTCATGCGGGCGGTATTGAATATGCCGTAAACCTCTCCTCTCCGTGCAGCGCTGGTAGTATCCGCGATTAAAGCTGCGGCTGCCGGGCTTGCCATGCCAAGCCCCATTCCCAGGCCCGCGAATAGGAATGTGACGGGGATCATGGCATCCACCAGGGGGAGAAAAGCAAAACTGACGGCACCCCACCAGGCAGCCTGTGAAGATGAGTTTTTTTCTTGTTCCTCGGTCGGCCTGGCGGCCAAAGTAGACATTAAAAAGAGCTGTGCTGCCTCCATAAACCAGGTAGATTATCCCCACATCCGTCGCATTAAAGCCCAGGTCGGCTGCGAAGCCAGGCAGCATGGTAAAGTTGAAGCCGCCCACAACACCCGTCCAGAGGACGACGCAGGAGCAGGCTATAAATGTGAGCAGATAGCCAGGAGCAATAAGTGGTTCCATTCCCCGTAAAGGAAGAAGGCCCATCTTTATCCTTATCTTCTCAGGCTCTTTAACCCGAAAATAGACAACCAGAAACGAAGTTGCTCCTAGAATGGCCCACAGACAAAAAGGGGCATTCAGGCCGAGAAAATCGTAGAGCACTCCACCGACGAGAGGACCTAAGGCTAACGCGGAGAAGAACGCGGCGTTGTACCGGCCCATGGCCGCTCCTCTGTTTTTCGCTTCTGCCTGATCGATAATCAGTGCCATGGCAATGGGCCAGACGGCTGATGCCCCAAGTCCCCCCAAACCTCTGATGAACAGGAGGGAATTGACGCTCTTCGCATAGATGTAAAAGAGCGGAAGAAAGGAGAATGTGGCCAGGCCCAAAAGCAAGATCTTCTTTCGCCCCATCTGATCGGATAGGCGGCCTATGGGTATCTGGGTGAGAAGCTGCACCGCTCCGTAGGTGGAGACAATAAATCCGAGAAGGGTGTAAGATGCGCCCAGATCCATGGCATAGCGAGGAAAGAATGGCGCAACCAGGGAGAACCCCAGGACTGCGACGAAGACGGCCAGATAAAGGGACGCAAGCGAGACGGTATCTTTGGGCTCGGGCATTAATCTCTAGAACTTCAGCTCCATGCCAAGTATAGTCTGGGTATTAGTCACTCCATTGATCTCCCTTACGCTCAGAACTGCCCGGTTTAGGTCGGATATGCCCTCCACATCAGCTATGGCTATGAAGTCTCGCTCTCCGTAGACCGGTACAACCTCTCGAATACCTTTGATGCCTTCCAGGCAATCGTGGACCGCCTTTTCCGTCCCAGGCTCTACGTTTATCATTATGAAGCCTTTCAAGATCCATCCCCCAAAAATTGTGCCTTAATATGCAATGCATTAATTCTCTTTTTAATAATATCACTCTTTCCCCTGAAGATCTCTCTGAAGTGCCCTCTGATGGGCTATCTCCGGAGGGGCTCTCTCCTGAGGGACGGGAATGCCTCTCCGCTCCATCAGGCCCTTTACCATCTCAATCTCCTTTTCTAAGCGCTCCAAAGGCATTGCCTCCCGAGCCAGGAAAAGGCAACTCAATGCCTCCTCGAGCCGCCCTAGTGCCGTCAGTACCGCGGCCGTGGATTCCATGTCAAATGCATCGCCACCTTTCTGGAGCACGCAGTCGTAAACGACAAGCGCCTCTTGCAGCCTCTTTTGGTTTCTCAGCAAAAAGCCCTTGTTCCTCAGAGCGTCCAGATTTTCGGGGTCGATGGCCAGGCATCGATCGTAGCTTTGCATGGCCTCTTCTAAGCGATGAAGGCCATAGAGGGCCACGCCCTGGTTGTTCCAGACTTCCGGTATCTCCTGGTTCATAGCCAGCACTCGCTCGAAGATCTCTAAAGCCTCTTCATACTTTTTCTGCCTGACCTTGTCCATGCCTCTGTTCAGCAGCACCTTCTCTTTGTTGTTCATAGCCGCCTCACATATATCCCTGGATAGCGGCCGACTCGCTGCCCTTCTCAGCAATGACTGGACCCTGCGATACCGATCCCGGCCTCTTAATCTCTCCAAAGACCTTCTCGTAGTCCTTGATGTGATCTACCAGCCAGTTGGCCAGTTCCTTGGCTGCCAGGGGTGAGAGAATGATCTCCGTATCGATCTTTCTCTCCATGACCGTCATGCTCTTGCCGTCCTCGACTAGCGTCTTTGGCGAGTCGTTGTAAAAGGCAATGCGAAAATCGTAGGGACTGTGGCCTCCGATCGCGCCTATGGCATAGACCTGCCTGAAATCGGAGCTTTTCGAGATCTCCACTTTAACTTCCATGCATGCGGGATAGGGCTCCTGCTTAAAAAAGATGATGATATCGAAATGTATTTAGATGACTTAGCTTCTTGTGTTGCCGATACTATGATTGGGGTCTTAGGGTTAGAAGACGGTACAAGGGTGGAAGGTACCGGTTTTGGTGCGCCCGGCACGGTCTCGGGTGAACTGGTATTTACGACCGTAATGTCCGGATATGAGGAGGCATTAACAGACCCCTCTTACCACGGACAGATGCTCATGTTCACATATCCTCTACAGGGAAATTACGGCATAAGCGGCGAGGATTTTCAATCCGACCGAATGTGGCCCCGCGCCATGGTCAGCCGGGAATACTGGGATCGTCCGACACATCATCGTAATACAAAAACGCTCAACCGGTTCCTTATTGATGAGGGCAAACCGGGACTATGTGGCGTGGATACCCGCATGCTAACTTTGAAGGTAAGAGAGCTTGGCGTGATGAAAGCCGCGCTTGCCGTAGGCGAAAAAAGAGACGTGCAAGACCTGGATGTGGTGGCAATGGCCCGGTCCCAGGCCGATATCTCTGCGCAAAATCTGCTGGGGGATGTGACATGCAAATCAGCTTACCGCATCGAGGGCCATGGTCCCCGCATGACGGTACTGGATTTAGGCATTAAGAGGAATATCCTAAAAAGCCTCTCCTGCCGTGGATTCGATATAACCGTGCTTCCCGCTCATGCCAGCATATCTGAGATAGAGGCGGCAAGGCCGCAGGCACTCTTCGTCTCTAATGGACCCGGTGATCCCGAAAGAGCTAAAGAGGCCATCTCTGCCGTCCGACACTATACGGGACAGATTCCCGTCTTTGGAATATGCCTGGGGCATCAGATAATATCACTGGGCCTGGGTGCCCAGACCTTCAAACTCAAATTCGGCCATCATGGCGGCAATCAGCCGGTTAAAGACCTGGAAAAGAAGATCGTCTACATCACCTCTCAGAACCACAACTTTGCCGTCCGGCCCGGATCTGTGGAGGGCACGGACCTGGAGATAACCCAGCTAAATGCCAACGACGGCACAGTAGAAGGCATAAAGAGCGATAAGCTCAATGTTCTGGCTGTCCAGTACCATCCCGAAGCTCACCCCGGACCGCTCTGCACGGAAGACCCATTTTTTGGTGCGGTCTTGAGAATAATGAATGGCGTGACAGGTAAAGCAGGGAGAAGATAGCGATGCCCAAAAGAAATGATATTCATAAGGTCCTCCTCATCGGCTCGGGGCCCATTCAGATTGGTCAGGCCGCAGAATTTGATTTCTCCGGCTCTCAAGCCTGCAAATCCCTGCGCGAAGAGGGAATAGAGGTAGTCTTGGTCAACTCCAATCCTGCTACCATCATGACCGATCCAAACACAGCCGACAAGGTCTACATTGAGCCTCTGGTGCCGGAGATTGTGGCCAAGATCATCGAGAAGGAGAGGCCGGATGGAATTATCGCCGGCATCGGCGGCCAGACGGGCCTGAACATCACATCCGAGCTGGCGGAGATGGGCGTTCTCGATAAATTCAATGTCGAGGTTTTGGGAACGTCTGTCAAGGCCATTCAGGAGGCAGAGGATCGCGACCTCTTCAAGAAGGCCATGCAGCGAGTGGGCGAGCCCGTGCCGAAGAGCAGAGCGGTCAACACACTGGGCGAGGCCTTGGCCGTCATGGAGGAGCTGGGACTGCCGCTGGTAGTTCGGCCGGCCTACACATTGGGCGGCTCTGGTGGAGGCATTGCAGAGACTCGCGAGAAGCTGCTCTCCATCTGCGAGCTTGGGCTGAAGAGGTCTCGCATCAGCCAGGTACTGCTGGAGGAGAGCCTCGGAGGCTGGACTGAGCTGGAGTACGAGGTGATGAGGGACTCGAACAACACCTGCATCACCATCTGCAACATGGAGAACATGGATCCCATGGGCATTCACACCGGCGAGTCTATCGTCGTTACGCCCATCCAGACTCTGTCCGATAAGGAGATTCAGATGCTGCGAAGCGCCGCCATCAACATCATACGCACTTTAGAAATTGAGGGAGGCTGCAACATCCAGTTCGCGTTCAAGAACGGGGAGTACCGGGTCATAGAGGTCAATCCCCGCGTCTCCCGCTCTTCTGCCCTCGCCTCCAAGGCCACCGGCTACCCAATTGCCCGGGTCACCGCCAAGATTGCCATCGGCATGACACTCGATGAGATCAGAAACGATGTGACCAAAGAGACGCCCGCCTCCTTCGAGCCCACCGTGGATTATGTTGTGATCAAGATTCCCCGCTGGCCGTTCGACAAGTTCGTCAAGGCCAACAAGACCCTCACCACGGCCATGAAATCCACAGGCGAGGTCATGGCCATTGGACGCAGCTACGAGGAGGCACTCATGAAGGCCATTCGTTCCCTAGATATCGATAAAGATCTGGGGTATGCGGGAAAGTACACCACCTGGACGGATGAGGAGATCAGAAACCTCCTGGAAAATCCCACTGACGAACGGCTCTTTGCCATCTACCAGGCCTTGAAGAGAGGCATGTCTTCGGAGGAGATCTCGAAGATTACGGGCATTGAGCCTTACTTCCTCTACAGGATGGAGAACATCATTGCCATGGAGGTGGAGATCAGATCCGGGCTGAATGCACAGGTTATGAGGAAGGCCAAGCGCACCGGCTTTACCGATAAGCAGATAGCCGACATCGTGGGCAAAAGCCGGGAAGAGATAACCGATATGCGTATCTCGCTTGGCATTATTCCCACTTACAAGATGGTGGATACCTGTGCAGCCGAGTTTGAGGCCAAGACCCCCTACTACTACTCCACCTACGACACACAGTGCGAACTTTTGCCATCTGGCAAAAAGAAGGTGCTGATTTTGGGCTCAGGCCCCATCAGGATCGGCCAGGGCATCGAGTTTGACTACTGCACAGTTCATGCGGTGATGGCATTGCGGGAGCGGGGCATCGAGACCCACATCGTCAACAACAATCCGGAGACCGTTTCCACCGACTACGACACCTCAGACAAGCTCTTTTTTGAGCCGGTTACTTTAGAGGATGTCATGAACATCCTGGAGAAGGAACAGCACTACGGTGTGCTGGTGCAGTTCGGCGGCCAGACGGCCATAAACCTGGCCTTCCCTCTGGAAAAGGAAATAGCACGCCGCGGACTGAAGACAAAGATCCTGGGCACCAGTCCGGACAGCATTGATCTGGCGGAGGATAGGGAGAGGTTCAATGCTCTCATGGACCAGTTGAACATCCCTCAGCCCAGTGCCGGCATAGCCTACGCTCCAGCCGAGGCCAAGGCCGTTGCCGCCAGGATCGGATATCCCGTACTGGTGCGGCCCAGCTACGTTCTGGGGGGGCGGGCCATGGAGATCGTCTACGACGAGGCGGGCCTGGAGGTCTACATGCGCGAAGCGGTGCGCGTCTCCCGTGAGCATCCCGTTCTCATAGATGATTTCCTGCAAAACGCAGTGGAGATAGATGTGGATGCGGTTTGCGACGGCACCGATGTTCTGATCGGCGCCATCATGGAGCACATCGAGGAGGCGGGTATTCATTCGGGTGACAGTGCCTGCATGATTCCGCCCCAGACCTTGCCGGGCGTGGTTTTAGAGGTGGTGAGGGACTACGTGCGCAAGATAGCGCTTGGGCTCAAAGTCGTGGGAATTGTGAACCTGCAGATGGCTTACAAAGACGGAGTAGTTTATGTGCTGGAGGCCAATCCCAGGTCGAGTCGTACCATACCCTTTGTCTCCAAAGCCGTAGGCCTGCCCCTGGCCAAGATTGCCGCCAACGTTATGATTGGGATATCTTTGCGGGAGCAGGGCTTCCTAAGAGAGCCCAAGACGCCTTACGTCTCCGTCAAGGAGGTGCTCCTGCCTTTTGACAAGCTGCCTGGGGCAGATGTCCTGCTGGGGCCGGAGATGAGGTCTACAGGCGAGGTCATGGGCATAGACTACAAGCTGGGCCTGGCCTTCTTCAAGGCAGAGCTGTCCGCGGACAATCCGCTGCCTTTGGAGGGCATGGTCTTCATCTCTGTCAAGGATGAAGACAAGGCTGCGGTGGCTGTGGCCGCCAAGAAGCTGCATGAGGCGGGGCTCTCCGTCATCGCTACGGATAGTACAGCCGAGTACCTGCGCCGCTCGGGCGTGCCTGTGGTGAGGGTAAATAAGATCTACAACGGCAGCCCCAATATCATGGACTACATAAAGATTGGCGAGGTCAAGCTGATAATCAATACGCCCACCACAAAGCAGTCCGTCAAGGACGGCGTCCAGATCCGGAGAAACGCTGTTGACTACCACATTCCTTACATCACCACCATTCAGGCGGCTCAGGCAGCGGCTGATGCCATTCTCATGGCCAAGAAGGACCAGATAACCATCAAGGCGCTGGATGAGTATCATAAAGAGGTCTACTACAATTGAAATTTGGATAGGGCCGGGCACGATGCCGGCCCTATCCAAATTTCATTTTAGCTATTCCCAAGTCGGACCGAAGACTTTATCTGCGAGAAGGGGATAGGGAAGGTGCTTGCGGGCCCGTGGTCTAGCTGGTTATGACGTCGCCTTGACATGGCGGAGGTCATGCGTTCGAATCGCGTCGGGCCCACTTGAGCCCAAGTAGCTCAGTTGGGAGAGCGTCAGACTGAAGATCTGAATGTCCCCGGTTCGAGTCCGGGTTTGGGCATATAAATACTAAGTAATTCGCGCCCTTAATCTCGATGTATAAATCACTCGATTTCTAGAAAGTGCCTTCTTGATACTGAATACTGTGGCTATTTTACATCAAAACGGGCACACTACCGGATTTACGCCGCCTCTCCTCAACACAAGCGCGCGATTCTTTTTACGATATTTCCTCTCCCATAATTGGCGTGATAGACCTCACCTTATGAGTTGCTTTTTGTTTACGTTTTTCGAGTACCCTCAATACTGTACGACATTAACCTCACCTTGTGTGCCGTCCATTTTGTGAATCGGCTTCAAGTTTGTGAAAGTGACAGTAGGAGTAGCCATCTTAGGCAGCCACATTAGCGATGCATTGGCTCCAAAAGTCTGATTTATTTTGTCATTGAATTGCTGGACGGCGATATTGTACGCGTCCATATTATTCATCAATTTTCCCAGCTTTACTCCATCATTCACGCCATCCGCATATGCCTTCTCGAAAGGAGACAAAGCCAAACTTGGCAGAATGAGAGACAAAAGCATCGCTAGTGAAATTATCGATTTCATAACATAGCTATTGATCATAGTTGATATAAGGATATTGAGCCAGCAAGATGCGTTAAAAAGGTAAAATTTGAGCTTAACTAATTTTCAAGCGTTAGCACGCCCTGGTAGTGTCACATCATGACAGGGTCTCGCATTCCTGGCACTTTGAGAACGTTCCTATCTTCTGGCCTTGCGGGATAGAGATGGAAGAGATGCCTTGCTCAATCAATGTAATCACCATCGATCCGCCATACTGGAAGTGACCCAGCTTCTCGCCTTTATAAACCGGCACAGGATTTTGTGCAGTCACATTCGAAAACTCGTCTTCGAATACTACCGAGCCGATGGTATCCAGGCCTACCGGGATCATCGCCACATAGCCGTATTTCTCTGTTTTGATCACCAGGTAGCCGCGGCGGAAATGCTCGAAGACACTGTAATCGGCGCCATAACCGAAATTCCCTGCATTATAGAATGCGCCAAAGTCATTCATGCCCCAATAGGCCCCGGTTACATCCTCGCGCGACTCCACTACCATGCCAGACACCACTGAATGATAATGGTGATAGGTGGTGGGCATCAGTATGCAGGAAATCGCGGTGCCATTCTCGAAGTACTTTGCATATTCGGATCCGGCCAGCAGTTCCGTGACATTCAGCTTCTGGCTCAGTTTTGTAGCAATCTCAACTCCCGGCGTCAGCGGATTGATCATGTTCAGAACGCAATCAGTCGGTGATACCAGCACAGAGTCTTCAAGCGGGCTGGCGACCGTCCGCGTGCCGGGCTTAAGATCGCGAATAAAGAACTCGTTGAACGACTTGAATCCATCAGGCGGAACGATATATTCTTCCATGTGAATCGCCGGATCGTCGATCCATTGCTGAATGGTTGCATTCGACTCAGGGCTCTCGAGGAATTTGCGCCGCGCTTCGACAAATTCTCGGGTCCAATTTAATCCAGGGTCCTTGCCAACGATCTGCTGGCCAAATTCATTTTTGTAATAGAACCAGGCGATCTTTTCAATGTAATTGAATTCGTCCTGTGCGCCGCTGGGCGTCGGCTGCAAGTGGTACCATTCGTCAAAGAAACTGAGAAGATCGTCGAATTTCTTCCCCTTCCATGGATTTACTGCAGTGGGATTCGGCCACAGGTCTACTGTACCTGGGTCCGGATCTTTCAGGTGAGCGAATGCCTGATCCATGGTAGTGTGAAATTCCTTGTTATTATCGTATAGGTCCTTCAACGCTACTATCGGCGATGTTTCCTGGACATCCAGCGCCACCACAGGGGTTGATGCAAAAACGAGAATACAAACCACTATACTTATCAATATTCTTTGCAATTTGGCAATCATGGAATCCTCCTGCATATCATGTTCATCTCGAGCTTAACCTCTCCAAAAGTTATTGTTAAACAATGTTGGTATTATTCGCTTAAGCGTTTTACGACGCAAATCGCTTTACTTGGCGGTCGCAAGGGCCTTATCGAGACCATTCCACCAGGAGCTGTTGATAGTGGGGCCGAGGCCCTCTGACAAAGAGAATGGTTTTCGATATATTTTAGGTTTCCTCGCGTTCGTGCGGGGTTGACAGGGGCAAAAATCCACCATGAGGATGACTATGATAAAGAATTTATTCTGACAGTTATGATATCAATCCATGAGACCCATCTGGATATTTCTAGGCATAATTGCAATCATTATCGCCGCCGCTGGATCGACCGCCGCCAGTGCGCCCAAACAGCCGGACAATAAAACTTCAATCGTGTTTGTATTCGACCGGGATTTCGCGCCCTTTAACTATGAGGAGAACGGCTCTATCTATGGCTTCGAATTGGATCTGCTCCAGCTTCTGGGCGAAGAGGAAGGTTTTCAGATCATTGCTGAGCCTATGGTTTGGACGCAGGCCATGCTCTCCTTTCAAAAAGGAGATGCGGATGTGATCGGTGGATTGGTCAAGACCGAGGTGAGACAAAAGCAGTACAATTTCACAGCCCGTCCTCACGGAACCTTTGACATATTGACCTTCGTTCGGGATGATAGCGACATCAGATCGGCGGACATGCTACAGGGCAGAAAGGTAGCTGTGCAGAATGGAAGCATCTCTTATGACCTGCTCAAGAATCGGACTGGAGTCCAGGCACTGACTTACGATTCCGAAGGCGAGGGCCTTCAGGCTCTCCTTCAGGGAAAGGCAGATGCCTTCGTGGGCGGAAGTTCCACCACATGGTTTCGGATTATGCAGCAGAACATCTCCAGCATCAGGGCTCTGGCCATGCCATGGGAGATGCACTCGCTCTACTTTGGGGTGCGAGATCCATTGCTCTTGCAGTCTCTTGACAGAGGCCTGGAGAAGCTGATTTCGGATGGGAGGTACGACCGGCTCTACCGCAGATGGTTCGTGCAAGAACTTGATGAGGCAGAGATTCAGGCTTTGATGAATGTCTCCCGCCAGGCCGGATTTAATGCCTATGCCCCTTACTCCTGCTACTCGGTGGGCGCGGCAGTGCTCACAACCTCGGGCAAGATATACTCCGGCTGCAACGTCGAGAATGCCCTCTACGGCCTCTCCACCAGTGCACTGAAGGTGGCGGTCTTCAAGGCAATATCCGAGGGCGACGGCAACATCCGGGCAGTGGCCAATTACCTGCCGGATGGAAAGGCCACTGCACCCACAGGGGACGAACGCCAGATCCTCTTCGAACTCGGCCGAGGCATTCTGGTAATCCTGGGGGAAGACGGAAATTATACGACTAAAATGGTGTCTGAGATCTTCCCATACCCATTTGAGATGAGGGATTGATTGGGTCCACCTTGATAGAGCCGGAATCTTGCGATTTCAGTGCAGACTCCGGGCCTGCCTGCCCGCGCGAGCCCACCCACGGGCGCGTGCACTGGCACAAGGATGAAAGAAACCGGATAAGGCCACGAAGGCAGGAATAGAATATACACGCGATTAGAGGAGTCATGGACAAAAAACTGAGCATCGCTGAACGCCTGGCCGGATCGATCAAGCTTGACGATCCGAAGCTGATTGATGAGATCATCGATGGTGCCCATGCACAGAATACCGGGCAAGCCACCGTAGCGCTGGATGGTGATGTCGTGGATCTCGATTATCATCTCGGCAGTCAGCTCAATCATTGGGCAGGGCCTCCATCGGGTGTGGATCATTTCATTGGCGGAGAACATATTCGTTTCGATTCGTGTTCCGGGCCAGCCTGCCCGTGGGCCCACTCCCGCGGGAGCGCGCGCTGGCGTGCGGGCGCCTGCCTGGGGCGGCGTGGCAGTCGTCGGCAGAAATCCGGGGGAGCAGGGAAGGGCGCGATCGGGCCCCTGCCGGAGGGCGGCCGCC
>JBATEC010000065.1:0-34047 GCA_049663825.1 Methanothrix sp. | reverse complement strand
GAAGGCCCAGTCCACGGCGCTTATCTCGGGGTTGTCTTTTGTGGAAGATAGCTTTTGAACTGCATTCACCACAAATTGCTGGTCAGTTAGCCAGGGTCGTTCAGGATTATTTGGGTCATAAAAGTGTACCAGAGCCATGATAAACTCTGGCTCATCAGCAGACCATCCTCCGTCAATGATCCACTGCGCCATTGCTTTCTCACGCTTCTGTTCAGTCCTTGGAGGCAAGTCCCTAGCGCCGTCTACAGGATCCCAGCCTACGCCTTTGCACTTCTCTCCATCTAAAGAGGAGTTTTTGAGGTAGACATCATAAGGCATTACATCTTCTATGAACCGATCTATGGCGATTTGGTTGATCTTGCTATGTGCCCCAGGTGTAGTTAATGAGTCGTCGTATGCTATCGACGATGCGCAGAGGAGCACACCCACTATGCTGATTGATTTCAGAATCACTATTAGAATCCGTTTAGTTTCCATTCGTCTCCCTCCCACATGGTATAAAAGTTGTAAGTCCTTTCATCTATCTCCATCTCGTAAAGAACTATCAAGGGATACACTTCGACTACTCTCGCGTTTTTCAGAGCTTCGGCAACCTTGGATGCGTCTTCAGGCGGTATGCTGAATTCATCACCGACTTGAGTCACGGTGTCGTTTGTAAAGAATTTCATAAATGACTTAACATCATTCTTTTTCAGGGCTTGAGCAGCCATCATGATGACATTCTTGCTCTCTTCAGCACCTGCCGGAATCTTGTTCGTATCATTGATCTCGTCCTGGCGGTTCTTTGCATCCTTCCCTACCTCTTCAGATGCCTCTGGTACCCCCAAGACCTTGCTAAATCCGCAGTCTTCCGATTCAGAGTTCTTGGACCACGTCTCCGGTTCAGAATCGATGATGGTATAGGTTCCGGCAGGTATTACCTCGTTTGGATAAGCAATCCACCAGGCATTTAAGACACCACCTTGGCCTGACTCGGTCTCGACCTGCCAGGGTCCATACTCTGTGCCATCATCCTTTCTCAAGGTTATGGTGCCGCCGGATGGTGTGCCTGATCCGTAATTCCAGTGGTAGGTGTCGATGTAGGTAATCATCTGTGGTTCGAAGATAGTGAAAAACGGGCTGCAGGTGGGATTGTTATCCACAGAACCGATGTTCCAGTTGTTCATAATTTCTGATTCGTCCTTTTGAGCCTTCCCATCAGTCTCCTCTTCATTCTGAAGCTGGAAATCCAGTTCTGCATCTCCTCCGGATGTTAGGTCGATTGTCTTGATCTGCGACACATAACCGTTCTTGGAAACGGTGACTGCGACTAGGCCTGCAGGAACCTCTTCCAGAATGAATTTGCCATCGCTGTCCGTGCTGCTCGTTATTACGCCTGACGCTGATGCCTTTGCTCCTCCGATCGGCTCGTCCGTCTTTTCTTCCAGGACTACTCCAAAGACAGTGCCCGTGTTCGTCATGGTCTTTGGATTGATCAGAAGTCTGACGAAGTCCACAGCATATCCGTCCCCAGCACCCGTTGTTGGATCATCGATACGGATATTCAGCATGCCGCTCGCTACATCACCCAGGAAGTCATCAGGGATCTGGACCGTTATGAGCTTTCCAATCGGACCTGTCTGGACCAAGGAATTTAGAACCTCTTCCAGGAAAGGAGCACGTTGCTCATTAATTTCTACCTGGAACTTGCTCTTCCATAACGGTGACTGGAAATCATCCACGAACATCTGAATTATGGCTGATTTTACCTCTAATTCTCCTGGGTCGAATTCTATAACTATGGTTTCTGGCTGGTTATCCGGGCGTCTTGTAGTAGAGACATACCCATCTTGGCCTGCAGGGGAATGACCATCATAGCTTGTTCCTACCATGATCCGATCGGTTCCTGCCGGGTCATCGGCGCCAGGCTCCCAGGGATAGGAATGAGTTGGCGTAGAACTGCCGGAAAAGACATCAAATCCTTGAGGCCATCCAAATCCCAGGTTATCAATATCTCCTGCCTGAAACATTAGCTCCGCATCGGCATAATTATATAATTTCTCCTCAGAACCTTGAGCAATATCGCCCATCTGACCTGGGCTGCTCCCAGTATGTTGTCCATGGATTTGGGATGGCTCTGGAATTATTGTATTCGTTGTCTCTGGCTGTGAAGAAGTCTCCTCTTGCCCACCAATTGCCGACAAGCCATCGTTTTCCTCCTTTAGGGCAAATACATAGGAATGTCCTCGATTGCCTACGTCTTCAGTCCATGACCAGGTTTCGGGGCGCGAGTCAACAATTGTATAAGTACCTGCCGGCAGATTGAGTCCATCTGCAAAAACTACTTCCCAATAGCGATTAGGTGCACCACCGGAGCCGTTTCTCCCTATTGCCTGCCATGGCCCATAAATAGTCCCATCTTGCTCTTGCAGAGAGATGGTTCCAGGATCTTCTCCGTCGCACCAATGATATGTAGCGATCATAACGATTGGTCGTTCCTCGGATATAGTGAACGTGCTAGGAACAGGAGGATTTCCACAATTGACACCTGCCACAGAGAAAACCTCAAAAATAAGATCTTGATTATCTGGCACAGGAGTATTGTAAGGATAATACGCACAAGCTATGCCAAGGAATGTAATTGATATCAGTACCATTAATGCTATTCGAAACAGACTCATAATCATCTCAACTCGATATTTTTCATTATTGATAATATTGATTCATAGTTGAAATAATTATTGGATTGTGTGCGTAGATCATTCAGGATCTAAATTCAGAGTACAGCAGTGTCCGAAGGTATGTTCGTTGGGCCGCAGCTTGATCAGTCCCCCACACGGCAGCGACTGGCCGGCGCTCGGGCTTTTTAAGACAGAGGCCCTCATGCACCAGGCCAGGCAGGTCTTTCAGCATGACAGGTGTTTGTTTGGATGCGCCTTCGTCTCCTTTTCACCCCTTCCCTGGCTCAGCCGCAAACTACAAATATCTATAACGAAAATATAGATAGTTTGTCGCGTCCTGCAAGGGTTGGCGGGCGTGTCGTGGGCTAAACGTAAATCCGATAATCCTCTGTTGGCAGGGACGATTTGGATACTCGCTCTTCCGGGGCGGTATGCAGTCGCTTCCAGAGTGTACATCTGGCCCTGTTTCAGGAGATGCATGCCTTCGTGGCAATGCATTCGGCTACGAGCCTGTGAGGCGAAATGATTCCTGCGGCTGAAAGTTGCAGGCCATAAACGGCCTAGCAATCTGCCGGGATCTCTCACGCTAATACACGACCGGGACTTGGGACGCAGCAAAAACCATTGGCTGAGGGCGAGCACGAGGCCCCGTAGATGGGGTTTCTTTAAAACGGACGCTGTGTAAAATTCCAGTGCTCTGCCGCCTTCCGGCTTTTAGTCGGGCTTCGGGCAGGGACAGGCCGTCACTGCGGTGACTGGATCTTTCAAAAGGGACGCTGTGGCTTTCGGCGCTGGCCTGCCTGAGACCTCGATTCGCTCTTTTCTGTATCTTCTTTTGCCAGCATGTCTGTGCTTGACATGTCTCGACAGAAAGCCTTAAATATCGGCAATTGACGTATAGTATATTGGCAAAAGTCGATGGCCCATTTTCTCCCTCCTATACCCAGATGACTTTTGCCTCCCTCCTTCTTCAAAACCATTATAAACTTCGGATGTGAAAAGTCGTCACGAGGTCTTGGGAGTGGTAAAGCATATCGTTATGTTCAAGCTCAAAGAATGGGCAGAGGGCAGCGACAAGGCGGCAAATATCAAGGCGCTGAAGGCAGATCTGGAAGCTCTCCCCGCCCAAATCGGTGAGATCAAGTTCTTCGAGGTGGGCATCAACTTCTTGGAGGCGGGTGTGGCCTATGATCTGGTACTCGTTTCAGAATTCGAGAGCAAAGAAGCTCTTTACAGCTACCAGAAGCACCCTGAGCACGTCTTGGTGGCAAACTTTGTCGGCAAAGTATGCGAGAGCCGGATAGTGGTGGATTATGTCCTCTGATCTGCCCGCTCAAATGAAAATCGGCGTTTGCGGCATAGCCTGTCAGGCCTGCCCCCGCATGGCCTCCGGCAAGTGCCCCAATGGAGAGGCTGGCTGCCGTGCCCGAGAGAACAGGATGTGCAAGATTGCCACCTGCGCCTTTCAACGGGGCGTGGCCCTCTGCTTTTCGTGCTCGGATTTTCCCTGCGAGACTACGAAGCTGGGGCCGGTAAGCTACGGCTATTGCTGCTACATCTCGGGAAAGGAAATGCCATAAGAGATTACCCTAAGTGATTTCATCCTTCAGCCCCTTTTGGAAGTGGCCGTGGGTTATGCCTCCCAGGGCCAGGGGCCGGATGGACTCCTTCAGGCTTTCCAGGTCTTGGCGAAGCGTCCCTTCTCTTCTCTTCGTCAGATCTATCGCCTTTCTGTAAGTCTCCGTCATCTCGCGGGCGTACTCTTGCGTCCGGCCCCGCGCATCCACTGCTACTCCATCCAGGCCGATTGCGAATATCTCGGGCATCTGGTCCAGCAGACAGGTCTCGGCAGAGTTAAAGATGTGCGTTCTCCTGTCATCATCCAGGCGCAGGGGAAAGATGCGTCTCATGTCCTGCAGGCCCCAGAATTCTTTTGGATCATATTCTCCTTTGTCAGGAAGTGGCATGCAGTCCTCGGCCACCATTACCTCCAGGTTGCCCTGCACCATCAGCTCCATCCGGGGCGCGTTTGAAATAAGTCGCACAGCAGCGACGGTAGCGGCCAGCTGCCGGGCAGACAGCTCCGGCGAGAGAGTGAGGAGCCGTAAGGGTGCAGCTAATGCCTGCACAGTCAGGTGATTGCAGACGTTGAGGCCGGAGGCTCCATAAAGATGTGCCTCGGGTGCGGAATCTATCGCGGCCTGCACGGCTCCCACGTTCTCCACCATGATCCCATCTACCATAACCGCTGCTAGAAGCGGCCCGGCGAACTTGAAGAAATCTGCGTGCGTGATTTTGGGCCACTTCCAGATCAGCTTTACATCCCCGCAGATGGCCTTTGCCTCTTCTATCATCTTCTTTGTCTTTGAGGCCCTATCTTTCTCCTCCCACCCCAAGACGGGCTCAAAATACACCCGCCGGCATCCTCCATCTACGGCGCCCATCACCGTCTCCAGGCTGTCGGCATAGACGGCCAGTGATGGTATGCAGTCTGCAGAAGAGCCCGGGACAAGAGAGGTTGGAGCGGCGGATGTGGACAGGTTCATCTCTTTCAACATATCTCTAGCTTTGTCGACCTTTTCCTTTGTGGGGCGCCTCTTCTCTAAAATGGTCTCTTGCACCTTTTCCAAAAGATCGCGTCGCAGCTGGTTTAAGGCACCCAGTGGGGCGAAAAGATCTCCTGCGTAGTCCATGGTTATCTTGCGGACGACAAAGGGCGTTCCACCCGTTCGACGCATCTGCGATTCGATCTGCTGCCGGGAAGTGGGCTGATTTTTGGCCTTTTCCATTTTAAAGTCAGCTTTGACCAGAACTGCCCGCCCGTCTTCCAGCGTGGCCTGCAGCAGAGGCGTGTCCTCCTGCCAGGTGAGGGTTAAGTCCAGAGCAATTTCCGTTTTGGCAGAATCAATGATCTCCTGTGCTCTTTTGGCCAGAGCAGTGCTGCCCGTCAGATAGACTTTGGTGCCAGGGCGCACCCTCTCCGGCGTCATCAGCCGCAGCAGACCGTCTTTTTGCACCACTCTCTGCACCACCAGGCCCATCTCCCGGCCCGGTGCCAGAAAGACCAGACCGTCGCCTTTCTCAGGGCAAAAGGGCCCTGTGAGCCTTACCGCCGCCTCGCCTCTCTGGGCATCGAAGGAGGCCACGCTGCCGATGAGAACGCCCCGGTTGTCCGACATCTCCCGGCCCATGACATCCCCGGCCCCAAGCAGGTGGCCCTCCGTGAAGTCGCGGTTGAAGGATAGGGCTAGGTCTCTTTCATCTTCTGAAGACGGCGACCACTTGCCTTTGGCTATGGCTTTCAGGGCTCTTCTGTAGATGCTGGTTACTATGGCCACGTACTCCGCAGACTTCATCCTTCCTTCAATCTTCAGGGACTCTACCGGCGAGCGGACGATCCTTTCCAGATGATTGTAAACGCAAAGGTCGCGGGTGGATATGAGGAATCGCTCTCTTTGCGGCTGGGCTGCCAGGCCGGCCGGCCTGCCGTAGCTGTCCTTTTCTCCTCTCAGCAGCACGTAGGCTTTTCTGCAGGGCTGGGCGCACATGCCCCGGTTGCCGCTGCGTCCGCCGATCGCCGAGGAGAGAAGGCACTGCCCGGAGTAAGAGTAGCAGAGAGCGCCGTGCACGAAAACCTCCAGGCCGATTCCCTGGGCTTCGGTCTCCTTTCTCATCTCTTTTATCTCATCCAGCTCGACCTCTCTGGCCAGGACGACTCTTCTAAATCCGGCGCGTCTCGCCCATAGGGTACCATCTTTGTTATGGATGGTCATCTGGGTTGAGGCGTGCCTCTCCAGTTCCGGCACTATTCGGCGGGCTATTAGGGCAGCGCCTAGATCCTGCAGCAGCACGGCATCTGCGCCCATCTCGTAGAGCCGGAGAAGATAATCGGCCACATCGGGCAGCTCATGCTCTCTGATCAGAGTGTTGACTGTCACATAGACTTTTACGCCTCGCAGGTGAGCGTAATCAATAGCCCGAGCTAACTGCGGCTCATCGAAGTTTGCGGCGAATTTTCTTGCCCCAAATCGTTTGCCGCTCAGATAAACTGCATCGGCTCCTGCAGCAATGGCTGCTGCTAATGCCTCATGTGAGCCGGCTGGGGCGAGCAGTTCAGGCAGTTTTTTCAAGGTTGATCGCCCATAATATCATCAATAGCTTTCACTACACTTTGCCACTGATGGCAATAGTATACCTGGTCGGAATAGTCTTCGATATCCGTATCATTTAAGCTCCAGGGATGCTGGAATAGGATACCCCGTCGATCGGGATCGCTTTTAACAAATTCCACGATGTTCATGTCCAGGTCGTCGATCAGCACATCGGAGGGTATATTATGCTTGGTGCCGGTCCTGGCATGATGGTATTGCTTCAGGCATGGGAAGTGCCGGCAGAGCCATCTTCTGGTGGCCTCCTCGGAATTGGGCCGTCTGGCCGTTACTACGAGAAGATCATGCTCGGCAAGCTGCTTTACTGCCTGTTGCGAGCCCTCGATCAGCGGCACTCTCATAACGTATTCGGGGTCGGCCAACAACCGGGCTATCTCCGTCCAGATCTCTATTCCGTCAAAGCTCCAGTGGGCACGGTTGATGTCGCTCTTGGAATACTTCTGTCCATAATCTTTTTCAATTTCCAACAGAACAGCACTGACCTGGTCTGCTAAAACACCGTCAATGTCCACTGCGATCTTCAAACCATGCCTCTCCTAAGAATTATTCTACAGGCCTTTTTGCTCACAATAGTCCAACGGTTGCATTGTATGATAAATCTTTTCTGATTCAAGAAATAACAAAACGAAAAACTGTTATAGAACGCATACACGGGTTATTTATTGGAGAAGATCCAATTTAATTGCGGTGAATGGGATGAAGTGTATTAAAGCAATTCTCGTTTTGATGACTCTTGTTATGCTCTGCTCACCAGGGCAGTCATTGCAGGTTTTTTCAGGAGATACGGTATCCATAGACACGGCGGTTGCCGACGATATTATCGCGGCGGGCAACATGGTGAGCATCAATGCTCCGGTGGACTCGGCCATAGTGGCTGGCGGCACGGTGAACATCAATGCCCCGGTGAAGGGCGACGTCATCGCTGCCGGGGGCCAGGTCTATGTCAACTCTGATGTGGGTGGAAAGGTTGTAGCTGCCGGTGGAAATGTCAACCTGGGCGGCAACATCGGCACCAATCTGGTGGCTGCAGGCGGCCAGGTGAACATCCTTCCCGGCAAGACGATAAAAAGAGATGCTCTCATTGGAGGCGGCCAGGTTGTTAACGCGGGAAGGGTCAACGGCACCCTCACTGTCAGCGCCAATCAATTTAACAACACCGGATCGGCGACCGCGGTGAAATTCCACAAGGTAGAAGATCAGTCTTCTAAGAGAGAGGACTATGAGACGGGCTTTAGCATCTTCAGCCTGCTGGCCATCTTTGGCTACCTCGTTTTGGGATTGATTTTAGTCAAGTATCTGCCCGGCATCTTCCTGTTAGTGGACGGCGAGGTGAGACGCTCAACTCTTCTCAAGACCTTCCTGGGATTTGTTATGATCATCGCCTCATTTATAGCAATTCTGCTGGTGGCGGCAACGGTGGTGGGCCTGCCAATTGCTTTGATCTCAACTCTGCTCATACTGGTGGCCCTGATGCTCAGCGGGACCTTCGTCTCCTTCAGTTTAGGCAAGTGGATCGGCGAGCGGGCTAATAAGAAGCAGAGCGACCTGGTCTACTTCATAATCGGATTTGTTATCCTCAATGTGCTCTACTTGCTGCCCCTAGTGGGAGGTCTGGTTTCATTGATAGCCATGAGCCTGGGCTTTTGCGCTATCCTCTATGCGGCCAGGACCGCAGCCGTCCGGGCAAAGGCGGCCTGAACTACTATTTTTTTTAATTTTTATAGAAATGGTGGGGAAAGCGCCGGCAATGGTATCTTTGCAGAAACGCGCAAGGCTAAATACTTTGATATTAAAGACAAAGATGCTTTTATTGAAAGTGTGGTGAAGGCTTGAAACTGGTCGTATTCTACAATGGCGAATTTGGCGAGAGGGTGGTGGGCAACCTCATCAACTGTTCGGGCTTCTGCATCTCCTGTGCCGATGCCTGCACCCAGTGCAGGAATGTCCGGCCGGGCTATGCCCAGAATATTGTCTCCCTGGTGGAGATGCCCGATCCCGCATCTTTGGGCGACTTCATCGATGATGTGGAGCCTCTCCTGCCTCAGAATATCCCTGCTGCGGACATTGCTCTTGTCATAAATGTTCATCCCGACATTCTCTTCGGCCTCCTTCCCAAGCTCAAGGAGGCAGGCGTGAAGGGCATAGTGGGCGGATCGGAGTCTCCCAGCCAGCTTCCTCTGGGCCAGAGGATGCAGCTGGAGGAGAAGGCAGCGGAGCTGGGCATGGAGGCGGCATTTGCCAAGCCTTTCTGTGCCCTTCGTCCCGATCCGGCCAAGCCGAACATTTATGCCTTTCTCACGGAAGCTGGCATTGGCGATCCCTTAATCGATGTGACCGTGCAAAAGAGCCGGGAGGGTAAAGACCACATCTTGGCGGCCAATGTTGTCAGAAGCGCGCCCTGCGGATCCACCTGGTTTGTGGCCAAGCGCCTGCTGGGCCTGGAGCCGGATCAGCCAGACATCCGGGAGAGAATCTCTGAGGCGCATCATGCCTACCCCTGCACGGGATCGATGGAGCGGGACATGGAGCTGGGAGACACAGTGCTGCACAAGGGCGGCTACATCATTCGAGATGCTGTGGAGGACGCTTTCAAGAGGGCAAAGAGGCAGGACTAGCTGTACCGCAATTACTGGCTGAATTCGTGATCTTTTTTTCCTTTCCTCGAAACCTTTTTGCGTTGAGAGATAATCCACCAGTTTATGTTCTCTCCAATTCAGGCCTTTTCCGTACTCATGATGCCATCTGCCAGCGAAATGCAGTCTGCCGGCTTCTGGCTGGAGAAGGGAAATGAGCTATGCAACAGCGGGCAGGGACAAGAGGCGATCAAAGCATACGATCACGCATTGGGCATCGATGGGACCCTGATCGACGCCTGGAACAACAAGGGCCTGGTCCTGGCCAGCCTGGAACGCTTCCCTGAGGCTCTGCAGTGCTTCGAGGAGGCTCTCAAGCTCACACCCTTCACATAAGCAAGCTCTGAGCAACAAGGGCATGGTTTTGGCCCAGCAAAAAAAATATGCGGAGGCATTAGGCTGCTTTGAGGCGGCCATTGCCGCAGATGCTTATTTCGCAGGGGCCTGGTACAACAAGGCACTAGTCTTGCAATGCCTGGACCGGGGAAAGGAAGCTATGGCAGCCATGAAGACCGCCGAGACCCTGGAGGGTGGGAGAGGAAGCTGCTGCAGACGGTGAATTATTTTATTTCGTTTTTGTCTTCAGCTTCTTTTTGCATTTCCTTTTCGCAGCCTGCTATCTTCCAGCGGATTCTCTTAATCAGGCCCAGCAGTGTGCGCGCCTCCCGCTCAGTCAGCTCCGCCCGGCCCAGGATGCGCCGCAGCATAAGCAGCGTGAACTCCACCTTGTGCCAGGGGTAGCTGACCTCTGCGAGGAGCGATCTTGTCTTGTCTTGCAGCAGAGCCAGACTCTCTCCGCTCGCCATCTCCACTTTGCTGCCGTCTGCATTCTCGGTTTGGGATAGCTCGTAGAAGAGCACAGCGGCTGAATGGGAGAGGTTCATGACCGGATAATTGCTGCTGGTGGGGATGGAGACCAGCATGTCGCAAAGAGCCAGCTCCTCGGAATTCAGGCCGCAGTCCTCTCTGCCCAGGAGCAGCGCCACGGTTCCATCTTTTCCCCGCAGCTTTTCCGCCAGCTCGGCGGGGGTGAAGCAGGGCACGCGCAGGTGCAGACGCAGGTGATGCTGTGCCTCATCCAGCCTTTTTCCCGTAGTGCCCACCACAAGATTGGCGCCCGCCAGGGCCTCCGGCAGGCTGGCATAGGTTCGGGCCATCTGCAGGACATCTCTGGCGTGCGAAGCCATGGCCGATCCGAAGTCTTCGATCTTGCAGGGGTTGACCATCACCAGATCATGAAAGCCGAAGTTCTTCATGGCCCTTGCCACGGAGCCCACATTGCCCTCGTAGAGGGGCTCAACCAAGACGACCTTCAGGTTCATCGATCTTATCCTTTGGACACTCCCAGCGGCACCAGCCTGGCTACCTTGGTGGCGATGCCCAGGTTATGTACCACGTCCACCACGTCTCCTGATGGTTTGTAGACCTGGGGTGCCTCCTCGGCCAGCATGCTGGGGCTTGTGGATTTGACCACGATGCCGTCTCTGTTCAGGGCGGCTTTCACATTCTTGCCGGTGAACTGCCTGAGGGCCTGGCTTCTGCTCATGACTCTGCCTGCGCCGTGACAGGCGGAACCGAAGGTGAGTTCCTGGGCCAGGTCGCTGCCGCAAAGAACGTAAGAGGACGTTCCCATGCTGCCCGGTATGAGCACCGGCTGGCCTATACCCCTGTAGGAGTCGGGCACCTCGCTTCGGCTGGGGCCGAAGGCCCGCGTGGCCCCTTTGCGGTGCACATAGAGGCGCTCGCGTTTGCCGTCCACCTCGTGCTCCTCGATCTTGGCCACATTGTGGGCCACATCATAGACCAGATCCAGCTTTGATCCGGGGAAATATCTCTCGAAGACCTCTCGCGTCCAGTGGGCGATGATATGCCGGTTGGCCCAGGCGTAGTTGGCGGCACAGACCATTGCCCCGAAGTAATTGTCGGCCTCGGGCGAGCCCAGGGGGGCGCAGGCAAGCTGCTTGTCGGGAATCTCGATGTTGTACTTTTTCACGGCCCGGGATAGTACCTCCAGATGATCGGTGCAGATCTGATGGCCGGCTCCCCGCGAGCCGCAGTGGATCATAACCGTAATCTGGCCCTTGAAGAGGCCGAACTGCTTGGCTTTTGCCTCATCAAAGATCTCCTCCACCCTCTGGATCTCCAGGAAGTGGTTGCCGCTGCCTAATGTGCCCAGCTGGGGCCGGCCGCGTTTGCGTGCCTTTACGCTCACCTGGGCCGGATCGGACCCCGGCATGTGTCCGTTTTCTTCGCAGTGGGTGAGATCTGCCTTCTCGCCGTAGCCCTCCTCCACTGCCCATTTGGAGCCGTTGGTGAAAACCTCGGTGAGCTGCTGGTCGCTGACATGCAGCCTGCCCGAGGCTCCCAGGCCGGAGGGGACGGCCTCAAAGAGAGCATCGATGAGGGTATTGATAAGCGGCAGAACGCTCGCTGCCTGCAGATCGGTGCGCAGCAGGCGCACGCCGCAGTTGATGTCAAAGCCTACTCCACCCGGGCTGATGATGCCATCCTCCTCACGAAAGGCAGCCACGCCGCCGATGGGAAAGCCGTAGCCCAGGTGGGCATCGGGCATGGCCATGGAGTATTTGACAATGCCGGGCAGGGTGGCAACATTGGCCACCTGATCGACTGTTCCCGGCTCCACCATATCCCGTAATGCCGCAGAGACAAAAATTCGTCCCGGCACGCGCATGCCTGGTAGGTAGCCGATGGGCACCTCGTAAGTATTATCATTGATCTTGTTGATCTCTGCCATAATCACACGTCCAAAATAACCTGAATGCACCATACTTCATTCTTCTTGATGCCGAACTTGTGCCGGGTGATGGCCTTGACCTCATTCTCGAAGGCATGTCTTTGAAGGTCAAATCTCTCACCGCCAATCTCTGCCAGAAGCTTCCATGATTCAGGCCGCTCTTGCTCTATCTTGATGGAAAAGGCGGCGAAGACCGCCGACTCCGTCTCGAAGAGGAAGACGATCTCGGATAGCCATTTGTAGGCCAGATCCTCCAGATCAAAGCCCTCCAGCTCCACCTTCCAGGTCTCTTTGACGGTTATCGTGGCTGGATCCACCATGGATTTGAAAAGGGCGGCAGCGGCATTGGAGAGCATCTCCTCCGGCGTTTTTCCATATGCTCGGAACTTTATGTCGGCGGTGTGCTCCAGGTACTCGAATGGAATCATCTGATAGTAATTGGAGCCGCCAGGCATTAAAGCATTGCCAGTCCTCGCGAGAGACCCGCCCGTGCGGCCAGGTGCAGGGCATGGACGTATTCTCGCCCGGTGATGGGACGACAAAGCTCGGGAAAGCGGCAGGCTTTGTACTCGGGCCGAAATTGGGCCATGACGTTCAGATCGGTGTTCGGTGAGATCTCCTCGGATAGGAAGCGTGCGATCTCAGCAGTTCCGGCTCTCCCCTCGGGTAGGACGAGGTGGCGGACGAGCAAGCCGCGCACGGCGATGCCATTCTCATCCATGGCCAGGTCGCCCACCTGGCGGTGCATCTCTCGGATGGCCGACTTCATGATGACCGCGTAGTCGGGTGCATTAGAATACTTGAGGGCCGGCTCGTCCGAGACGTACTTGGCATCGGGCATGTAGATGTCGAAGATGCCCTCCAGAAGGCGCAGCGTGTCTATGCCGTCATAGCCGCCGCTGTTGTAGACCAGAGGCACATTGAGGCCCTCTTCTCTGGCCAAGACCAGCGCCTCCAGGATCTGCGGAACAACATGAGTGGGCGTGACGAAGTTGATGTTGTGACAGCCCTGGCGCTGCAGCGCCAGCATCATGCGCGCCAGCGCTTGGGCCGAGACCTCCTGGCCAGCGTCCTGCTGGCTGATGTCGTAGTTCTGGCAAAAGACACAGGAGAGATTGCAGCCGCAAAAGAAGATGGTGCCTGAGCCACTGCGGCCTACGAGCGGTGCCTCTTCGCCATAGTGAGGGGCAAAGCCGGCCATTTGGGCTCGCCGCCCACAACGGCAGAAGCCACGCTCATCCAGCAGGCGGTTAGCGCCGCAGCGCCGGGGGCAGATATCGCAGGACTGCAGGCGGGCTACAGCGGCGCTTACGCGATCTTGCAGAATTTCTGGGGGCATTTGGTTGTAGCTGGCCAATGAAGCCATGTAATATTCAAGGGTGGAATCTGTAATGAGCCTTTCTGATGCCTTCAGATTTGCGACCAACTTCAATAGAGGGTTATATTTGGCAGATAGAGAGGCGAAAGAGTTTTCCGCACATCAAGCGAATCGAATAGGTGGTGCGCGAAATTGATATTCAACTCCGAAAAAATAAAACATTTATTAAAAATGCATCCTCCGATACAGAATAAATCTATCGTTCCATCTGCGGTTTTTCTTGCTAGGTCAGATAAATGCAAATATGAACGAGAATACTTGGAATGTTTAGTCAGTCAAGCACCAGAAACGAAACAGAAAGATTGGATTAACCGAATTTCACGTGAAGATGAGATAAACCATCTCAGTTCTTGGTTCGAAATTATGCTGTACGGATGGTTGAAACAACTAGGTGATGTAAAAATCGAACCGGAAATAGATGGAAAGCGTCCTGATTTTTCTATGGATCTTCAGGGAAAGGAGTTTATCTTCGAAGCAAGAGTCCGAATGGAAACTATCCATTCTTCTAAAAAGGTTAGTAAGCATGTTTTCATTGGCCCATTTCCTGAAGTATTTACCAAATTCATTGACCCATATGAACTAAAGAGTTTGTTGGAAGAAAAAATAAATCAACATAAAAATATACACAAATTAAATTATGCATATATTATCTGTATATATTTGGCGTCAGTCTGGGAGACAACAGATGAATTCAAAGAAGCGATTTTTGGCAAGGAATGGTTGAATGAAGATTTCACAGAAATCATTGATCCTAAGCTCGATAATAGCGGATTATTTAGAGAGAAAAGAGAATTATCAAAAATAGTTACGGGATTTCTTATATTTGAAAGTCGATGGGATGAAGTCGAGAAACGCCGGAAACTGAATGCAGATTACATAAATAATCCTTATGCAGAGGTAAAAATTGATCCTTACGTATTCTCACAGATAGTTGATTCCATCTTCTGTATTAGATGTGGGCGAACATGATACGCTTCGAAGCCTTTTATCCGTGTGCCCATCCGGGGGATCGATATGCTACGGTTCATAAAAAGGGCATAGAGAACGATCAAACCGGAGTTTTCAGATGGGCTTATCTATACTTTTAGCAAAGAGCCAGAATTGATATACTCAGAGCACCAAGTTACTTTGCAAGAATAAATACTGAAGGTGACAGAAATGAAAAGACAGACCAAGTCTCTTTCAATTGGGATTGTATTTTGTTTTCTATGCTTGTCGGGTCTAAGCATTGCCCAAGATTTCCCGTTGGAAAGCGGAGCCGCCGATTGTGCCGATCTGGTCACTGCTGGCCAGAACGATGTGGCTTTTGGCTGCTTCGGGCGCGCAATCGAGGCGGATCCGACTTCAGCCTTCGACTGGGCAGGTCAAGGGGACGTCATGAATAACATTGGATATTATTATCAGGCACTGGTATATTATGAAATGGCATTAAATCTGAAGCCAGACTCTGCTAATATACTGGCGAGCAAAGGCAGAACTCTCACCCGTCTGGGCAAATATGATGATGCGATGGATATCTTAGCCCAGGCATTGGACCTGAATCCTGATAATACATATACCTGGGAGAGCATAGGCGATGTCTACACGGAGCTTGGTGATACCGATAAGGCAGATGCTGCATACGCCCGAGCAAAGCCCGCCAAGACTGCAACGCAGCGCAAGACGATTGATGACTACCTTTCCAGCGGTCGCGAAGCTGCCAGCAGTCACGAAGAAGGGATCTAATCAAACTGAAAAAAATGCACCATAGGGGTCAGAGGAACCTGATCCCTTTTGGCATCTTACCAATACGTTTTTGGAATTCCTCAGGCCAATTAACAGGATCCAGGCCCTTCTGGCTCAGTAATGCCGAGGCCCAGCGTTCGAGACCGACGCCGCTGCATCCCGACCAAAGGGATTCGCCTGACTGGGACTTCACTGTGAAGCCCTTGGGATACTTCTCGCCATTGACGGACAGATTTTGAAACTCAATCCAGTTGCCGTTGTAGGGCAGCACTGCCTCGTAGTCCACAGTTCCCGCCCCGGACATCTCGGACAGTCCCGTCTTTCCTTCCTGGGCCATGAACCAGGGCGTGACCCAGGCCGTTCTCCAGTGCAGCTCCAGGATATCCTCGAAGATGTGCTTGTAGCAGGCCTTCAGCTTCTCAGCTTCTGCCAGCACCTGTTCGCGTGTCCCCAGCCACACGATCTCTATCCTGTGGAACTCATCCACGCGCTCGATGCCGTGAATGCCACCGGACTCGTAGCGATGAGAGGTTCCGGATCGGTCGAAGACGGTGATGGGCATCTCTTCGCTCGGCAAGGTCATGCCCTGCAGAAATCCCCAGAAGGTAGGACACTGGGCATAGCACATGCCTCCGATGGGCAGGTCGATCTTCTCTTTGACCAGTTCGAGTGGCACCTCATGGGTGACCTTGTAGTAGTCCATGACCTCTTCCCAGAAGGCAGGATCGCGAGTCTTGGGCGGGCAGACGAAATAGATCTCCGGGTAAACGCCCTGGGCGTGGCCGCTCTTCTTCCAGACATCCCAGGTGTCCAGCTTCGGAAAGATCATCTCGCGATAGCCCAAAGGCTCCACGATTTCTTCCAGCACAATTTTCTCGAAGGTGCGAAATACGTGCGTCGCCTCCGGTCCGTAGATCCACTGGCCGCGGCTCGATCCGTGCTTGATCCAGCCTGTCTTTTGCATCTCTTCGGTAGGATCGCGAGTGAACTTGGGCGGGCGCGGTGCGCTCTCCCAGAGCAGTTCCCAGTGCTCGGTCTTGCCTCCGTAGCTGCTTTGCAGTTTCTCTTCCAGAAGGCTGATTATCCTATCTGGTATGCGATTTTCCATCTCAGACTGGCCCAAGGCTCCGCCGGTGCCAACATCCAGGGATAGATGCAGCCGGCCACCCTCAAATTTTATCTCTCTAACATAGGGTATCTTGTGCTTGATAGTCCTATCCGACTCGACCTCTATCTCGAATTTGTTTATATCCAGGCCGCGCACGCCGATACGAAATTCTTTTCCCAAAAGCTCGGACAGCGGCCGGCGCAGCCTGAGCAGTGCATCATGGGCTCGCACAAACCTGTCGCTGTCAATTACCAGATCGATTTTGCTGCCGGACAGGCTCCACGAACTAATTTTGGCGCCCTGGCCGACAGGTGCACCTTTCTGCAATATGGGCCCGGCGTTGTTAAAGAAGTTCGAAACGGCTGCCTCGGCCTTTTCCGCATCCGCGCTCAGCCGGAAGCTTGCCTCTAAATGGAATCTCATCTCTCCTCCGTGCAAGATATTGTCTCTTCCGCTATTTTAATGTTCATCAGTAAATCGTCAACCGTGGAGAGCAGAGTGCCTATCTTCTCGGTGGAGAATTGCAGGCAGAGGCGCTCGGCGTCTATCACAAGACTCATATTGGGCAGGTTATCTGGCTCAATCGCCTTCGCCACGTCTTCCGCTTGCTTTCCCCAAAAGGTCAGACGTGACCATGTCATGCTGCATCCTCTACAGCTTTTTGCAGTTGCTCGCCCACAATTTCGTCCAGAATGGCCAGGAACCGGTCCTCAGTGCCTGGTGGGATAGAAGCGCCACTGGCGATGGTGTGCCCCCCGCCCACACCGCCCACGGCCCCTGCGGCTTTCCGGAGAGCAATCGATAAGTCAAGGCCCCTGGATATGAGTGGCTTGGTTCCGCGGGCCGATATCTTGACCATATCGTCCTTATGATTCAGGGTGATGAGCGGCATGTCGGCATATAAATACCGGATTCCCAGTCCCGACACAATAGCCCCCGCTTCCATATTCACCATCTTGAGGTAGCGAATATTCGTTAGCACCAGATTTTGCTCTCGCAGCATGCCGACCTCTCTTCGGATATGGCTCTTGTATTCCTGGGCCAGGCTTCTGGCAGGCTCAAGTGCGCCAGCATCGCGCAGGCACAGTGTCAAGCCCAGACCAGGAACATCTCGATTGCCGCAAGCGTTGAGCAGCTCTACCATCTCTTGGGAGTTTTCCACCACCTCGTGCTTGAGGCGGATGGCCTCTCCTATGATTGAATCAGCGGCAAAGCTTCCTTGCATAAGTAATTTTAAAGTTATGGCCGTGCATAATTTTGCCAGGTCTTCTCTTGCTAGGCTCTCTACATTGCCCTTTATCAACAAACCATCTAAAAATCGGCGGGTTTTTTCCGCGTCGCCGGTAAAGTCCAGGAGCGGTTCTATGCTGCTCTGGAAAACTTCTTCGACAGGTCCGTCTTCAGACATCTTCAGGCCTGCTTTTAATTCTACAGCTCCGCAAGCGATAGCCTCTTCCAGAATAGTTTTATTCGCGCCGATCATGCCCTGACGGTCGCCCATGGCACCTACCAGTGCCAGGCCGGATAGATCCGCGTTCTCGCCCATGTGGCGCACTACAGAATATACCGTGCCGGCAGCAGACATCTCAAAGGCACCATCTATGCCGAAGAGATGGGGATTGAGGTGCATGCATTCCAGCGTGCCCACTGGCCGATGGTGGTCCAGGACGAAGCAGTTGCCTTTGACGCGGGAGATAAGCTCCGGCTTGCCGCTGCCCATATCGCAAAATACCACCGGCCCCTCCAGCCCGGCAAGCACGGACTCGTCCAGCCGATTTAGCAGAGATGCCTGAAAAGGTATCCCTGCGCGCAGGAGGGCACTGCAGATCAGCCCTGCGGATGTGATCCCGTCCGCGTCGTTATGCGAGATCACGCGCATGCTGTCGCATTGCATTATCGACCTGGCAATAGCCTCTGCAGCTTTGTCCAGCCGCTTCATGAGATGAGAATCTCAGCCGTCTCAGGCGAGTAAGTCCAATCCGGCGCCAATCGCCCGGAGTCATGATAGTATTTTACCAATCTTCGAACCTTGTTTTCGGTGAGATGCAGGGCTCTCTTGTTATGGACGTCCTTCTTGTTGGCCTTGATGTGCTTGCGCACGTGCAGGGCTTTCCTCATCAGATTGGTGAGGTCCTCTGGGATATCAGGCAGGACTTTGTTCTCCTTCAGGAAGCCGGTTATGTTCTTGCCCAAGACCAATTTAGTGCTTGGCACTCCGTATTGATCTCGCAGGGTGAGGCCAATGCGGCTGGGGGCCATTCCGCTCTCGTGCAGCTTCATGATTGTCTTTTCCAGCTCCTCACTGGATACATCGGACCACGCAGGTACCTTGGCAACCGCGGGTGGTCTGGATCGGGAGGAGCCCTTTTTTCTGCTGTGCATTTTAGCCATATTGATATTCCTCATTAAATTTCATAAAGGCGAAGGCGTAATGCCCACTGCCAGGTGGGGATAAAAAACTTGCGCCGTTCTGTAGGTAACTGATTTATAGGCTGGGAGTTTTTCAAGGTTATGTCATGTTTCCCGTATATATAAACCAGCTCTTCTATCTGGTGGGCGAAGCTGTAGTGCTTATGGCCGTATTGATCCTGATTTTATCGATAATAGTATCTGTGCTTGTTCTTTACTCCTTTAAGACGGGCAATTTCTTCGCGGCCCGGTATATGCTTTTGGGCATCATTCTTCTTGAGAATGTAATAAAGACCATCTTCTGGATTTCTCGTGCCGATGATTCCTTAGTAGACGATGTTGGAGTGCGGCTTCGCAATTACATAAACAACAAGGAGTTCTTGAAGGTTCCATGTGCTGAGCGATTAATCTTCATGCCCCAATGCGTTCGCAGCATAGAGTGTCCGGCCAAGCTCACGCCGGAGGGCATAATGTGTGTGAACTGCGGGCGCTGTCGCGCCGGCGAGGCCAAGAAATATGCAGAGAGCCTTGGTTACCGGTTCTTCCTCGTGCCCGGCTCCAGCTTCATAAAGCGAATGATCAAGAAATACCGACCGCGAGCTGTCGTCGGCGTCGGCTGCCATATGGAGATAAAAGAGGGCCTGGATCTCTGCCAGCGTCACGGCATACCGGCACGAGGAGTGCAACTATTGAAAGCCGGTTGTGTGTCTACTACATTGGACTGGGAGCAGTTCTACGAGGCCATAATAGAAAAAGAACCGTTGCGGAATAATACCTAAAAAAATGTACTGAATGGAAAAGTTTATTCAATGCTGATGGCTTCAGATGGACAAGCCTCAATGCATGTCTTGCACTCAGTGCACTTTTCCTTATTTACAACTGCTATTTCATCATCGCCCAATGTGATGGCTTCTTCCGGGCACTCCTCAACGCAAGTTCCACAGCTTACGCATTCATCTCTGTTAACAACTGCAGGCATTATTATCTCCTCCAATTTGCCTCACACGGCAAACCTTCCTGTAAGTATATCCGATATATACCTTTCGTTAGCCTTGTCGTGCTACGCCAGTTCATTGTATCTCTTCCGGTCCTTCAGCTCCTGGCGTTTGGCGCTGTTCCATCCGCTCACAGCCTGGAGGTATCCGGTAATTCGGCTAATGTGATCCACATCTTCCGATCCGCAGCTCGGGCACTTATCTTCCAGCCCTCCTGATACCCTGGCGCATCCCAGGCATACTGTCATATCTCGGCTGAAGGTGAAGTAGCCGATCTGGGTCTCTTTAGCCAGGCGCATTCCAAAGTCCATCAGGCCCTTGGGGTCTGGAGTGGCTTCTCCCATGAAGATATGGAATATGTTGCCGCCGTCGACTATGGGGAAGAAGACATGTTCGTGTTTTGCCCTTTCGAATATGGTCACGTCGGCGCCGGGCGGCAGATGAGTGCCGTTGGTGTAATAGACTGGCAGATCGCGCGTCTTCTGCACATTCTTCTTCACGGCATTAAGGTCGCCTTTGACAACCTTCTCAGCACAGTCCCGGAACTCCTCGTGGATAAGGTCGGATACCGCGAATCGCTGGGCGGTGGTCTCTGCGGGCGTTCGCGCCAGGGCAATGGTCATGCCGTGCTGCAAAGAGAGTTTTTTGGCGTAGATCTCCATCTCAGTCATGGCCCGTACGGCCAGCTTCCAGGCCTCTCTGGACTCATGCATCTGCTTTCCCGTGTGGAACTGTACCATCTCGTTGACGCCCACCACGCCGATGGTGTAGACCAGGCCATCCAGGCCTACGGCGACTGACCCCTTCTCGCCCGTGAGCGGGTCACGCGGCTGCTGGGTGGCGAAGGGCATGCGGTGGTTCTTGATGATCTGGTTCATCCACTCGCGCTTAACTTTGAATATCTCCACAGAGGTGTCCATCAGCTCTCGCAGGTACTCGAAGAGCAGCTCATCGTCACCTCTGGCCAGGTAAGCGGCGCGAGGACAGTTGAGAGATACCACCTGCCAGGAGCCCATTGAGAAGTGCTTGCCGTCTTTGAAGTATAGCTTGTCCTCAAACTGGCTGTCGCTGTCATAAGTGGCCGCAAACTGATATGCGCAGCACTGGTAGCATGATATTCCCTCGCCTGCACCGCGATAAGCGGGAAGCTGGTTGTCAAAATATGGTGTGCCGTACTCGGCTGCCAGCTTAAACGTCAGGAGGTAGAGCTCTTGGTAGGTGGGCAGATCTGGATGGGCGGCATTGAAGGCCTCGTCCTCCTTCATGAAGTCCGGCTCAATGCTGATCTCGGGCTTGGGGAAGTTGAAGGGCTTGCCCCAGTAGTCTCCGGCCAGCATGACCTCCATGAGGGCTTTGAAGGCTAAACGGACCTCGCGCTCGAACTGGCCGTAGGTCTTCAGTGGAGCCTCGGGCGACGAGCCGTTCCAGACTTTTCCAGCGTAAACGGCAGGCTTGTCTCGCCACAGTTTGGGAACTCCCGGCGTGAGCTGCACAGAGGAGAAGACGAGCTGGCCGCCGCGAGCGACCATCATCTGTGTCATCTCGTAGACGAACATCTGCATGAGCTGAACGATCTCGGCATAGCTCTTGTTCTCAAAGTAGGGGGCGATGAAGGTGAGGAAGTTGTAGAAGCCCTGCCCTCCCGCGAAGTTGGTCTGGGCGCTGCCCAGGGCTTTAACAGCGTGCAGCATGGCCACCTCCGGTTTCTTGGCAGGACCGGCAACGCTAGCTTTGGTCCCGAGACCATCGGGCATCAGTCCATAGTATAAGAAATAGCGCAGATCCCAGTCTTGGCAGAACGGCCTGGTCCCGAAGTACTCCAGATCGTGGATGTGCAGGTCTCCGGCCAGGTGGCGGTCGGCGAGATGGGGCGGCAGCAGCAGCAGGTACTGCTCCTTGCTGATCTTGTCAGCCTTCTTCTTGTGGCTTGTCTCGGCATTTTCCTGGAGGTTGGCATTCTCCTTGGCCTCAAAGCCCGTACCGATGTCGATGAGGTGGGCATCGAAAACTGGTGTGCCCACGCGGGTGCAGATGTTGCGCCACTCAGTATGATGCCTCTCTAAGAGGATTACATTCATTATCTCTCGCACGAGCGGGCCGCTCAGGTACTGGACGTTCATCCATCGCACCCTGCGCTCCACCTCTTTGGCGATGTCCTGGGCCTCTTCCACGGTTATGCCCGGCTCTTTGTAAAATTGTTCAGATAGCTTCGTCTCTTTGAGCAGCTGCTTGGCTATGGCCTCTCTATCCCAATCCAGCAGATGGCCGTCCGTGGTCCTAACTCTGGGCATGGCAGAAACGGCCAGACCTTCCAGGGTCTGCTGCACAATTCTGCTGCTCAACGCCCATCCCCTCTACCATAACGCAACATAACTCATCATCTCAGCAATCAACTTATTATACCAGTATTTCATCCTGGGTTTATTCGCGTTTCGCTCCAAACTCTATCATAATTTTTCTATAGGTATATCATCTATGAGTAATAAACTGATCGGCCAAAATCAGCACGGAAAATATTAAACCCATACGGACGCGGAGCGAAAGTAATCGATATCGTTTCGGGGAAGTGAAACGCATGCAATACGAAAACTATTTGTTGCTAAAAAATCGAGTCCATGATATTATCTCGTTTGAGGTGAAAAAATAATGAAAAGCAATCCATTTTTAGGGCTATTGGTCCTTCTGACCTTTGCCCTCTTCATTTCAGGATGCTATGCGCAGAACGGTTCCGTGCCCGCTTCCCTGGAAGATCCCGTCCAAGCTGATGATTCCCAGAATGAACCGCTGAATACATCAGGTGCCATCGGATTGTCGGACCTGGGAGAGATGCAGCTTTACGAGAATGCAGAAAACAGCATCATCGTTACTTATCCCTCCGGCTGGACCGCTCAGGATGCCGATGCCAACGATCTGGGGCTGGTAGCCGGCTTCCTGGCTCCTGGGGAGGACATGGACAGCTCTTCTATCTACATAACCTTGCAGGTTGAAACGCTGCCGGAAGGCATGAATTTGACTTTAGCTCAGTATGGCAAGGCGGCATTAAGCAACCTGAAAAAAGCCGTCCCGGACCTGAAGATCCTGGCGGAAAGCGACATTCCAATAGGCGAGCAGCCTGGACATGCCGTAGTCTATAACCTCATGAGCGAAGGAGCCAAATACAGAGTTCTAAGAGCCTGGACGGTTCAGGGTGATGCGGCTTACATCTTCACCTACAACGCTCCCGACGATCGCTACGATGAGTTTGCAGAAGATGCCAGCAAGATAATCGGGTCACTTGAACTGGTCTGAATATCTTTTTTATAAAAAATTTATTTAATTATCTCCTCCAGCCTCTTCTCGACCTCATCCCAGTCCACTATGTTCCAGAAGGCCTCCACAAACTTGGGCCTCTCGTTCTTGTAGTCCAGATAGTAGGCATGCTCCCAGACATCCAGGACCATGAGGATGCGAAACATGGGGTAGACATTCACATTATGCTTCTCGATCTGCATGATCAGCGGCCTGCCGGTCATGCCGCACCAGGCCAAAGCCGCCCAGCCCGATCCTTCAGTGCTGGCTGCCGCCGCGGAAAACTCCTTCTTGAAGCGCTCGAAGGATCCGAACTCCTTCTTCAGGACGTCTGCCAGAACGCCACCCGGCTCCTTGCCTGCCTTCGCGGCGGGGGCAAGGTTTCGCCAGAAGAGGCTGTGCAGAACATGACCTCCTGCCTGGAATGATAGCTCCTTCAAAGTGGCTTTCATGTCCACGTCGGTCCCAGTCTGGCGGGCCTTTTCCAGTTTCTCCAGGATGGCGTTGGCTCCATTCACGTAGGCGGCGTGGTGCTTGTCGTGGTGCAGACGCAGCTGTGCCTCGGATATAAATGGCTCAAGGGCATTGTAGGCATAGGGCAGCTGTGGCAGGGAATATAATTTCTTATCAGACATACAATCTCACCTTTAGTAAAAACAATCAAATGCATTCTATTTAGCTCTTCTTGCAAATAGGATCGAGACGACAATTATGGCCACAAATACACAATAGTGACCAGATTGCTTTCTCTCTTTGAATATTTAAGTTAATATCATGTACTTTCACCAGAAATTTCCGATATCGTCTTAAGCGCCCGGGCGTTGAAAAATAGGATGGTTTCGATCTACTCGACCTTCTTGAACATGGCTCCCTTCACACCACAGACAGGGCACTTTTCCGGGGCCTCGCGCTCCACAGTCATGCCGCAGACCGGGCAGACGAAGTAGGGGTAGCTCTCCTTCTTGGCATCCAGATTCTCCAGCATATCATGATAGAGCCGGGCGTGGTACTCCTCCACGGCATTGGCAAAATGAAAGCTCCTCTCCGCGTCCCTGGCGCCCTCGGCTTTCGCAGCGGCGATCATCTCCGGGTACATCTCCTTGAACTCGTGCGTCTCCCCTGCGATGGCCTCGCGCAGGTTCTCCTTGCTGGTCTTGATGGCCTTCAAGGCGCGCAGGTGATTGGCGGCATGCACCGCCTCAGCCTCTGCTGCGGCGCGGAAGAGCTTGGCTGCCTGAGCAAAGCCTTCTTTGTCTGCCTGGGTGGCAAAAGCAGTGTACTTCCTGTTCGCCTGCGACTCTCCAGCAAAAGCTTCCATCAAGAAATCCTCTGTCTTGGTCAATTAAATCACTCCATTTTATGGCATTGTCTTTTTTCTGCTGCACTACCCGGCTTAATTTGGGTGGCAAATAAATTAAGACTTTTGGGCTCTTCACTCACAATCACAAACAAACTCAAACCGCTGAGAACTCAAGATGATGAAGCTATCATCTATAAATTCTCAGAGATAGCAAGTTGGACCTACAAATGAGCGAGAGAATCATCGAGGTCAAGGATCTCGAATACAAATACGGCGACTTCAAAGCCGTAGACGGCGTCTGCTTTTTCGTCCGGGAGGGCGAGATTTTCTCCTTCCTGGGGCCCAACGGGGCAGGAAAGAGCACGGTTATCAATATTCTCACCACGCTTCTGCCCATGCAGAAGGGCAGCGTCAATATCGCCGGATACGACCTGGCGAAAGAGCCGCAGCAGGTGCGCCGCTCCATCGGCATTGTCTTTCAGGATGAGACGCTGGACCGCGACCTCACCGTCTGGGAGACCCTGGAGCTGCACGGCCGCATCTACTCCATGCCCAAATCGGAACGGAAAGAGAGGATTGACGAGATCATAAAACTGGTGGAGCTGGAGGAGAAGAGGGATGTTCGCACTCGCTTTCTATCCGGCGGCATGAAGCGGCGTCTGGAGATTGGCCGTGGGCTGATGACCAGGCCCAAGGTGCTCTTTCTTGACGAGCCCACAATCGGCCTGGACACGCAGACCAGACGCCGTCTGTGGGACTACATCAAAAAGGTCAACGATTCTGGGACGGCTATATTTCTTACCACTCACTACATGGATGAGGCGGATCAGGTCAGCAACTGGATCGATATCCTGGACCACGGCAAGATCATTGCCTCTGGCGATCCGACCAAGCTCAAAGATGCCCTGGGAAATGATATGATCTACCTGGACACCAGCGACAACGCAGCCGCGGAGAGCATGCTGCGAGGCATTAAGGCAGTTCAAAATGTCAAGGCGGCTGCCGCTGGCCTGGCAGTTACCATAAACGCGGACGGCACCCACTGCCTTCCCATCATCATGAACCGGCTGCGGGAAAGGGGCATCGATATCGTCAGCGTCAACCTGAAAAAGCCCACATTGGATGATGTATTCGTGCATTACACAGGAAGAGATATCAGAGAGGCGGGGGCGGGCAAGCTGCACAGGATTGCGCCCAAAGGAGGCCGGTGAAAATGAGCTGGGAATTTTTGACAATCTACTGGCGCGATATGCTCAGGTTCATGCGTTTTCGGATCGCTCTGGTGGCGTCTTTAGTCCAGCCTGCTATGTGGATGGCGCTTTACGGGGCGGCCATGTCCAGCAACTTCTCCCGGCTCAGTTCCGGCATGACCGTGCCCGAGGGCGCAGTCGCCGTATCCTACCTGACCTTCATGGGAGCAGGAGTGATTGCCCTGACCACACTATTTACAAGCCTCTTTGGCGGCATCACCTTGCTATTCGACAAGAACTGGGGGCTGATGAGGGAGCTTTTGGCCAGCCCCATGCCCCGAAACCACATAATCCTGGGCGTCGGCCTGTCCGGCGTCACCAAGTCCTTCATCCAGGTGATGGTCATCATGGGCTTTGGCCTTCTCATCGGCGTGCGCTTCTTTCCCGGCTACACATTGCTGCAGACGGCATGGGCGGTCTTGGGTGTGCTGCTCTTTGTGGGCGTCTTTTCCTTAGGATTTCTCTTCCTCTCCTCGGCCATATCAATGAGCATGGACACTCCGGAGGGGCTGCAGGCCGTCATCACCCTTCTCACCCTGCCCCTGTTCTTCGCCAGCAACGCCCTCTACCCCATTGATGCCTTCCCTGGTGTGATGAGAACGTTAGCCCAGTTCAATCCGCTTACCCATCTGGTGAACGGGGTGCGCTACTTTGCCGTAGGAAAGGACTTTTACGCTATCGGTATTCATTATGTTTACAACAGCACCGACATCATGCTCTCCTTTCTGGCATTGACCGGCTTTGCCGCGATTATGTTCCTGGTGGCCTGGCGGGTTTTCAAGAACGCAGTGGTCACCTGAATTGTTATATCATGATTATCATGATAGCGAATGGAGGAAAAGATATGAAGGTATTAGGAATTTGCGCCAGCCCGCGGGGCTCCAAGAGCACGACCCTGCGGCTGGTTCAGGCCACCCTTGACGGGGCGAAGGCCTCCGGAGCAGAGGTGGAGCTGGTGGATGTCTGTGAGCTGGACATCAAGTTCTGCAACGCCTGCACCGTCTGCTTCAAGAAAGGCAAGTGCGTGCACAAAGACGACTTCCAGGGTCTTTACGAAAAAATCCTGGCTGCAGACGGCCTGGTCTGGGGCTCGCCCAACTACTTCAACACGGTCACCGCCCAGATGAAGACGCTCATCGACCGCATGGCTGACGCCATTCACTGTCAGCTCCTCAATGGCAAGTACTGCTGCAACGTGGCCAGCGGCGGCAGCAACTACGATCAGGTCACCACCTACCTGGACGGCGTGATGCAGAAGTTCGGAGCCTTCGTCACAGGAAGTGTGGGGGCGGCCATGTCTCAGGGGCCGGCGGCTCTAGAGGGGGCTGAGAAGAATGCATTCGTTCTTGGAAAGACCCTGGCCGAGGATATCAGGAGCAAGCGCGACTATATCGAGCAGAGGGAGATGCAAAAGGGTACCAGGGAGTACTTCAAAAGCCTGGTGAAGATGAACAAAGAGAACTGGGAGCACGAGTACGAGTACTGGGATAAGCTCAACTGGAACTAGAAGAATAATTGAACGATCCTGAACCTTTGATCAATAATCCGAACGCTTTAAGCCCAATAAATTGCGCCTTAATCCAATGCAGTTTTTGGTTCGTTCGGCTATCGCTTTTTTTATCGTTCCAGCCATCAGGAAATGGAGAAAATATGATGAGAAAACGTATAAATACGACCTATTTTTTGGCCGTCATTGCGGTTTTATTGCTGGGCACGGGAACACCGGTCGCCCTGGCAGTCACCACTTTCGCCCCAGGATCGACCCTTTCGGCGGATCAATCAAATGAGAGCACCAACAGCGATAGTCTGTTTTATCCTGGAGTCTACTCAAAGGACACCCAAAAGAAGCTGGACGAGATCAACCGGCAATTTGACAGCCAGGTGGGATGGCAGACGTCAGGCAATACCACCATGGACGTGATCATGAGTATGGCTGCCGAGCTGGAGTTCATGAAGATGTGGGCCAACGCTGCAGACTACTGGAATCCGCTTTTCAACAATGAGACGTATGCCAGCAATACCCGGTACAACGGAATCATCGCGGCCCCATTCTACAAGGAATCGGGAGCCATGTTTCCCACGCTTCCTGTCGATTTGGAGAACGGCACCTGGGCAGGCAGCAATGATGGAGGAGACATCGAGTTCTTCCTGCCCATCCGGCCCGGCGACGTTTTCAGGACCTATGCCGAGAGGAGCAATGTAACCGATGTCACACCAGCCGAGGGCAGCACCACCAGGACGTTCTCTGTGGTCGGCACCGGTACCCTGTATAACCAGAAGGATGAGAAGGTTTTGACCCAGACCACTTACGGCAGAAACATCTACTCGCAGAGTGCAGCCCTCAACGGAAGTGCTCCCGGCGGCAGCGGTCCGATGAGCGGGCCGGCGAGCAGTGCTCCAGAGAAGATTGCAGGCAAGAATCCCTTCGGCGAGAGGCATAATTATACGGAAGAAGACTGGGCCTTTATCCATAAAATCGAGGATGCCGAGGTCGTGCGCGGCAACGACACCCTTTACTGGGAGAATGTAAACATGAGCGACGAGCCAGTCTGGACCATAGTGGGACCGACGACCACACTGGACATGATTCAGTTCAATGGTCTCGGCATCATACAGAGCCCGCCCATGAGAGAACAGCTCAAGAACAAGGACTCGTTGAATGGTCTGAAACAGGACGAGTACGGCGTCTACCATCTCATGATTGAGGGGCATTTCTCAGAGGCCGGTATGGGCGGCGGCATGCCCATTCACTTCATGGCCTTTGGCCGAAGCCTCATGGCCCGCTTGATCACGAACTGGATAGGCGACGACGGCTGGCTCTCCAAGTTCGGCTGGAGAAACGGAAACCTGGCAGACCAGATCATTGACCAGGTACCCTACCTGAAGGGCAAGACCGTCACGGGTCACGGAAAAATCAGCGATGTGATCATCGCCAAGGGCTATGTCACCAGGAAGTATGTGGACGGAGACGATCACAAAGTCGATCTGGTAGTCTGGACTGAGGACATCGACGGCACACTCTGCCAGGCGGCCAATGCCACAGTGATCCTGTCTTCCCGGAGCAGCAGCTAAGACATGATCATGAAACCTGATCATGAATCTCGAAAAAAGAGGAGATCGCCTTTCATTTTAGGGGCGATCTTTCCGTTTTTTTGAAATTTTAAATATTAGCTCAAGCCGCTATGTTCTTGTGTCCCACAGGCAGAAGGCCGATGGGCGTCTCACCGGATTTAAGACCCAGGTACTCTATGGTTTTGTTCTCATCAAAGCCTGCTGTGTAGGTAGCACCCAGACCCAGAGAGACGACCTCAAGAAGCAGGTTTTCGGAAGCAGTTCCGGCCTCGACGTAAACGAACCGGCTCAGGTCCTGACCTGGGATCTTGTTGATGCGCTCGAAGACGCCGGTGACGATGAAGACTGCCGGTGAGCCTTTCCTCCAATCCTCTTTGCCGCCCATGCTGGAGTTGAAGAGTTCAGGGATCTTGTTGCCCAGGGAGATGGTTGTCAGGTTGTGGCCCTGTGGAGAGTAGTGATAGACGCCGGAGGGAAGACCGGTGACATTTCCAGCCAGGAGGTAGACCTCCAGGGGGTAGGTGGCCATAGCCGAGGGCGATGTGCGATGGCCTTTCTCGTCCGTCACGCCTTGCGCCGCCCAGCAGAGCTGAGAGACCTCATCCAGGGTCAGAGACTCATTGGTGAAGCTTCGTACAGACCGTCGCTCCAAAAGGGCTTTCTCCACGCTCATTCCGCCATCGGTGTGGGGATCTTGCAGCGTTATTGCCTCAGAAGCAATCTGATTGGAGCTTTCCGACATAGCCATGATGGCCGTGAGAAAGACGGCCAGGCCAATAACAAATGCAATCATCGCTATTTTTTTCATGTTTCTCGCCAGATCGGCTTGTTTTGAAATGCCGTATATAAATAGCTGGTACAGATCAGCAGACCTTGAAAAATCCGGATAACTTTTTAATATTATCCCGTGCATTATCAGTACTATGCTGACACTGGAAGAGGGAAGGACGGCAGTTGCCCTGGCTAGAGAGACACTGACAAATTATATTACAAAGAAAAAGATCATCGAGCCTGAGAACCTTCCCCCGGTCTTTGCTGAGAAGCGAGGCGTCTTTGTGACCTTGCATGAGGACGGAGACCTGCGCGGCTGCATCGGCTACCCCCAGCCCGTACTGCCGTTAGGAAAAGCGATAGTGGACTCGGCCATCAATGCAGGCTCTCGCGACCCGCGTTTTCCCAAGGTGAGGGCGGAGGAGCTGGGGCGAATCGAGGTGGAGGTGACCATACTCACCCAGCCCGAAGCCTACACCGAGCCCAAAAATAAGCTGCCCGAGCTGGTTCAGATCGGAAAAGACGGGCTGATTGTAAGCCGTGGTCCCTATTCCGGCCTGCTACTGCCCCAGGTGGCACCTGAGTGGGGCTTTGACTCGCGAGAGTTCCTCAGCCAGACCTGCGTCAAAGCGGGGCTATCGCCGGACGCCTGGCTGGATGAGGACACAGAGGTGCAGCACTTCCAGGCGCAGATCTTCGCTGAGGTGGCCCCGGAAAGAGAGGTCTTCGAGAAGAGCTTCACTGAGAGAGGATGCGGGACGGTGTAGTGAGGGCAATGGAGTGAACCACTCCTTACTTCGTCACGTCCACCAATTGGTGGCATCATCCTTTTCAGAAGGACCTTATACATACTGGCACGTACCCACTTTTAATTGTACCGGGATCGATAGCTTGCGACGCTGCGAAAACTAGGTCTCTTTATGGCGAAAGCAAGACTAAGCCAAAGAGCGCAAGTTACACGCACTATCTTATTCAACCTTTTCGGCTCGCCTCAAATCGGCCTAAATCCAATTCTGGCTGCCGCCCATTCCGCACACTATGAAATTATGCACAAGTTGACTTGATCGATCTCCTCACAGCGATCAATCCAGGCCACAGATAACGGTTCTTTGGAGGGCAAACCTCATAGCGCGCACCCGGACATTACGAGGTCGGATTGGTATTTATAAAAACATCTTGCGGCTTGCGGATATAGAAAATAAACGAAAAACGAGGATAAAAATTTGCAGGTTGCATGCACTCAAGGGTTCTCTTTGGTCCGGCCCAAACCCTGCAAGACTAAAATAGAGTAAATAATTGAAAGAGGGCATTGCCCCACCCCACTCCGTTCACTTATCTCTGCCAATCGGTGGGAGAATATGTCTGGCCATAGAATTTATGAATGTTTTCTCCCCACTCGGTGTTTGCCATATCTGGCCAGCTATCCTTATAAAATCCAGGAGCATTCTTCAGCCTCTCCTTATCAACGTCCAGAATCAACTCGCGCCTATCTCTATCCAGAGATAGGGCGGGCCAGGGAACAGCAAAGAGCTTATTGCCGATTCCTAATACGCCACCAAAGGATAGAACGGCATATGCTATTTTGCCTGAATCGAGATGTATCATGAAATCATCGATCTTGCCAAGATCTTCGTTTGCCCTGTTCTTCACCTTGGCATCTTTAAAATCGCTAGCTTTTACTAAATTTACCCTATTTTTAATCCTCATTTTGTGATTCTAGGTACAGTTGTAGGTAATTAAATAAAACGATTTTGGTATCAAAATGCTAAAGCGTAATAAGCTATACACATATAAATTTAATAAATAAAAGAGCGGACTCAAATTACTGCTGCCTTCCCACCAGGTTGGTCATCTAGTAGGTGTAGTTCTCAGGGCCCTTCTTTGTGGCCCTTACCTTCTCCATTTGCCATACATGGCAGTCCTCAAGCCCGGCGGCTCCCTTCAGCTTCGGCTTCGGCCTTGAACCTGCCCGCTTCATCCTGCCTGATCCTGGCGGCGGGCTTGGGAATGTTCTCTTTTTTCTATGCAATCCGTCGCATTCCGTCCATTTTTGCCTTGCATCGGTACATTTAGCAGGTCTCTAAGCGCGAAGCGACTCAACTTAGTTCTCTATTAGCTTTCTGCGCGTCTCCTCCAATGAATTTCTTAAATTTTCTATATGCTTTTGTATAATTGGAATATCCGGTGAGCTTCCTCGAGCCTTTTTACTGAGATCCTTAAATTCCGTAGAACGCACAGTTCTCAAAAACACCCGACGAATGTGGTAAATAGGAGTCCTCACATATATTACTAATTAGTTCCTTTAAAGGAGTTGGAAAAAAATGAAATCCCTATGCAAAAAGAACTTTTTGAGCATGTCGTCGCTGCTGCTTATAACGCTGGCACTTATTGCTGTTTCAGCAAACTCCGCCGATTCAATGAGCAAAACTCCGATGAACAATACGACCAATAATGTGACCATAAATGTGACGGCCAATGGCATGGCCAGCACCATTACAGTTCCTGCTGGATCCATGGATGGATACGTGGTTAATATAGAAAAAAATCGTTGGAGAATACTTATTTCCGCGAAGTCCTGTTTACAGGACCTCACAGCCAGCTGGTTGTAATGTCGATCGCGCCTGGTGAGGACATTGGTATGGAGACTCACAAAGACGTAGATCAATTCGTCAGAGTCGAGGCAGGAATTGGGCAGGCTATCTTGAATGGCACAGAGCATAATCTCGAAAATGGCTCTGCGGTCGTCATTCCCGCAGGGACGAAGCACAATATCATCAACCGCTCGAAATCAGAGCCATTGAAGGTCTATACGATCTACTCGCCAGCGAACCACCCACAAGGCACGATTAACAAGGACAAAGCCGAGGCTCTCGCCTATGAAAAGGAGAGGCAGGAATTGGGAGGCTATCTTGAATGGCACAGAGCATAATCTCGAAAATGGCTCTGCGGTCGTCATCCCCGCGGGAACGGAGCATAATATCATCAACTGCTCGAAATCAGAGCCATTGAAGGTCTATACGATCTACTCGCCAGCGAACCACCAACAAGGCACGATTAACAAGGACAAAGCCGAGGCTCTTGCCTATGAAAAGGAGAACCATCACTAATGCTTACAGGAGACTTCATAGGATCGCAAGTTGCACGCATTTAGATCTACAACTTTCCTGGCCGATATAAGCGGCCAGCATAATTTTATAAATATGCTTTCGACCTCGTAAGGTCTGATGTTGCTTTTTCGATAACGGGCAATTGTCGATAAAATATTCTATAGCGTCTGGAATAATCAGATAGGCAGAAGCACTTTTTGACTTGTTGGGATCTGGTCAGAAGTGGGATGGATGGAATTGTAAGTTATACGTACTTCTTAGCCCTTCGGCCAGGGATGCAAGTAAGCACTCAGCCACATCAACCGATAACATTAATAATTATTAGTTATATTATTAGACTACCTAGAAAGTGGTGAACGAGATGATAGCCGAAGCTACTCAACAGATCCAGAGAGAAAGGCAGATGGGCAGGGGGATAGGACAAGAGGATCTTCTAGCTTTTTTGGTTCTTTTGCTTGTTACGTTTGGAGCCGCTGCTTATTTCCAACACATGTTTGTGAGTGGTCTAGAAAATGTGGAATATATCAGCACATGGTTCGCCAAGCCTTAAATTCTTACCAAACCTGAAGTCTGCACGCAGACTAAGAAAAGCTGCCGCAGCTGGTGGTGATTGGCAGGGACGGGCTGATCGTCTCCAAAGGGCCGTTCTCGGCCCTGCTCCTGCCCCAGGTGGCCCCGGAGTGGGGATTCGACTCGCAGGAGTTTCTCTCCCAGACCCGCGTCAAGGCGGGGCTGCCGTCCGATGCCTGGCTGGATGAGGATACCGAGGTGCAGCACTTCCAGGCGCAGATCTTCGCAGAGGTGGCGCCGGAGAGGGAGATCTTCGAGAAGAGCTTCCCGGATAGCGGGTGCGGGACGGTGTAGTGGCTGGCAATTAAATCTCCTGGGAAAAGTATTTTAGCCAAAGTTAACCTAATTTAACCCATGGCAAGTGCAATAAAACCGAAGGAATCGCAGGGATGCGTTATAGGATCGAAGATCACGCGCAGCGAGCTGACGCAGATTCAGGATCTGATTGATGCCGGTGTCTATCTCAACGCATCGAACTTCGTCAGAGAAGCAATCCGTGACAAGCTGGCTGCCATAAAAGTGATAAAATGCCGTGATGTGGATTATGAGACGGCAAAAAAGGAGATCATAGGATATTTCCAGAGAAATCATGAGGCTTATCCTGATGAGATCTCTCAGGATCTGGAGCTGGATTTTGATTTGGTGCGTCGCATAACTGCCGAGCTGAAGAAAGAGGGCCGTCTGGAGGCCGTTTGATGGATTGCTATGAAGAGGGAGATGCATTGCACGGTGCAAAGATCTACGCCGAGGCTCGAAAGATGCAGGGGCCGGTTGTTATTGTGAAAAGCGGTAGGCACAGGGCGCAGAGCATCACACTGATAGAGAATGCCGAAGCGATAATCATCCAGAAGCTGAGG